>NZ_JAWDIY010000009.1:0-195755 GCF_032380655.1 Diplocloster hominis | reverse complement strand
CGCAGAAGTCGGGAGAACCTCGCAGGGCCCGGAACACTGTCCGAGCCGTCCTGTGGCGAGTTTGTTCCGGGCCCTGCCAATAAGAGGTTCTCCCGTCTTCGGAGTTAGCCGTTCTTAGGCCCGGCCGAAGTGATTTGGCCCCGCGAGATTTGCTGCCCGGCTCCCCAAGACACGCCGCTTCCCTTCAGCCCGGACCCCAGTACCAAAATCCCCATTTACCAAAGTTGGCCGTGAATCGTAACACTGAGAGGTTACTTTTCTCAGTGGTTTTTGGCTCATGTATTGCATTTTGGGTCTACAGCCGATATAATTTAAGTCAAATAAAACAAAATAAGGAAGGTACGGAATATGAACAAAAAGAAAGCCGTTGTGGCATTGGGACATAAAGCGCTGGGGATCACTCTGCCCGAACAGAAAATCGCAGCTCACGAGGCTGCGGCCTCGATCGCTGATCTCATTGAAAATGGGTACGAGCTGGTGATTTCCCACAGCAATGCTCCTCAGGTGGGTATGATCCATACCGCTATGAACGAATTCGCGGGGCGCCATCCGGAGTTCACCGCTGCTCCTATGTCAGTCTGCTCCGCCATGAGCCAGGGGTATATCGGTTACGACCTTCAGAATTCCATTCGGGAGGAGCTTTTGAACCGTGGAATTTATAAAACGGTTAGTACAGTGCTGACGCAGGTGGAAGTGGACCCCTATGATGAGGCGTTCTATAATCCGGAGAAAAGGGTCGGCCGCTTTATGGATAAAGAGGAAGCCGAGCTTGAGGAGAAAAAGGGAAATTATGTGACAGAGGTTCCGGAAAAAGGATATCAGCGGATCGTGGCCGCGCCCAAGCCGAAAAATATTATTGAAATCGATGCGATCCAGGCGCTGCTGGATGCCGGACAGGTAGTTATCGCTGCCGGCGGAGGCGGAATTCCTGTGCTGGCTCAAAGGCATCATCTCAAAGGTGCCAGCGCGGTTATCGAGAAGGATGCCGTCAGCGCACTGATCGCGGAACGAATCGATGCGGATGTGCTGATCATCCTGACCGCAGTGGAAAAGGCGGCGCTGAATTATGGGAAACCGGACGAGCAGTGGCTGGATCAGATGACCACCACAGAAGCCAGAAAATATATCGAAGAGGGACAGTTCGCCCCCGGCTCCATGCTTCCTAAGATCGAGGCCGCTGTAGCGTTCGTCGGGGAACGCGAAGGAAGGACCGCTGTGATCACCATGCTGGATAAAGCGGTGGACAGCCTTGACGGCAAGACCGGAACGAGAATTGTAAAAGGATAAGTATAAGAACCGCCGGCCGCTTCGTGATTTCCCGACTGCGGACAGACTGTTTTCTCACAGATCTGTTTTCAGTCAAAATCACGGAGGTGACCGGCGGTTCTTAATCTTTTGCGCCTTATGCGTTATGAACATCCCTGGCGGTCAAGCCGGACAGGACTGCCTTCTCTCCCACATATTTCCGGGCAATCTGCAGATAGCGGTTGGCGTTATCCTCTGTCATCAGAGGGGTATCCTGATACTCCCATTCCAGATGCATTTTCCGGTATTTGTCCCTGCATACATTGTTAAATGCGCACAGTTCCCAGCGTTCGATTCCCTTTAACACTTCCCCTTTCAGGAATTTCCCGATTTTATCTATGTTTTCTTCGGTGGCTGTAGCCCCGGGAATCAGCGGGGTCCGGATCCATATCTTTTTGTCCGGATCTCCACTGGCTTTCTGAATCAGCCAGATCAGATTGCTTAAGATCAGTTGGTTGCTCATCCCGGTATACTGGATATGTTCATTTTTATCCATCAGTTTGATGTCATAGAGGAAGGTATCCACGTAGGGGTAGACGGATTCGTAGGCTTCCCGCAGCCCCAGGCCGCAGGTATCCAGAGCTGTATTCTGGCCCGCCTCCTTTATTTTCTTCAGGAATTTTGTGACGAACCGGTATTGCAGGATAGGCTCTCCGCCCGATAAGGTAATTCCCCCCTCGAAATCTTCAAAAAACATGGTGTCCTTCAGAGCTTCGGTTGCCAGGCTGTCCACATCCCAATAGGTTCCGACGATCTTAAGCGCCCCGGACGGGCATTTTTCCGCGCACTGATAACACTCCTGGCACCAGTCCTGCCGGATCCTGATTCCTTCCTCATCGGCCTGCACGGCTGCGAACTGGCAGGTATTCACACAGGTATGGCATCCGATGCATTCTCCGGCAGTCCATTGAAGTTCGGGATGCGGCTCGATACTCTCGGGGTTATGACACCAGGCACAGTGCAGCGGACAGCCTTTCATGAATACTGTGGTGCGCATGCCGGGGCCGTCATGTGTGGTGCCTCTGTGAAAATCAAATACCAGGCCGCAGTCCTTTCTGTAGTCAGATAGCTTCATAATTTACCCTCGTCACGAATTCTTTTTGGAATTCCCGGTCCATCACAACAAAGTGGGCACTGTAGCCGGTTACTTTGATTACGATATCCGCATATTCCGGATTCGACGGATCATCGATGGCTTTTTTTAGCTGATCCAGGTCGACGATATTGAAATTGATCTGTACCCCGCCGTTTTTCATGTAGGCCCTGGAGAATCTCTCGATGTAGCTTCCCTTCTGCTCTTTCCCATCGAAAAACTTCGGCTGCAGCTCGATCTGCAGGGAACCGCCCTGGTACTTTCTAAACGGGACCTTCAGCAGGGATTTTGCGGTGGCTGTTATACCGTTATGGTTGCGGCCGTGCATCGGGTTACAGCCATGAGCGATGGGTTCCTCCGCCAGGCGCCCGTCGGGGGTGGCCCCGATAATAGGGCCCGCATAGGTGTGCCCCATATATTGGAACAGGGATGCCCGGAAATGGAAGCCTTTTATGTTATGCTGGCGTTCCAGGGTTTCCCGGATATTGGCGGCTACCCTCTGATAGATTTCATCCACATGATCCTCGTCATTGCCGAATTTTTCCTGTTTGAGCATAATCTGGCGGAAAATCTCCTGATCCTTCCAGTTGTTGGCGATCGCTTCATTTAACTGGGCCATCGTATAGAGTTTCTCTTCGAAAATCACTTTTTTCATGGCATAGATCGAGTCGACCACATTGGGAACCGCCAGTACATTTACTGAAGTATAGGCATTGCGGGCTCCGCCGATGTCGGTAATGTCCAGCCCTTTCTCGATCGTGTCTTTCATGCACAGGGTGGTTACCATCTCCGGCCACACCTTCGACTGCCACTTATAGACCCGGTTCTTAAACTCTGCCAGTGCCTCGGCTGTCCGCTCCACTTCCTCCTCATAGAGGGAAAAGAACAGTTCAAATTCGTCACAGCCTTCTTCTTCGGCTCTTTTCATGGCCCGCTGCATGGGAGCGGTCAGCACAAAGGAATTCAGGTCGTGATCGCTGTATTCACTTCCCACCGAGCAATACCACTGACATCCGCTGTAGGAGACGTTCCAGGCATCCTCGTACCGATAGCCGCTGTACAATTCCGAGTCCCTGAGCACATCGTAATTCACAAGTGTGGGAACTCCGCAGCCATGCCGTGTCACTACCTCGCAGGCATACCGATAGTAGCTCTCATCCATATCCGGGTGCCACATGACTCCCAGATGGTTATAGCCGCCCAGCATGTCATAGGCCTCAAGCCCCAGCCAGCTGATCTCGTTGGTGGCATCCCGCCCCTTGGCATCTCTGCCGCCGAAGGAAAAATAGTTCCCGCCGTACTTCAGGTACAGCTCTGCCAGCAGTTCCCTGGCCTCTTCCCTGGTAATCAGGCCTTTTTCCAGGTCCTTCCGGTAAAAATCGATCAGCAGCTGATCCAGGCGTCCATAGCCGTTTCCATGGCCGTTGATCCGCTCCACCACCTCATAGACCTGAATCCACTGTACCGCCTGCTCAAAGGTCTTGGGCTTTCCCGAAGCGATCTGGCGCATGTTTGCCGCTATCTCCATGTAAAGGCTCTTCTGCTGCGGATCGTGCTCTTCCCCGGCCAGTTTTTCCGCCTGATCGGCATGGCGCCCCACAAAACGGATGATCGCTTCCACCACCATTACCTGCGCGTTCAGATAATCGATCCGGTTTTGATTGTCATAAGTCTTCCATTTTTCCAGGCTGGCTTTCACATCCTTCAAGAGTCCGGTCCAGCCCTTTTTCAGGCCGATACTCAAATCCGGACAGGTGTGGGCCAGGCTCGTGCCTCCGGCTCCCAGCTGACGGAGCTCAAATCCCAGTTCCGTCACTTCCTCGGGATAGACGAATTTTCTCGCCTCATCCAGCTGCCAGTGGAACTCGGACACGATCTTTTCATCGGGATATACCTCCGCCGGACTGTGATCCAGGAAAAAAGCGTAATCCTTAGCCCAGTTCAACGCGCTATACTCAAATCCCTCAGTCTTCGACGGCATCTCGCCGGCAAAAGGAAACGGCTCTCCTGTATCTACCCGGCAGTTATGATCTCCCAGGTTGATCCTCTCGTCATCTGACAGCGCCATCTCTCCGGTAGCCGGAGAAAATCCCGCACTGTGCCCTGACCAGTGATATACGAGGAACTCCGGATTGTCTACATATACATTCCTCTTTCCGCTCTTGGAAAGGTCCGTACTTCTTTTCCAGAGCCTTTCCACCCGTTCACTGGCTTGAAACGCGGATTTATTTACCAACATATTATTATCCTCCTTTATTCTGTCTGATCTTCCCATCCCCTGTAGTCTTACAAACTTTATGGAGCTGTTAACCTTCTCTCAGGACTGTCTAAGCCTGCGGATACAATCCATGGCAACCGCTATGATAATAACGGAGCCGATCACCACCATCTGGAGATAGGAGGAGACTCCCAGCAGATTCATCCCGTTTCGGATACACTGCATGACCAGTACACCAATCAAAGTTCCCCAGATATTTCCTTTGCCGCCGGCCATGGAGATCCCGCCGATGGCAGCAGCAGCGATCGCGTCCGTCTCATATCCGGAAGCCACCAGGCCGGAGGTTCCGTTCATTCTTCCGGCGATGATGATACCGGCGATAGCACAGAGCACGCCGCTTAACGTATATATCCCGCATTTGATCATTTTCACCTTAATACCGGACAGCCGTGAGGCAATCACATTACCGCCGATCGAATAGGTATACAGTCCGAATTTTGTGTGTTTAAAGAGGAACCAGGAGATCAGATAGAGCAAAAACACCGTGATCACAGCGATCGGAATCATACCGATGTATTTCTGGCCCAGAAAATTGATACTGTCCGGCAGGCCATAGATCGCCTGCGCGTTGGTCCACTCATAGGCCAGGCCTCTGAATATCGTCATCGTGCCCAGCGTCACCACAAACGGCGGCATATCCAAAAGGGAGATCAGAAGGCCATTGATCAAACCGCAGATACAGCCGATCAACAGGCACGCCAGAATACCCAGCGCTCCGTTCATCCCTCTGTTCACCACCAGTTCGCCCATCATGGCGGAGGAGAGGGCAACGATAGCGCCGACAGACAGATCGATACCGCCGGATATAATGACAAATGTCTCACAGATCGCCAGGACACCGATGACCGATGCCTGCAGACAGATGTTAATGAGATTTTTTGCTGAAAAGAAGTTCTCCGACACGATACTCAATATCAGAATCATAATCAGCAGGCCGGCCCCGGCCGTCAACTGACTGGAATTGTTATGTATGAATGTGTTGACCTTATCATTCTTGATTTTCATTTCAAATCCCTCCTGATGCCAGGCGCAGTACTTTTTCCTGGCTGGCTTCTTCATGGCTTAATTCACCGGTGATCCTTCCCTCGTGCATCACCAGTATTCTGTCCGACATCGCCAGCAGCTCCGGCAGTTCGGATGAGATCATAATGATTCCGACCCCGCGCGAGATCAGCTGATTCATAAGCTGGTACACCTCGACTTTGGCTCCCACATCGATACCGCGGGTCGGTTCATCAAAGATTACGATTCGGGAATCCGACGCCAGCCATTTGGCCAGGACCACCTTCTGCTGGTTGCCGCCGCTTAGGTTGCCCACCATCTGATTGATGGACGGGGTCACGATCCGCAGATTCTCCTTTAATTCCTCCGGTATTTCCGTGCGCTTCCTGCGCCCGATCACTCCGCATCTGCTGATTTTATCCACGCTGGCCATGATGATATTATCCTTGATAGACATTCCCAGATTCAGCCCTTCCACCTTCCGGTCCTCCGGCGCAAGGCCGATTCCCAGGCGGATGGCATCTTTGGGCTGACGGATAACTGCCTTTTTCCCGAACACCGTAATCTCCCCGCTGTCGATGGGGTCCGCGCCAAAGATCGCTTTGACGGCCTCAGTGCGGCCGGCGCCCACCAATCCGCCGATCCCCAGGATTTCACCCGCATGAAGGGTCAGATTGATATCCCGCAGCACCTGTTTCCGGTTCAGATGCTCCACCCGCAGGATTTCTTCTCCGATGGTTACAGATATCTTCGGAAATTTGTCCGTAATCTCCCGCCCGACCATCAGTTTAACCAGATAGTCGGTGTTTAGCTTCCCTTTTTCCACCTCGATGGTATCCACGTAGGCCCCATCCCTCATGACCGTTACCCGGTCCCCGATCCGGTTGATCTCTTCCAGCCTGTGGGAGATAAATATAATGGCGACCCCGCGTTTCGTCAGGGTTTCAACCACCTGGAACAGCTTATCGATCTCCTGGTTGGTGAGAACGGCCGTGGGTTCATCCAGAATTAATATCTTGCAGTCCGTAGCGATCGCCTTGGCAATCTCCACCATCTGCTGGGCTGCCACACCCAGGTTCTTGACCGGTATCCTGGGATTGATCTTAGCCCCGATCGTCTCCAGGTACTCTTCGCTTTTGCGGTACATCTCCCTGCTGTTTAACTTGATGGTTTTCCCCACCATCAGCTCTTTGCCCAGGAAGATATTCTTGGCCGCGTCCAGCTCCGGTATCAGGTTGAATTCCTGGTAGACAGCGCTGATTCCCAGCTTCTGCGCGTGCAGGGGGCTGTCGAACTTAACCTGCCTGCCTTCCAGGAAGATCTCTCCCTCATCCGGGATATAAGCACCGGTAATGGTCTTGATCAATGTGGATTTTCCAGCCCCGTTTTCTCCCAGCAGCACATGGACTTCTCCCCTGCGCAGGGTGAGCTGTACCTGATCGAGGGCCAGAACTCCGGGGAATCTTTTCGTTATGTTCTTCATTTCTAATACAACCGCATTGTTCATCGTCCCACCGTCCTGATTTTTTTGAAAAATTTGCACCCTGTTTCACCAGGGTGCAAATTACACAAATGCATCAATCCTATTTACTGTAATTTGTTTCCTTATACTCGGCGGCATTTTCCCCCGTCACTACCTGGTATCCGGAATCGTTAAAGGCTTCCACGGTCTCCCCGTCCAACGCCTTGATTGCAGTCTGCACGGCCAGGCTTCCCATATTGGAAGGGTTCTGGGCAACGGAACCTTTGAAAATAGGATCTTTGGCGATCATCAGTTCACAGGACTGCTCAAACGCATCGTGTCCGACGATCATCACGTCCTCCCGTCCCGCAGATTTACACGCCTGATAGGCAGCCAGGGCTCCCCCGTCCCATGCGGCAAAAATAGCATTGAACTCCACATTCCCATTGATCAGATCTTCCACTCCCTTAAGAGCGGTATCGTCTACCCAGTCAGCGGCAATGGAACTGACCACTTCCGCATTGGGGGCCTTTTCCTTCAGCGTATCCACAAAACCGTTCTTCCGGTCTTTTCCTGTTCCCTGCGCCACCACGCCGTCGATCGTCACGACCTTTGCATCATCCCCCAGGGCTTCTGCGATATAAGCAGCTGCCGCTCCGGCGGAAGCCTTATTGTCGGTAGCCACCAGGGAGGTGATCTCCACTCCCGTCACCCCGTTATCCACCGCGATTACCGGCTTGCCCGCGTCGATGAACTTCTGTACGGCGGGAGCCACACCCACATCGTCACACGGTGCGACGATCAGGGCATCCACATCCTGGGTCAGGAAATCCTCGATCACGGAGATCTGTCCGGCCACATCATTTTCTTTGGCCGGGCCGATTTCTTTCACAGTAACCTGGGCGTCCGAGGCTGCCGTCTGGATCGCGGCGTTCAATTGAACCCAGAACGGGGTCGTGGACGATTTGGAGGCATACCCGATCACATAGCCTTTGCCCTCTTTCCCTGCATCTTTCTCTGTATCTTTCTTAGCGCTGTCCGACTCAGCCGCCGTCGCAGAATTATCCGTGGCAGAGGTTGCAGTTTCTGCACTTTCATTTTTTGAAGAACATCCCGTTATCACAGTTGCACATAATGACGCTATACAAATCACGCTTAATAACTTTTTCATGCGGCAAATCCTCTCTTTCTTCTCCTACACATATTTGTTCATAAAACATAGCTTTCCAAGCGGTTATTAAGTAACTTGCACAATTAATTTTTGGCGCCAACTGTCTTTTATTGTGGTTCTCACTTAATCTGCTCTCTTTCTGTATTCACATAATAGCATTTATACCAACCTGTTACAACACTATATTGTGACTTCAGGGTTGCTGAATGTGACTTTTTCTGTAATTTGACGGAGTCGTTTCCATATATTTTTTGAAAGCTCTGGCAAAAGCCTTTTCGTCCGTATATCCGCCCACGATACTGGCCTGATACACAGTAGCGCCGTTAGCCAGAGCCTTAGCCGCCTCGCTCATCTTCTTAGCCAGAATGTAGCGGTTCGGCGACATTTTAAAGATGGACTTAAACTTCCTGGAAAAATACGACCGTTCCATCCCTGCCTGATCCGCCAGCTGACTGACCGTCAATTCCTCCCCTATGTGCGTATCGATATATTCGATCACGCTCTTCATCCGCCGGCTGTTCGTCTTGCGCAGAGGCAGCACTTCATTTAGCATAGTCAGAAAAATATCGAACAGACGGACGATCTCATTTTGATACTCCGGCTGTCCCGTCAGGTAATGGATACTCTTTAAAAGGCTGTACATCACAGTATCCTTCTCGATTTTCACAACACCAAAATCCGTATAAAAGTCCATTTTAATTTCCACATGGAACCAGAGCACTTCCAGAGGATTGTCCTTATTCTGCCACAACGTATACGGATTCATCAGCGGAAAGATATAGAAATACCCCTTTTTCAGCCGGATATTGCGCTCCCCCTTCCGCAGATAGGCCTCCCCCCCGCAAATATAATACATACGGTAAAACAGAGCGCTCTCATCGGTCATTCCCCAGGTATCGGGGCAGATCGTATAATCATTCAGCAAAAGATTAAATTCATAGTTCATGATATCCCTCCCAAACCATCTCATCTAATTCTGATTATACATAATTCCTCTCGAAATTACACGCACAGAAAAACTCACCTCTTCCTGTTACTCACCTTCCCAGCCTTCACCAGTGCAGGCGTGGGAGCGTAAGCCTTCCCCGGAGCGGGCAAAGCTTACGCTCCCACGCCGCCCCCATTTCCCATTGTCAATTTGCTATTGTTTTACATATACTATATAGATATTATGAAAAAGGTAACATATCGTATGGATGACTTTTTTGAATTTCTCTCCTTTGAAGGAACCGTAATCAGTGTCGCCAATGCGGATGAAAGATGCTGTACCCAGCGCATCACTGTCCAGAACGACGACAACAGCGTAGTAAACTTTATCGCCACTCCCAATACTTATTTCGTAGATCACATACAGGTGAATCCAGGTATGAGAATCACCGGCTGGTACTCTGCCAACGCCCCTGCCCCCCTGATCTACCCGCCCCAGTACACTGCCGTAGCCATCGCAGAATCCCTGTCCTGGCGCAGTGTCAAAGTCGATCGTTTCGATGACAATCTGATCAGCTATGACGGTACTCTCCGGCTGATCCTCTCCCCCTATACCATCATCGAAACCCAGAACGGCCAGCTCTACTACTGTAAACTGGCGGGCCACGTCCTGGCCGTCCAGTACACCGCCACCACCCGCAGTATCCCTGCCCAGACCGTACCCGAGCGGATTACTGTCCTCTGCACCGACGAGCCTCAATAAAAGAAAGAGAAAAACCCCCTGTATTGTCTTACTGTCCGGCCCGCTCTTCAGCGGGGTTTTGACAGAAAAACAAGAAAGGGGGTTTTTCTCCTTTTCTTATAGCAATTTATATACCCTGTTCCGGGGATCAGATCGTAGCAATATCAATCAGCGTAAGTCCCTTCCCTTCCTGGTTTTCCAGGCTGGTGGCCAGCGCGTTGGCCGTATCCAGGGAGGTCAGGCAGTTCACGCCGGTCTCGATGGCGTTTCTGCGGATCAGGAATCCATCCCGGTTTTTATCCCGGCCCTGTGTGGGCGTATCGATCACCAGATCGATCTCATGGCCCAGGATCAGGTCCATGATATTAGGGGATTCCTGCGTGATCTTGTTGGTACGCACAGCGTGTACTCCGTGCTCGTTTAACACCTTAGCCGTACTTCTGGTGGCGTAGATGCGGTAGCCGATCTTCTCGAATCTTCTCGCCACTTCCACCGCTTCCAGTTTGTCCGCGTCTTTTACGGTGATGATCATGTTTTTATATTTGGGCAGGTTGATCCCTGCGCCTAAGAATGCTTTGTAGAGTGCCTCGTTGAAGGTTTTCGCGATACCCAGCACCTCGCCTGTCGATTTCATTTCAGGCCCCAGGCTGATATCCGCGCCCCGCAGCTTTTCAAAGGAGAACACCGGCATCTTGATGGCGATGTAATCCGCCTCCTGCTGAAGGCCCGGTTTGTAACCCATTCCCTTGATGGTCTCCCCGATGATCACACGGGTAGCCAGTTCCACGATGGGAATGCCGGTTACCTTGCTGATATAGGGGACGGTACGGCTGGATCTGGGGTTCACCTCGATAACATACACCTCGTCGTCCGCCACGATGAACTGGATGTTGATCAAGCCGATGACATGCAGGGATTTTGCCAGCTTCCTGGTGTATTCCTCCAGGACCCGGATCACCTTCTTATTCAGGCTCTGGGCAGGATATACGGAAATACTGTCTCCGGAGTGGACGCCGGCCCGCTCGATGTGCTCCATGATACCGGGGATCAGGATATCTTCCCCGTCGCATACAGCATCGACTTCGATCTCTTTTCCAACCAGATATTTGTCTACCAGGATCGGGTGCTCCTGAGCGATCTGATTAATAATGCCGATGAATTCGTCGATTTCCTCATCACAGATGGCGATCTGCATGCCCTGGCCTCCCAGTACATAAGAGGGACGGACCAGGACAGGATAACCCAGCTCCGCGGCGGCCGCTTTGGCTTCCTCCGCCGTGTAGACGGTTCTTCCCGCGGGTCTTGGGATACAGCACTGCTCCAGTATCTGGTCGAACAGTTCCCGGTCCTCGGCCGCATCCACATTCTCCGCAGAGGTTCCGAGGATCGGAACACCCATCTTCATCAGGCTTTCCGTCAGCTTGATGGCGGTCTGTCCGCCGAACTGCACCACAGCGCCGTCCGGTTTTTCCAAATTTACGATATTTTCCACATCCTCAGGGGTCAGCGGTTCGAAATACAGCTTGTCGGCGATATCGAAGTCTGTGCTGACCGTCTCCGGATTATTATTTACAATAATGGTCTCATACCCCTGCTTCTTAAAGGCCCAGGTGCTGTGAACCGAACAGTAGTCAAACTCGATCCCCTGGCCGATACGGATCGGCCCGGACCCCAGTACCAGTACTTTCTTCTTTCCCTCGGTCTTCTCCACCTCACATTCGCTGCCGAAGCAGGAATAGTAATAAGGGGTGGAAGCTGCGAACTCTGCGGCACAGGTGTCTACCATCTTGAAGGCGGCCGTGATCTGGTTTGCCTTTCTCATGGCCTTTACTTCTTCCTCAGTTTTGCCGGTGAGCTGCGCGATGATAGAATCCGGGAACTCCAGCCGTTTTGCCTCGGCTAAGAGCTCCGGCGTCAGTTCTTCTGTCTGAAGCGCCTGTTCCATCTCTACCAGGATGGCGATCTTATCGATAAACCACAGGTCGATCTTTGTTATGAAATTGATCGTATCCTGAGAAATTCCCCGGCGAATGGCCTCTGCGATCACAAAGATCCGGCGGTCATCCACCCGGTGCAGCACCTGCATCAGCTCCTCGTCGGACAGATGGCCGAAATCATAAGACATCAGGCTGTCCACATGCTGTTCCAGGGAACGGATCGCTTTCATCAGCGCACCTTCGAAGTTCGTACAGATACTCATAACCTCCCCGGTAGCTTTCATCTGGGTGGTCAGCGTGCGCTTTGCCATGATAAATTT
The DNA here is from genome assembly GCF_032380655.1 of Diplocloster hominis. Classification (NCBI taxonomy): domain Bacteria; kingdom Bacillati; phylum Bacillota; class Clostridia; order Lachnospirales; family Lachnospiraceae; genus Diplocloster; species Diplocloster hominis. Next base: position 183,518 of record NZ_JAWDIY010000009.1, on the reverse strand, counting down.
GTCAAAGGGCAGTCTGGGGATCTTGACGACGCAGTAATCCAGAGCTGGTTCAAAGCTGGCATAGGTCTTGCCGGTAATGGCGTTCTTAATCTCATCCAGGGTATATCCCAGCGCGATCTTAGCCGCCACCTTGGCGATCGGGTAACCCGTGGCTTTGGAAGCCAGCGCGGAAGAACGGCTGACCCGGGGATTTACCTCGATGACACAGTATTCGAAGCTGTCCGGCTTCAGCGCGTACTGCACATTACATCCGCCGGTGATTTTTAACTCATTGATGATATTCAGGGCCGATGAGCGCAGCATCTGATATTCTTTGTCCCCCAGCGTCTGGGAAGGCGCCACGACGATACTGTCACCGGTATGCACTCCGACAGGGTCGATATTTTCCATATTACAAACGGTGATGCAGTTGCCGGCACCATCCCGCATGACTTCGTACTCGATCTCTTTCCAGCCGGCGATGCAGCGTTCCACCAGAACCTGCCCCACACGGCTCAAGCGCAGGCCGTTGGCCAGAATATCCATCAGCTGGCCCACATTGTAGGCGATTCCGCCGCCGCTTCCTCCCAGGGTGTAAGCGGGCCGCAATACCACCGGATATCCGATCTCTTTCGCGAACTCCACACCGTCATCCACGGTAGTCACCACTTTGGAGGGCGCGCAGGGTTCATGGATCTTCTCCATGGTCTTTTTGAATTCGTCACGGTCCTCCGCCTTCTTGATGGTCAGGGAGGTGGTCCCGATCAGTTTGACGTTCTGTTCTTTTAAGAATCCGGATTCATCCAGCTCCATGGCCAGATTCAGCGCAGCCTGGCCGCCCAGGGTAGGAAGGACACTGTCCGGTTTTTCTTCTATTATTAACTGCTGCAGTACTTTCACGGTCAGCGGTTCGATATATACTTTGTCTGCGATATCTTTGTCGGTCATGATCGTTGCCGGATTCGAATTCACCAGGACAACTTCGAGCCCCTCTTCTTTCAGGGAGCGGCAGGCCTGCGTACCCGCATAGTCGAATTCAGCCGCCTGCCCGATTACGATCGGGCCGGAACCGATCACCAGCACCTTTTTTATATTCGGATTCTTAGGCATTCTTGGCCACCTCCATCATAGATATAAAACGGTCGAACAGTGTATTGGAGTCCTGCGGTCCGGGACTTGCCTCGGGATGGAACTGCACGGTAAAAATATTTTTACCGATGTATTTTAATCCCTCGTTAGTTCCGTCATTGACATTGACAAATGCGGGAACCGCCACATTGGGATCCATGGCCCCGGCGTCCACCACATAGCCATGATTCTGCGAGGAAATATAGACCCGTCCGCTTTCCAGATCCTTTACCGGATGATTGGCGCCGCGGTGGCCGTATTTCATTTTGTGGGTATCCGCTCCGTTGGCCAGTGCCATAAGCTGATGGCCGAGGCAGATCGCGAAGATCGGAATATCACTTTGGTAAAGCTTTTTGATTTCTTCGATGATCTCCTGACATTCCTTAGGGTCCCCCGGTCCATTGGACAGCATGATCCCGTCCGGCGCGTCCGCGATGATCTGATCCGCTTTCGTCCCCGCCGGGTAAATGTTCACTTCGCACCCGCGTTCGTTTAGGCATCCGGCTATATTGCGTTTCGCCCCGAAATCCATCAGCGCTACTTTATAACCTGTGCCTGAAAGCGTCTCTTTGTCCTTACAGGTGACCTTCTCCACTACTTTTCCGGTCGTATAGGATTCAAGCTTTGGAAGTATTTCTTCTATATTATAATTCGCATTGGTCGTGATCATACCGTTCATGGTACCTTTTTCTCTTAAGATCTTTGTCAATGCTCTTGTATCTATACCTGCGATTCCGGGGATATTATGTTTTTCCAAGAAATGTTGAATAGAATCTTCACTGCGGAAGTTGCTGGGAAGTCTGGATAATTCTCTGACAATATAGCCGTCCGGCCAGGGTTTTAAGGATTCCATATCCTCATAACATATACCATAATTACCGATCAGCGGATAGGTCATAACCACTGCCTGCCCCGCGTAAGAGGGATCTGTGAGTATTTCCAGATATCCGGTCATTGATGTGTTAAATACGATTTCGCTGATGACTTCACGGTCCGCTCCGATGCTCGTCCCCGTAAATACATGCCCGTCTTCAAGAATGAGAAAAGCTTTCATATTCCACCCTATTCCTTTCATTATTATTGTCTGGTTTTCTAGACATTTAGGTATACCCGTAGGGTATTTCATTATTATTGTCTGGTTTCCAAGACATTTAGGTATACCCGTAGATAACCCTTGTATTAAGCCCTAAAAATGGCTTTTTCATTATATATAGAAAAAGCCATGGAACCTTTGCCTAAATTGACAGCATTGTACCACAGAATTCGTCACTTTTCAACTATTTACTTTTAATTCAGAATTTTTTTTTGAGTATCTAAATTTATGTCAGCTTCAAAACTGTTTAAGCTTATTGAAAATCGGAGCTGGGAGATACGATACCGCCTCTGCCCGGAACGGTTCTTCCACACGGTTATCCCATGGTTCGGGTACAACCTCCGCCCAGTCTTTTACAAGCGGCTGGAATGCAAAAAACTGCCCAGGCCGGGGACCTATTGTGTCTTTCGGCCTGGGCAGCATCCTTGCATTCCAACCGCTCATGGATCATATTATCCATAAATAATAACATTCTATTCGATTCGAACATGGAAAACAGTTCATCCGGGAACACTATACAGAGGAAACCTTAAGTGTAGGCTCCGTAGCAGTTAAGCTGTTCCTGAGCCAGAATTATTACGGACAGCTCTTCAAATCCTCCACCGGTATGAGCGTCAACGAGTATATCAATCTGGCCCGTATCGAGCACGCCAGGCATCTTTTGTCCTCCACGAACCTGAAGATCTATGAGATCTCCTCTGCCTGCGGTTATACCGACCAGTATTATTTCAGCAGCGTATTCAAGAAGATCGTTGGTATTTCCCCCAGTGAATACCGGGATGTCCTTTAACTATTGCGAATTCGGAAAATATTTCGTTCAGATTAGGGTAAAACTATAATTCCCCTCAAATTCTCTGTATAAGTGGTGTTCCAATGACTCCATTTTTGATAAACTGGATGATGATAAGAAAACACGGGAGGTTCTAAGATGGACAAGATAAGAACAGGATCTTTCATTTCGCAGAAGCGGAAAGAAATAAATATGACTCAGGAGCAGCTTGCGGAAAAACTCGGGATATCGAATAAAACGATTTCAAAGTGGGAATGCGGGAAATGTATGCCTGATTACAGCATCGTGCAGCCACTGTGCCAGCAGTTAGGAATTACAATCGCAGAATTAATGGATGGAAACATGAATGACAGGAATAACATCTGCTCCGTGGATGATCGACAGATGACAGATATGCTCAAACGGATACAGGTGTTAGAAAAGCAAAAACAATCCATGTTGGGAATCATGCTGATTATAATAGGAATTTCCATGTTTGCACTTTCACAATTGCTCGGCGGTTCCGGTTTCCGGGATTTTATTTCAGGAGTGTTGTTGGGAGCATCTATCGCAGAGACACTGGTAGGTGTTTACCTTTTTGCACGGACAATGGGCACTGGCAATTCTTAAAGATGGAGCCCGGGACCGAACATAATATCTGCCTGACGTATGATTGTAAAAAATACTGCATTATTCTAAAAATGAATGAGGCTGCCGGGAAATAAAATTTGCATACCAGATATTTGATGTGAAACCTGAAAACATGTTCCATATCTGATATGACTGATTTATTTCCCGGCAGCCCCGTAATGTATAGTTAAAGTGTTGGACCGATTTTTGTTCAGCAGTTAACCTGGTTTAGGCGTAAGTGACCACACCCTTTTGAAGCAGGATTTCCGGCCGGTACGACAATTTGGCTTTTCTTAGACCTTCACTTCCCGCATCATCCTCCCGGTTCGTATATTTATAATTTTGGGCTTCATGTTCCGCAAACTGCTGGTTGATCATCGGATACGCCCCGGGCACATCGGCGAAAGCTTTTTCATTGTGGACCACAAAGGTATCTTCGCTTACCGGCTCTCCGATCGCGATCGCCACCACCTGGCCTTTGGCACGGATCAGGCCGCCCGACAAATGCAGTTCTTTTAACAGACGCAGCGCATTCATGGTTACGCACAGCTCCAGACGCTTTTCCTCATCCTGGTCACAGGCATTTTCATGCCGCCATTTCAGCGCCATCTGGAACGCGTCGTCCAGATTATCATCCGTAATCTTTTCATACACCCAATCCGGATACAACTCCCGGAATTTGTTGATATGGTTTCTCTTACCGTGATATTTTTTACCGGCCAGAGTGATCAGCTTTTCCGTTTCATAGACATAATCCGCCGAATCCCGGTCGTACTCGATCTTCATTTTTCCCGGATAGAGTGCCGCAAGCTTTGCAAAATCCTCTTCCGTTACCAGGTGCATCCGGAATGGATAACCTTTTTCCTCGTAGTACTCCATCATTTTATCCATACAGCTTTTTAAATCCCCCTGTCCTCTGGGAAAATCAAAGGAGGGATTTTCTTGTATTGTCTGAAATACCAGCATGTCGTCGACGATGGCAAATTCTATCGGATACTGCCTGGACCACAGGTAGGTGTTGGCAAATGTTTCTTCGCAGCTTCTGACCTGGGAGGCCCAGAGGTACTTAGTGACCAGATCCCGGTCTTCCAATGCTATTTTCTTAAATTCTATTCCCATAACTTTACTTCCTATCCTTTTTTCTATTCGTAGTTTCAATCTCTTTTCAGCGGGGGATACCGGTTATTTTCTGCCGATAAACAGCCGTTAAGCTGGATCCGCCGGCTCCGGTTCCACCTATAGAGTCGGGAAATCTTTGTTCATTATATTAAACAAGTTCCCTTTATTTTATACCTTATCATGCAGCAAAAGCTGCATGCCCGCCCGCAGGGCATGTATTACGGGATGCCCTTTGGGTATCCCTTATCATGGAACCGTAGTCCCCTCATTGCGGAACTGCATTTGATATAAGCGCGCGTAGATTCCGTTTTTGTCAAGAAGTTCCTCATGTGTTCCCTCTTCCTGGATTCCCTCCTCTGTCAGCACCAATATTTTCTCCGCATTGCGGATAGTGGACAGACGGTGGGCGATCACGAAGGTGGTCCGGTTAGCCGCCAGCCGTTCGAGAGATTCCTGAACCACCCGTTCACTCTCATTATCCAGCGCCGAAGTGGCTTCATCGAAAATAAGGATCGGCGGATTCTTTAAAAATACCCTGGCAATGGATAATCTCTGCTTTTGTCCGCCGGAGATCTTCACTCCCCGCTGACCGATATCCGTATCATAGTGATCCTGCATTTCCATAATAAATTCATGAGCATTGGCCAGTTTTGCCGCACGGACGACTTCTTCATCCGTGGCATCAGGCCTTCCATACCGGATATTATCCATTACTGTTCCGGCAAACAGATACACGTCCTGCTGCACGATTCCAATCTGATCTCTCAAATCCTTCAAACGCATATTTCTTATATCGATTCCGTCAATCGTAATACGTCCCGAAGTAACATCATAAAATCTCGGGATCAGGCTGCAAAGCGTTGTCTTACCGGCGCCTGAAGATCCCACCAGCGCGATATAAGTACCCGCCTTCACATCCAGGCTCACATGATGAAGCACCTTATCTGTGCTGTCCTCATAGCGAAAGGAGACGTCTTCGAATACGATATCTCCCCGCAGCTTCCGGATCGGAACTGCATCTTTTCCATCCCTGATATCCGGTTCCACATCCAGAATCTCCAAAAAGCGCTCATACCCGCTGTATCCGTTCTGGAACTGCTCCGTAAAATTCACCAGCTTCTTCACCGGCTCCGTAAAGTTATTAATATATAGAAGAAACGTAATCAGGTCCGATGCATTGACCGTTCCCTTGGCAATAAACATCCCGCCGGCCATCAGCACTACCACGGTTACCAGGGTCGTCAAGGCCCCCAGCCCCGAATTATATCCTCCCATATACAGATAGCTTCTCTTCTTCGCATCCACAAACTTGCTGTTGCCTTTATAAAACTTCTTCAGCTCGATCTCTTCATTGGCAAAAGACTTTACCACCCGGATGCCGGAAAGATTATCCTCGATCTGACTGTTAATATCCGCGATCTTCGCCCGATTCTGCTTAAACGCGTGCTTCATTTTCGTGTTAAAATAAAACGCATAGATGAGCATTACCGGCAAAAATGCAAAAGCCACCCATGTCAGCGGCATATTCACCTGAAACAGAATCACGAAAGAACCGATCATCTTGATCAGGGAAATAAATACGTCCTCCGGCCCGTGATGCAGAAGTTCACTGATGTCAAACAGATCATTCGTAACCCTGGACAGCAGCTGCCCAACCTTTTGATTATCATAAAAAGCGAACGACAATTTCTGATAATGGGCAAAGATCTCATTTCTCATATCATACTCGATCTTCGCTCCCATAATATGTCCGTAATAGGCAATATAAAAATTGCAGACAAATTCAATCAGCACCAGACCAATCATCAATATTCCAAGCCGCAGTACCATCTGCACCGCATCGTTTAGCGGCAGCGCCGTTACCCGGCTGGTAATATAGCGGACGATCAGCGGAATCACCAGAGTCACCGCGGCACCCACCACAGCGAAAAACATATCTGATATAAAAAGCCACTTATAAGGTTTGTAATAAGAAAACAGTTTCCTCCATTTGTGTTCCATCCTATTCCCCCTAGCTTCCCTATTATAAACTTTCTGCCGCAAATTTTCAACTGTAATTATTCAGAGTGCAGATTCGCAGCTGAATATCCCGGAAAGGGGGAACAGAATAACAAGAGAAAAGGATATACATCCGCGGTTGTATATCCTTAATCTATATTAAAAGCACGGGCAGAAGCCTCGTTACTTGAAATATCTTTATTTTTTCATTTTGGGATTGAATATAAGGGATGCCAGGTATCCGAAGATCAGAGCTGCGGATACTCCTACAGCGCTGGCGGTGAAGCCCCCCATAAAGATACCGAGGAATCCGTCGCTTGCGATCGACTCTTTGACGCCCTTCCATAACAGATTCCCGAATCCAAGAAGCGGAACACTGGCTCCGGCTCCTGCGAATTCCTGGAATGGCTGATAGATGTTAAGAGCTCCCAGTACCGCACCGCTGCATACCAGCAGTACCATGATTCTGCCGGGCATCAGTTTCGTTTTTTCCATCAATATCTGAACCAGGGCGCAGATCAGGCCGCCTACCCAGAAAGCATTGATATAATCCATTGATGTCCATCTCCCTTCTCTTTCTTTGCGTGGACAATACACTTAGTTTGTCCCGTTCATAAGGCATTATGCACGTTGGAACGGAAAAAATTGATCAGCAGCTCTCCAGTACAACCGCCTGGGCGATTCCGGGAACTGTATTTCCTTCGTTGTAGCTTACCTTTGAGAGCAGCGCTCCGGTAGGTACCAGCATAACCCGTTTCCACGCTTTTTTCTCCAGCTGCCGCATAATATAGGCCGACAGGGTTACGGCTGCGCAGCCGCAGCCGCTGCCTCCGTTGTGGGTATCCTGGCGTTCTGCGTCATAGATCTCTATCCCGCAGTCCGTATGCTGGCTGCTGATATCAAACCCTTTTTCCTTCAGCAGCTCCAGAAGAATGGTTTTCCCTACATTTCCCAGATCTCCGGTAAATATACGGTCATAGTCGGACGGCTGACGGTTGAAATCCATAAAATTCTGATAGATCGTGTCACAGGCCGCAGGCGCCATACATGCTCCCATATTCAGGGAGTCTTTGATACCGTAATCTACGATTTTCCCGGTGGTAATACCGGTTATACGGACTTTTCCTCCGTCTTTGCCCAGCACGAACGCACCGCATCCGGTGACTGTCCAGCAAGCGGACAAGGGCCGCTGGCCGGCGTACTGCAAGGGGAAACGGAACTCCTTCTCCGCACTGCCAAAGTGACTGGAAGCCATAGAGATTACATAATCCGCATAATCCGCAGCTACCGTCATGGCTCCCAGGGATAATGCTTCCCCTATGGTGGAGCAGGCTCCGTACAGTCCGAACAGGGGAATGTTCAGATCCACCAGCCCAAAGGAAGTCGCCACTCCCTGGGCCAGCAGGTCGCCGGAGAAGATATAGCGGATCTGCCAGCTCTCTAGTCCCGCTTTTCCGATGGCCATTTCCCCAGCCTGTTTCTGCAGATAGCTTTCAGCTGCCTCCCACGTTTTCTCACCAAACAGCGCATCTTCGCCAACCACATCAAACAAATGTCCAAGGGGACCCTCTCCTTCTTTTTTTCCTACAATTGAGGCATGCCCCAGTATATGCGGCGCATGTTCAAATTGCAGGCTTTGTTTTCCGATCATCTGCGTCATGAGATCACCCCCGTCCACTGCAGCAGATAATAAATGAGTCCCAGCAGCCAGGAGGTAAAGATTCCGTACAGGATCACCGGTCCGGCGATGGTAAATATTTTACATCCCACACCGAACACCTGGCCTTCTGCTTGTGTCAAGATAGGGACGAGGGAAATTTTTGCCCTATTTTACTGGGTTTTTGGCTCCTCAAATTTCTAAAAAAATCGGCTTTTTTCGCAAAACTGCTGTGATAATAGGGATAATTGCTGTGATAATAGGGATTTGGGCAGACAAGAACATCCCTGTTCGAGAGCAATTTGGGGACATCTTTGCTAAACAGCATTGTGCTTCATGGGATGTGAAATGCTCTCTGGCAAAAGGAGCCTTTCAAATGCATCTACGTTGCGAAACTCAATTTCGACCCTCCCGTTCTCAAAAACACGCACCTGATCCACAAGCCGGGCAATCACTTCCGGACGATATTCTGACAGAGCCAGAATATCCTTTACGCTCTGCGTGGTGTTGCAGGCTGCGTCATACCGTTTGTTCCAATCCTCCAGTTCCTTCCTCAGATCCTTGATTTGGATCTGCAATCGTTCACATTCCATCTGATTCGTTTGCTGGATCTCTTTGAACCGGTCTTTGGTGTATTTGCCTGCACGGTACTCCTCATATAGAAATCCCTTTGTGCTGTTGATGTGTCCCAACCTCATATCAGCAATGCGGATCTGGCTCTTTATCTGCTCACGCTTGGAGCTGTCCAGATTTTTGATATAATCTGATTTTGAAAGCAGCAATTTGGCATGCAGCTTTACCACCTGCAGCGCATTGGCCTGCAATGCGTCAACATTCTCATGCAAGGATTCACATCCGGGGCTATGCTCAAAACGCGCCCGCACACAGAACAGATGAACCTGTTTCCCGTGAGAGCGCTGCAGTTTTCGGCCGCAGTACCCACAGACGAACAGATTTTGTGAACGGTTTCCGGCAGTGTTGTTATTTACAGTCCGTATCCGCGATTTCAGCGCACTGATCGCCTGCTGATAGGTTTCAGGCGAAATGATAGCCTCATGCGTTCCCTCAACAACGACCCAATCCTCTCTCGGGAGGCTTCGCATTTTATTCGAGCGGATACCCACAGTTTCTCTGGTTCCGCTTATCATCTTCCCGGTATATCTTTCATCGTTCAGAATCTTTCGAACCGTTCCGCCAAGCCACAGCGGTTCGCTTTCAAGAACCCGCCCATTGTAGCGCTCTCCGTTCTGCCTTTTATGCTCCGCCGGGGATGGTATCTTTCGTGCATTGAGACGTTTAGCAATTTCCATCGTACTCAAACCTTCAATGCACCATTCAAAGATTCTTTCTATCGTTGTACGGACATCTTCATCCACTAAAAGCTTGTGCTTGTCTGATGGATCCAACCGATAGCCATAAAAGGCTTGACCACCCCAGTACAAGCCTCTACGGTTGCGGGTTTTTACGGCACTTCGGATTTTCAGGGAAAGATCCTTGCTGTACATCCCATTTACAAGGTTTCTCAGTGCAAGTTCCATGCCTCCGGTCGTTCCGATGTAATCATTGCTGTCAAAGGCATCGCCGACGGAAATAAACCTCGTGCCAAAGAGCGGAAGAATCAATTCGAGGTACGCTCCTACCTCCAAATACTCACGGCCGAAGCGGGATAGATCCTTCACAATAATACAATGGATATCTCCTCTGCGAACCAGTTCCATCATGCGCTTGAAATTCGGTCTCTCAAAGCTGGTTCCGCTATAGCCGTCATCACAGAATTCCGTAATGCGATAAGGGAGCAGATCATGAGTCTGCTCGATGTAGCTTTGAAGGATCTTCCGCTGGTTGGTAACACTGTTGCTCTCGCTCTTATCCGTTGATGAGCGAAGATCTCCATCTTCGACTGAGAGGCGAATATACATGGCAAGCGTCTTTTCAGGCATAGCGCTGTGCCTCCTTCTGCCAAAGAGCCGCGTTGAGGAGAAGCTCTTCCATTTCGTCCCGATACTTCAGCTTCACTTCGTAGTGACCGTCGTTGAACAGTACTACCTCGTCAATTAGGGCGTCCACCATTGCAGCGTCCAGCTCTGTTCGATTGCCATACTCTTTGATGAGCTCTGTCCAGTAGGCGCTCCCTTTATATTCAGGAGAATACTTCTGCGCCTCTTTTTCAAGCTCATGGGCAAAAATCCTAAGCTCATCCGCCTTGGTAGCGCACGCATTCGCTTCAGCGATATATTCTTGCTCGGAAAGGATGCCTTCTTTGAAGCTCCTGTAGAGCGTAGCTTTCCGCTCGCCGTACAGGTCTATCCTTGCCATAACACTTCTAATCTGCTCTTGAAAAATTCTATATCGGCTTTTATTTTTCTCTCGTTGATTTAAGGACGCAACAATCGCCTGTGCATCGGTAAACAACTGCATTTGAACTTTTATCAAGCGTAGAACGGACGATTCCAGTTCGTCTTTCTTCACCGCCTTTTTGGGGCAGTAGGACGAATTGTAGTTTTCATGCAGAGTACAGTAATACCACCATGTCGTCTTTCCATTGTTCTTCTTGGCACGCAGAAACATTGCCTTCCCGCATTCCCCGCAGCGCAGGTGTCCCTTAAAAATACTCGCCTGCTTGCTTTTACAGTTGTACTTTGTCGCTGCTCCTGCCGTGTGCTTTAGGTCATCGAAATATTTTTGCACGCAATCAAAGAGCCCTTCCGAAACGATTGGCTCGTGAGTGCCCTTTGTAATGATCCAATCTTCTTTGGGGACTGCCTTGCTTTTTTTCTCCCCCGAGCTATAGAAGTCTGAGCGGTATTTCCCGCCGATTGTCCATCCGAGATATGTCCTGTCAATCAGGATTTTTCTCACGGTCTGTTGATACCAGAGAGAATTCTTGAATTTATCACTCTTTACCAGACCGAGGTTGAAATTATGACGACCGGGGGAAGGAATTCCTCTATCATTCATTGTGACGGCTGCATAATGCAGAGTGCAGCCCTCGGCAACCATCTCAAACAGCTCCCTTACGATGGGCGCTGCTTCAGGGTCTATGACAAGATGATGTTTATCCATCGGATCCCTTAAATACCCATACGGCGCCTTGCTGCCCACGTATTTCCCCTGCTTCTGCATGGATTCCATCACGGAGCATATCTTCTTTGACACATCTTTTGCGTAACGTTCATTTAGAAGGTTCTTTATCTGCACAGAAATATCTGCCTGCTTATATAGCGAATCGAATCTATCCGTAATAGAAATGAAGCGCACATTCAGATACGGGAATACCATCTCAATAAACTCGCCGGACTCAAGATGATTTCGGCCAAGGCGCGACAGGTCTTTTACAATGACGCAATTTACTTTCCCGTCCCGGATATCGTTCATCATGCGGGAAAACTCCGGCCGTTGAAAATCCGTCCCGGATACATCGTCATCGCAATACACATCAAATACGCTGATATCCGGATCCTCGCCTGCAAAATCCCGAAGAAGCTGAATTTGGTTGCCAATGGTGTCAGCTTCTCTTTTTCGTTCATCTTCAACCGAGATGCGGGCATACAAAGCCGCAGAGTATTCTGACTTTGGCGTAGGTGGTGATTTCACAGGAGGCGCTATGTTTTTTCTGCTCGTTCTTGCCATTTCAAACCACCGCCTTATCGCTATCCGCAACATTGCTGTAGCTTTCCTGAACCTGTGCCAACATCTCGGCATAGTCCTGCGCATGCGCAAACTCAATCTCCAAGGTCTTGTCTTCATACACGCGGATCTGTTCCATACATTCAACAGCAACAGCTCTTGTAAGCGATGGAATATTTTGATGGGCAATCAGGTCTTGGACCCATTGGCTCCGTCGGCCCGATTTGTCAAGTTCCAAATTGAGTTCACGCTGAACTTGTTCTTTCGCGATCAGTGCATCCGTGATTTTAGAATCGTACTGTGCCCGTATTTCAAGAAAATCCTCTTTCGGGATAATATCCTCCTTGAAGTCTTCATATAAAGAAGCTTTCAGCTTCCTGTACTTTATTTCTTCCATCTCAGCTTTTTCCATTCGCTCCTGAGCCTTGCGTGCGCGGATATGCTGAAGCGGCGCGTCCTGGATCGCCTTTAAGCACTCATCCATCTGAACAACCATGGAGATATGCTTCTGCAGCAACGCAAGCACCGCATCCAGAAGCTGCTGTTCCGGAATCGCATGACTTGTGCAAGCTCCACTGTTTTTATAAGTGCTGCAAGCATAGCATATTTGCTTATTCGCTGCGGAAGCGGTAATCGTCCGGCGAACCATGGGGCTTCCGCAATCTGCGCAGAAAAGCATCCCTGCAAGGGGAAACACAACGTTTTTCCCGGGAGAGACACGCGTATCCATCTTCAGCAAGCGTTGAACAAGGTCAAACGTTTTCTCACTGACAATTGCCTCAAACGCTTGCTCAACCACGACCCATTTCTCCGGCGGGTTTACAACCACTGTTTTGATTTTGTAATTCGGCCTTGTGCGAACGCCCTGTATCATCGTCCCTGTATACACACGGTTTGACAATATACGTCCTACGCCGACAGCGGTCCATTCGACTTTTGCATGCTTCTGAAAGCTGCACTTGAGCCTGCTTCCCATGCTTCTCTTATATTCTAGTGGCGCCAGAACTCTTTGCTCTGTCAGGCGTTTAGCGATTGCCGCTTGGCTCATTCCTTCAATTTTCCAACGAAAAATATCCTGAATGACGCCTGCAGCATAGGGGTCGATCTCCAATTTAGTATGGTCATCTTCGGATTTCATATAACCATAGGGGGCAAAGGCGCCGAGATATTCTCCGTTTTTACGCCGAACCTGAAATTGACTCCGAATTTTCATGGAAATATCGCGGCAATAGTTGTCGTTCATCAGGTTTTTTAGCGTGATGCTGAAATCATCTGCGTAATCGCGCGTCACCGTGTCAATGTTGTCGTTGATCGCTATCAAGCGTACGCCGTAAAAAGGAAAAAGACGGTCGATATACTTTCCGGCATTGATGTACTCTCGGCCGAAGCGGGACAAATCCTTCACAACGACGCAATTGACCGTCCCAGCCTTGATGTCATTCATCATAAGCTGGAACGCAGGTCGGTCATAGTTAGTCCCAGTATATCCATCGTCTATACGAACGGATACAATATTTATTTCGGGTTTATCTTGTAAATAATCGAGAATGAGCTGTTTCTGATTGGTAATGCTGTTGCTTTCGTTTTTTCTTCCGTCAGAAGCATCTTCGTCTTCTTTGGAGAGGCGTACATATATAGCGGCGTTATAGTTCGTAAGCTCTGACATAATCTCACTCCTTTGATATACTTGTCAGGTTCACCGACAATTATCTCCGGATGAGTATCAGACTGAATCCTTGTTTATTTTAACATGTCGCAGCTGATAAGTCTACCGGTTTTGCCGAAAACCATAACTTTCCAGACCTCATACTGTTTGCAGCATATCGATCATATTCTGCTGAAACGATGGTCCGTTTTCCTTGTACACAACCTTTATCACAACATCCCCTATCCGAAAACAGTAGGGATTCTGTATTTGGCGCATGAATTCAGCTACTCGCTCCGGAACAGGTTTTGTTTCATCAATCGTAACCTGATTCAGGTCGATCAAGTCGTTTTTATCTATGGAACGGACATCCACGGCTCGAAGCTGTTCCAACCTTTCGTTTATCCTTAAACTATCCACAACAGGAACTCCTTTCCTAAACTCTAACTCCATTTTTGACCAATTGAATAGGTTTTATTCCTTCAAACGATGCAGTCACCCTCCGCCCGTGGCGAACGGGTCCATGGAAATCTCATCCCCCCGCCTTCATTATGGCCGGGCCGCGAATTACGGAAGTATCATTATTGCCCCTGGCGGATCATCGCGCATACGGTTGCCGTCCGTATTTATGTGCTCTTGGCTCTGGCCTGCCAAACCAAATGGATAGCCGCTTGCCACCAGAGGAACGAGAGGGCGCCGCTATGCGATTTTCAAGGTTCATTGAAAATGGGGATTGCCTTCATGAAGTAAGAACACTCGAAAAACGCAAAATCTAATGCTCTGAGAAAAAAATAAGGCTCCGGCAAAGCACCGGAGCCTTTGTCTAAATTCTGAACTCCGAAATATGCAGAACAATATGCAGCATAATGTATTGCCTACAATCCTCGTCGAGATTACCGGCATAACTGCTCAGCCGGTTAATCAGAGGCATATATAGAGCAAGCAGGGAATCCAACGCTTCCCGGTCTCCGCATACAGCAGTTTCCAGAAGCAGTCTAAATTCATTGTCGGTCATTTTTTTCGCTCCTTTATAAGGCGCTCTCTTAATCGCTTTATTGCAAGGGAGCGCTGGTTGTATACATGCTGTACAGAGCAGTGGAGTTTTGCTGCAATTTCAGATGGTGTAAGCTCTTCGACAAAAAGCATTTCCAGTATACGTCTGCGCATCAGCGGAAGTTCCCGGAATGCCTCAGCCAAACGCTGTTCCTCGAAATCAAAGCTATCCGGCGAAACACCAGCAGATAATAGCGCCGTATCCACAATTGCAACGTCAGTTTCTTCAAGGGGTACGGTTTGCAATTGCTTTTTTTCAGCACGCAGATAGTTCTTCTGTGCATTTTCTGCAGTTATGACGATCCATCTTGTGAATCGGCCACGCAGTTCATCCCTTCCGTCCGTGGGTGACATTTTTTACGCCTCCTTTGGCGCATGCCACCCCGGCAAAAGAGATCAAAACACGCCACGATGGCATGCTATGATCTGTAAGATATGGGGTTAAACCAGGAATTTGAGCGGAATAGCAGCGCATCAACGCATCAAAACCACCTCCTCCCTGTATAAGCGAGGGTTGTCTGCCCATAAAAACACCCACCCGTTGACAGTTTTTATAAACTGTACAAAACGGATGGGTGCTTGGTAGGGCTCAACAGCTCCGCCTCTGAAGTCATATTTTTACGGTGAAAGGACCTGCTTGTTTGTAGGCAGAAAAGTCTCAAAATAATCTCAACTACGGTCACAAAAACGGATAAAATCCGCAGTTCATGTTCTGCATTATGTAAAAAACGTTTTCAATTCCTGCATATGCTCATCTGTGAGATACGGCTCTGCCTGCCTGAAATAAATCTGTGACAGGGTCTTGCTGCCGGACATAAGCATTGCTTTTATGAGATAGTAATGGACTTCCGACTCATACATATCAATGGACAGCAAATCCATGGATAGTTCCTGTACGCGAAGGTAGTTCTTTTCTCTATAAAGCATAGAGAGATACCGTTTCATGTAGTGCAGAAACTTGTTTTGGTAATACAGCGTTTTGGGCATTAGCCAGTGATAAAAGTCGTACCGCGGAAGGAGACTGCCTCGGTAGAGTCCAATAATGCTCTCATACAGCGTCTGTAAAATCACCTGGTCGGAAGAATTATCGATCCGTTTGCATGCATCGTCGAAGCGATCAACATCAGTAAAGATTGTGTAATAGGGGTTTAATGTAAATGTCCCGTGCGACGCCTGAATCAAATCGCGGAGCCCTATGCAGGCAAGCGTCTTGCGAAGGCGGTATACGACATTCTTAATCGAATTGTACGGATTTCCCATGTCTGTATTTTCCCATATGACGTCTGTAAGCAGCCGCAGCGGATGTTCTCTTTTGCGGTTTAAGAGCAGAAATGTCAGGAGCACATATCCAGACTCATTTGTAAATGAATCATCTTTCAAAACATCGGTTGAAGAAATGATTTCCAGTTTCCCAAACAGATTTGCCTGAATGATTGTTGGTTGTTTTATACTCGCATAGCGCCGTTCTCTCCATTCCTGCAGCAGTATTTCATTCAACTCCACAACGACGCAAAGGATAACAAGTCGTAAAAACCCCGGATCTTCCACATTGCGTTTCGGATTATCCACGCCGAGAAAACCGGCATTGAGTCTTTTTTGAAACGGAACCGCCAGAAGCGAATTCACGCTCCGTTTCCCCAAGTAGCTGTATTCTTCCAGGAATTCAGTTTTAATCCGCTCCAGATCCGTAATAATGATTGGCGTATCGCTCTTTAGCGAGCAAAGCCAGCGCGGAAACATTTCGAACGGCATAAATTGGAGATTGTCAATTTCTGGCGCTATTCCAGGGGCACAGAACTCATATGTATTGACTCCGATACCCAACTCATCGTCCACTTCGATGACATATGCTCTGTCAGCACCGTAGAACATAAGCGCCCCCTGCAGTGCCAGTTCGATTTTTTCTTTTGGGTTCGTATTGTTGCGCAGCTTGGTTTCCAAATCGCTCAGAATGCGCAAATAATCGCAGCCATTACCATCTACATTCAGTCTGCAGATTCCTTCCTTTCTTTCACCGTTCATCATAGTGTTCACCTCCTATTTGGATGAAACCTCCCCAGATAAAACGCAAAGCTGTCCAGCAAGAACCGGACAGCCTTTCGCTCTCGTTGACCGTGCAGATATAGACTGTACGGTGCAGAATATTCATTTGTGTTGACCGAGTGCCTGCTAAGCAGAAATCGCTGCCTTCAGGGAAAGGCATTCACAACTCAATGCTCGTCATGAGCCTTTTCGATGATGTCAACCAACTGCCTCAGCAGATCGCAGGTGAGTATCTTTGTTTTCACAGGGAATTTATCAATACGCTCATAAAGGTCGCGCATGATGACCTGCTCCTTATAGTCATAGGAATCCAACAAAAGCTGATCCACTGTGGTGTGCAGCATGTTTGCCACTGAAACCAGCAGCTCAATGCTGATCCCGCCCTTGCCATTTTCGATTTTGCCGAGGTGGCTGTTCGTGCAATTCAGCCGTTCAGCGAACTCCTCCTGCGTCATTCCAAGGTTCTGACGCATCGCTTTTATGCGTCTTCCAAGAGCTACTTTGTCCACCAGCATCGTCTCCTTCTATATTATTATTTTACAAAAAAGAGGCGTGCTGTTGAAGTTACTATAAATCCATTATCCACCTTAATAATGCGTATTTACGCCTTGAAGTGGTTTTGTATTCATCAAAACAACAGAAAAGTAGATTCACAGTTTTGTAAGTTCTTAAAAGTCAACCATCAAACAACTCCAGATTACTGATCATTGCCGCAATGTCCACGTTCAAATCTTCCTGCATTTGTATAGATGGTGTTTCAACGCCTCCGGCAAGCAACTGACCGTTTGCGATTCGCTCGTCAATAATGGATCGAATCATTTGCTCAAGCGCCTCACGCCTTATCCCGCCGTCAATTTTAACACTTACCGGCGCAGGTTCAGCAAGCTCGGGATGTGCAGCAATATATGCATTCAGTGCGGCTATGACAACTGCGCTTTTTCGGTTTCCAAGACGCTCTAAAAGCTCTCCTGCCTGCACCTGTTCTCGCGTTTCCGAACCGAACTGCAGCGAAAAACGGTATTTCCCATCCCGCTTCACAACGGAACCCTCATTATTGTACCGCGCGCATGGCCATCTGTCCTCGCGCAAGCATCTCATAACCGATCGCGTTTGCCTTTGGATCCTCGATGAAGGTAGCCTTCGCCACAAGCGGGGTATGCTCAATCAACGGTCTGAACAGGACGCTTCCGCCTCCAATAAAGATGGCGGGATTGGTACGCAAATCCACCTGAAGCTCACGCAGCTTGCCCAAAATATCTTTTGCGTGCAGCTGAGCCGCATCACGAATCGCCTTTTTTACCTCCTCTGGCAGTATCGTTTCCTGCCCCTGCAGCACTGCACAGATATGCTCGTCTTCAATGCGCATGTCGTGCTGTGCGCTGATTTTGCCAATGATATCATTGTTCATGGTGATGACTCCGCTCTCTAAACTGCGGCAGAATTGCAGATCCGGCTTTCCGTTGCGAAGGAGAAGCACATCGGTAGTATATCCGCCGATATCCACGATAAACATCCGCAGCGTTTTCAATAGCTGTCCGCTTTGAGGAACAACAGCGGCATACGCCTGCGGATACACAAAGACATTTCGGATCACAATGCTCATAGGACGGTTGTTGTAAGCAAAATTCACTGTTCCAAACCGCCTGAAATACTGCGCGAAGCGTTCTCTCAGCATCCCGTAGTGTTCCGGCGGCAAGCCAACCGCAAGGTCGATCTGCTCAAACGCCGTATTGGCACCGGCAGCGGAAAGCTCCTTGGCAATGGCAAAGAGCGACAGGATAAAGTATCGATCATCTCTGGTCTTGTCTCTCATATAGGGCAAGCGCTGCCCGGTGAGCGACCAGTATTTCCCGTTGTACTCCAAAACCTCCTCTGCCATAGGCGGTTTTACGGTGTGCTCTGTCAGCCCGGAAATGAAAGAGAAATGCGGGGTTTTAACGGCATAATTTCCATGATCAATGGCGATCAACATAAGAGTACCTCCCATTTTAGTTTATCTAATTACACGGTTTAGCATGCGTATTTACAGCAGAAATACGCATTGAGTCAATAAATACGCGCGAAACGAAGGATCAGGCTTCTGGCTCTCTGCGGGGAAAAAGTCTCTGTTTCTCTCTTGGAAGAACACGATTCGACGCATTTACATTATTTCTCCCATAAAAGAAACTATTGATATTTCCCACAGCTTGTGCTATGATAAAAGAAAACTTCGGAGGTGACCTGCCATGATCGTGCGTGAACGATATATGCGGCTGATCCGTGATTTTATGGATAAGCCTGTGATTAAAATCATAA
The DNA here is from genome assembly GCF_032380655.1 of Diplocloster hominis. NCBI lineage: Bacteria > Bacillati > Bacillota > Clostridia > Lachnospirales > Lachnospiraceae > Diplocloster > Diplocloster hominis. Next base: position 164,482 of record NZ_JAWDIY010000009.1, on the reverse strand, counting down.
CAGGAATGCGGCGGAGCGGCAAAAGCGCCCTCTTGGAGCTTACGCGTCAGGAACTGCTCGACCGCGGCGTTGACAGGAAGAACATCATTTTCATTAACTTTGAATCCTTGCGTTATGAGGCGCTCAGGGACTATAAGGCGCTGTACGCAGAGATCATCAAAATCGCGGGACAGACAGAGGGACGGATCTACGTCCTCCTCGATGAAATCCAAGAAGTGAACGCTTGGGAGCAGGTCATAAATTCTCTCCGCGTAGATCTTGACTGCGATATCTATGTAACAGGCTCAAATGCAAAGCTCCTCTCCGGGGAACTCGCCACGCTGTTGGCTGGGCGGTATGTGGAGATCCGGGTCTATCCGCTGGATTTTGAAGAATATCTGGCATTCGCGGCAGAGAATGAGGATGAGGCAAAGCTCTCGAAGCAGGAACAGTTTGCTAACTTTCTCCGTTTTGGGGGACTGCCCGGCATCCATCAGCTGAAATGGGATGAAGATCGCGTCATGCAATACCTTCATGACATCTATAATTCCGTCCTGCTGAAGGATGTGATTGCACGAAACCGGATACGCGACACGGCACTGCTGGAGAGCATTGTCCTGTATCTCATGGACAACATCGGAAACACTTTTTCTGCAAAAACAATCTCCGATTTTTTAAAAAGCCAGGGGCGAAAGCTAAGCACGGAAACCGTCTACAATTATCTGAAGGCATTGGAAAGCGCCTTCCTGATCCACAAGGTCGTCCGCTTTGACATCAAGGGAAAGCGGATACTGGAGACGCAGGAAAAATACTATCTCTCCGATTTAGGTCTGCGCCACGCCGTTATTGGCTACCGAGACAATGATATTGCCGGCGTTCTGGAGAACACTGTATTCCTGGAGCTACTGCGCAGAGGTTTCTCCGTCAACATCGGAAAGCAGGATGTGGCAGAGGTTGACTTCGTTGCAAACCGGGCTGACGACCGGCTCTATATCCAAGTCTGCTATATTCTTACGCCGGAAAACACGGATCGGGAATTTGCGCCGCTGGAGGCCATCTCGGATAACTACGAAAAGCTTGTTCTGTCCACGGATACGCTGCTGCGGGTCAATCGTGGAGGGATCCGTCAAAAGAACATTATTGACTTTCTGTTGGAACACTAAATATGAGATAACGCAGGAACGAGAAAAGGACGGTACAGCCGAAGCTGAACCGCCCTTTTTCACTAAGATAATTGCCGTTGGAAGCAGTGCTCCCAAACATAATCATCAAGACCTTTATATCGGGGATCCCACAGATAGGTGCCATAGCGAAAACCTGCATCCGAAAGCAGTGAGACCAGCGTCCTGTATCCGCCTTGCACATGGGGGTTCTCCATGAAATCCATGTCGAATGCAGTCATGATACGTTCTACACCTTGCTCGTGCAGCTGCGGCAGGATAAGCTCCAATTGGGTCAATGTATTTACCCCCGCAACTGCGAGTACCGTCTGTCCTGTCAGGTAATGGATGACATCCGCTTTCATGGGTCCCTCTGTGAGCAGCACCATATTGCGCGGTTCCCCCGCAATATGTACCCATCCCTCCGCCTTACAGCCGTCTGTGCGGCCGCTGCTGGATACCCAGCGAAATTTGCGCCGCGCCGCATTATCCCGGCGAATCTGCATGCCTTGAATACGGCCTTTGCTGTCTCGCACCGGAATCAGAATACCGCGGCTCTCACAGGCAAAGGACCATTTCCCATCTTTTCGGTAAAAGCCGGGTACACCGGACAGATAATATCCGCTGGATTGAAGCTGCCTTGCAATGGTTTGCATTCCCACCACCGGAGTGGTCCGGTACCCAAGCCTGTCGATTTCCTCATCTGATAGGCCCCGGTTTTGCAGGTTCTGCCGATGGTCGGAGGCCAGCGTCAGCTTGGACAGAAGCCCGGTATAGGTGTCGCTTCGTGATGCAATATCTGTCGGTGGGACTTCTGCAACCACGGGTACAGGAATGTGCTCCGGCTTCGGTATACTGCCCTGCACATCCAAGCGTGCGATCAGCGCGTCACGGACCTCCTCGCGGGCAATCCCCGTATAGTATGCATACAGATCGAAAATGCCGCCGGAGAACCCACAGCGCGGACAGCGAAATACATCCTTCTGCAGATTGATGTTCAGGTGTTTTGCATGTGGCTCGTCATCACAGCACGGGCAGGGTACATTGTAGTTGCTTCTTCCGTATGGCGGGTATGGAAGCCCAATCAGCGGAATGATGTCTGACATATGAAAGATGTCCATACAGCCTCCTTTCCGGGGGACGGAATATCCGTCCCCCGTGATGATATCCGCATCACACGGATGCCTGCTGCATGGCATGTTCGCAGATCAGCCTTGCCGCGTCAGACAGCTCCTGATTGTCTTTGTATTTATTGGCCACCCATGCAATCGCGTTTGGATCCATCGCTAACACCTCGCCAAGCGTCTTGCCGCTGTACTTTTTGATGGGGCATGGCTTCTGGAAAGCCTGCTCCAATCTCTGCTCCTCCGTTAGAACTGCCGGTTCGTATGTCGGCTCAATCTCCGCCTGTACAGGCTGCTCCATAGCCGACGACTCTCGGCTCGTGTCCATCTCGCCGGCAGGCAGTTCGTCCGGAGCCATGTCGGCGAAATCGTCGCCGGCCGCTGAGAACTGAAGCCCAAAGCCTGCGTTTCTTAGTGCAATGCCGACCGCTGCCGTCTGCGCCCATTCCCGCGGTGACACAGAAGGCTTGGAGGCATCCGGACCCCTTGACGCTGTAGCTTCTGCGAGATAGCAGTCAACCGGGTCCTTGTAGCTGGGATAGATGCGCGCCGTTGCCACAAAACAATCCTTGCCGGGCGACACCTGGATGGCGATACGTCCTTCAGGGTATTTCAGGCGGAACCATGCCATTTGGATCATGACAGGAAGACGCTTTCGCGTCTCCTGCGTATTGAGATCCGTATAATCCACGGCAAACGGGGATGGGTCAAAGCCCTCCACCTTGTGGATGCTGTCCAGCTTTGCCAGCATAGCTGTTTTGGCATTCGAGTTGTTCTGACTCATGATAAAGCCCTCCTCTTATTTGCTGATGTTGATGTAGGTGTTGCGCAGTTTCAACCAAACCGGTAAAACGGTGTTGATCAGGCTGCTTACTCCCTTGCGATACTGGTTCTGATCTGTTGGGGTGAAGCTGGAAAACCGCTTCCGGCAGTCCAGAACGACCTTCTCAAGGGTCTCGGACGCCGTCTGGCGCTTGGCCTTCAGATTCTGATCTGCAGGCTGTCCCAGCCGCCGCTCCTTAGTCAGGCACTGGATATAGGCGTCTACCAGCTGGTAATGGCCGGACAGAACGGCTACATCCGTCGTGACCGGTGCTGTCTGGCAGAATGCCTGACTTGCATAAAGCACCTCAATACGATACAGCAGCTCCTGATACAGCATCAGCTGCTCCAGGGAGGCATGTCCTGCACCGATCTGCTTTTCCATTTCGTTTTTCAAGTTCTTGTACTCACTGAGCCAAGTTGCCATTGTCATGATCTCCTTTCACATTTGAGATTAGCTCTTTGATTCGCGCCGAGAGCATCGTCCCGCGCTGTTCCGTATCTGTACGCTTGATGGCAATGCATAATGCCCTCCGCTCTCCTACGATCAGCACGCGCTCCTTTGCGCGTGTAATTGCCGTATAAACAAGCGGACGCACCAGCATGACCGCATGGGCGCACTGCAGGTTGATGATAACAGACTTATATTCGCTGCCCTGTGATTTGTGGATGGTGGAGGCGTAGGCCAGATCCAGCATTTCAAGGTCGCTGCCGTCATACTCGGCAATTCGGCCATCGCCGAAATCAACGGTCAGCACGCTGTCGGTGTCATCGCGGGTGACGGAAGTGATATAACCGATATCGCCATTGCTGATGTCCTCGCAGTTTTTTATCTGCATGACCTTGTCTCCCAAACGATATATCCGCTTTCTGTATGCAACCTCCGGCTTTTTCCCGTCCTGCGGATTGAGCTTTTCCCGAAGCCGCTCGTTCAGCGCATTCACGCCCGTCTCCGTCTTTTGGCGGTATGGGGTCAGAAGTGCCACATTGTCAACACCGTATCTGGCGGTTTCCTGTAGGTACAGTGTCTCGATCTGCTGTGCGGAAGCACTCATGTCACAGGAGTCATAGAACTGGAAATCCTCGCCGTATTCCAAGCTAAGATTTCCGTGTCGGATGAGCTTTGCATTAGCGGCGATACGGCTACCATAGCTCTGCCGGAATATGCGATCCAGCCGCACTACCGGTACAGCGCCACAGGCGATGATCTCGCTCAGCACGGCGCCGGGCCCGACAGAGGGAAGCTGATCCGCATCGCCAATCAGCACAAGCTGACTGCCGTGCGGTACGGAGCGGAACAGATGGTTGGCAAGATAGATATCCATCATGGACACCTCATCCACTACAATCAGATCCGCATCCAGCATCTCCGGTTCACAGTAGTCGCCGTCCTCACCGGCCAGAAGCCCAAGCGCTTTGTGAATGGTAGTGGCCGGGAACCCGGTCGATTGCTCCATCCTGCGGGCTGCGCGTCCTGTAGGCGCACAGCAGATGATTTTTGCTCCGCGGTTTTTCCTGCGATAGATATCCAGCAGGAATCGCTGGATCAGCGTCTTGCCGGTACCGGGTCCGCCGGTAATCACACTGAGTTGTGATGTCAGGGCCGTCGTAACTGCGTGCCGCTGTTCGGAAGCCAACTGTATACCCTGCTTTTTTTCTTCTGCGGAGATCTCCGTATCAATGTTGACGTGAGACCCCGCTTTCTCATAAGTAAGCATTCTGTAAACGGCCCACGCAAGGCTCTGTTCCGTTCGCGCTGTGACTGCACGGTATACCTGCCTGTCGTAGGAGGCCAAGCGGCCGGACTCAAGCATTCTTGAAGCCCGTACCGCCAGCATCTCTTCCGTCAGGTCTTCGGTATCCAGCAGCTTCAGGCATTGCTTGAGAAAGCTGTGCTTTTCCATACACAGATGCCCTTTCAGCTCTGCATCGGTCAGCGTGAATATCAGCCCCTCATCCACACGTTCCGGCGAAAGAGGGTCAAAGCCCATGCTGACAGCAATACGGTCAGCCGTCTTAAAGCCGATGCCCACCATCTCACACAGACGGTAAGGGTGATTTCGGACGATGTCCATGGTATGCTCTCCGTACTGCTTGTACAGCTTGACCGCCCTGTTAGGTGTTACACCATGTGGCGCCAGAAAGGCAACCACATCGCGTGCGCCGCGGGAGGCAAGATAGGAGTCGCAAATCTTTTTGAGCTTTGTTTTGCTGATGCCAGACACGGCAAGCAGTTGTTCCGGCTCATGATCCAGCACGGTCAGCGTGTTCTGCCCAAACATGGCATAAATCTTTTCCGCGGTTTTAGGGCCGATACCCTTGATCTGCCCGGAGCACAGGTAAGCGATGACGCCTTCCTTGCTGGGTACAATCACTTCGTCGAAGCCCTCGACTTCAAATTGGATGCCATGCTTGGCGCTCCGGCTCCAACGTCCGCGCATATCATAGCGCAGATTATCTGCCGTCGGCAGGCAATAACCCACCGCCTTGATCTCAGAAACCACATTCCCCGCCGCGTCCATGACCTTCTCACAAGGTCGGTACAGGGCGATCATGTAGCTGGCATCACCGGCCGTAACGGCTTTCGGGTAGATCAGCCTTTTGAATTGACATATCAAGATCGATTCTCCTTTCCTTTTGAAATCGGGTAATCAGTCAAAGTCAGGCTCCTCAAAGACCATGCCGTCGTAGTCACTGCGTTCTTCGGCGTCGGTGGGGCTCCAGTCATCTGACCAATTGACATGATCGGTTGTGAGATGGTCTGCAAGATCCATGGCCGCAGCCGAGGTAGCTGCTCTTACGAACACGACACCTGTGCGGACGATCGTGACCTCATAGATAGACCCGCTAACGGGGCAGTCATCGGTCGCTTGATTGTCCAATGGCGTGTAGTATTTCAGCAGCTCGCTCTCCGGCAGCGTCAGATCCTTGTGCATGGGCAGCGTTCCGAATTTAAGCGCACGGCTGATGGTCACAATGTCTCCTTCGACCTTTTTGACCTCGCCGCGAATGCAGAATTCCGTTTCCGGCTGTCCTTCTGTTTTGCAGATCAGTTTATCTCCAACATTCAGCATAAATCTGCTCCTTTCTGTTATAGGGTCGTGACCAGCACCTTGCGGGTCTGTGGAAGAAAATACTCCTCTTCAATGACCTGTGCTTCTCTTGTAAGCCGGAGCGCCAGCTCAACCATACGGTCTGCCAGTTGATCCAGCTCCTGCACGAGTTTTACACGTTCACGAAGCGCGTGCATGTTCCAGTCCTCGAAATCCTCGCCGTCATCAGTGCCACGCCCCGGATAAGTTACCACCTGCATGTGGGTCTGCGAGAAATTGACCCGAGTGGGTCTTCCGCAGACACCGCAGGTGCAGTTGCCATCGGTAGCAAGCCGGTAATTCTTCTGCCCGCAGTTAGTGCAGTAGGACTTGTAGCCGCTCGGGTGCTTTTCTCCCTGATAGAGAACCAGATACCCGCCGCTTCGTCCGTTCATCCCTGCCTGCCAGAGATAGTTGTGCTTCGCAGCAAATTCCCATTTACACTCGTCCATGGCATCAAAAAACTCCTGGGTCTGGATCATATCGAACAGCTTGTCCACCACCTCGGGCGAGAGCCCAAGGTGTGTGATTTTTAGGTTACAAGCATACGATGTGGATCTGTTCCAGGAGTTTAATGTTGGATAGCGAAAATGTGTGGTTAGATACTGCGTCATTTCCTGTCGGGACCGGAGATCTACAGGTTGATAGAATCTACGCAAGGCATCGCACCTCCCAGGACCGGTCTGCTCCCGGCTCGTTGGAGGCCAGCGCCGGATGCGTTTCGTCCATTGCGACTAACTTCTTATCCGCTCCGGCCCGTGTCGCCAGCTTGCGCACATCCAAATAGAGGTCTTCACAGTATACGATGATGGGGATTCCCAACTGGGCGGCATGATGGATTTCACCCTTCATACCGCGGCTGATGCGATCCCCGCAAATCAGCAAAACCTCGCTCTGCTCCAAAAGCTGAAGCCCAAATTGCAGAGCCAGTGCACGCTCCGCTGCTACATGGTCGCACAGGAGCATGGGCAGATAGGCGTGGGGGGCACGTGCCAGGTAGCCCAGCATGGTGCGGGCATAAAGCATGTATGCCCGAGCACGCCAGATGTTGCTGAGTTCTTCTTCCGCCGTGCTCCCGCTCAAAGGTGAGCAGATATAGGCGTGTTTCCGGTAACGGTCGTTTTTCAGGAACTGCCGGTCTAGCTCGCGCTCCCAGCTTTCGTGATAGGCTTTCATTGCGTCGTGCATTATTGATTCTCCCTTCTTATGTCGGTGTAACCGATACTTTTAGTTTCCGGCTCTCACTGGTCTTGAGTACATCCGCATACACGGTGGGATACTTCTCTTTGAGGAGCTTCGAGTCGGGACGTTTGGTTGTTCTGGTGACAAAATCGATGAGGAGCTTGTCGCCGGTCGTGCTCAGCACGCCATGCTCATGTGCCTGCATCAATTCTGCGATTCGCACGCTGTGTGCAGCGATCTCCTTTTCATAGGTTTTGATCTCCGCATTGCAGTCGGAGATTTTCCCCTGCAGCAGCGCGATCTGGCGCAGTGCCTTTTCATACTTTGCAGGGAATTCAATCGTGGGGAGTCCGGGCTGGCTGGCGCCGTAAATGCGCGCCAGGGATTCCAGTGCCAGTGCTGGCTTGACATCCGCCATCGTAGGTGGCTTGTCATGCTCCAAGCTCCAAATCCATTCCTCAAGCCGCTGGAAGATCATATCCTCCTTGGCTCGGTCACGGGTAAGCGCCGGCATTGCCAGATCATGCTCCGGATTGTTTCCCCAAATAGTAGAAAACGCGCCAATCTCCACATCCGCCACAGCCAGATAGAAGCGAAGCTGCAGCTCATAATAGATGGGATAGGCATCGTCAGCCCAATCTCCGGCTTTGTGATAGGTGCAGCTTTTGCACTCCAAAATGCCGGGAGCGTTGTCCTCCTTACGGGTAAAGCGGCGGTCAAAGTCCGCAAGAGCCCACGGGTGATCTGCATGCTGATACATATAGGTATCGTCATAGACCGTATTGCCGGTTTTTTGCTGATACCAATAGGCCGCGATAGGTTCCAGAAGATGACCCATTATCAGCTGCTCCTGATTGGATTTCACAGGCGGCTTCATCCGGCCCTTTTTGATCATCCATAGCTCTAACGGTGTTGTCCACGGCGATACGCCGAAGATAGCAGCCACATCGCTGCCTCCCACCGTATATGGAATGGTGCCCTTAGGCCCGTGGGCGCGGCATTCCAGCCATCGCTCGTTGGTCATGCCTGCAGTGTCGCAGAGAATAATCGGAGCGGACATCAGTAGCTCACCGCCTTCGCAAGGTCGTAATCGCCCCACCTCAGCGTAAGCGCACGCGCCATGTTCTCCTCCACAACGAGCATTTTGCTCTCCGGTGTATGGTCGGATTTGAGAATATAGGGGATCTCCTGCATAGCCATGAACACATCATGGGCGGTTGCGGTTCCTCCGCCATAGGCCATCTCAAACATACCGATTGCTTCCAAAGCGGCCTTCTTTGGAAGAGACAGCTTTTTGCAGATCCGGGTCATGGTGTTGACCGGATAGCTCAGATGGATATCCAACAGCTTTTGTAATCTGGCGACCGAATCACCGAACTGCGCAAACAGCTGGTCCAAAGCCGCTTCAAAGTCCTCCACTTTACTCTGGTGCCTGTGGTCCACGGCGATACAGCTCCCAATATGGATCGGGTGCTGCGTACCCTCCAGCATGGCGGAAACCTTAGCCGAGGCAATGCCGGTATCCGAGGTAACAAAGCGGATGGCGGGAACAAGTTTGGCAGCAAGTGTGGTTTTCCCCTGCGACGCCAGCAGCTTGGCATAGGCGCCGAGCAGGTCTTCCCTTTGCCCGGGCATAGTCCAGGAGGCACTGGAGAGCGAATGATCGCGATAACCGCCCTGAAACATGCTGCCGGGGAAACGGTCGTCCAGCTTTTTGGTCAGAACCTTCAGCAGTTCATCGATCGGCAGAACGGAATAATCCATGGAATCGCCGGAGTGTGCTGCCGAGATTTTTTCATCTCGGATAAGCAGGAGCGTCTCCGAAGAATACAGTTCCAGGCAATCGTTAAGCACCGACGCCAATCTTTGGCGGCTCAGCTTCGGCAAGGCCGATCCGCTGATTTTCGCTCTGTCCAACAGGCTTTTGTAGGCCGTGCTGCGGACGGGATAGTAAGAACCATCTACCCGCATGGCAAGACCGAGGTTTTCCGCCGTGTCCTCAACGGACTCGGCGCTGATTCCCGCAGCGAATGCGGACGGAGTTCCATAAAGAGGCGACGCCTTATCCAGCGGCTCAATATGCAGTTCGTTGACCCTGCATCTGTGCCATCGGCTTTCCAGCGATTCCTTCTCATGGTACCGGCGCATCCCCTCGTAGGAAGCAAAGGTCGTGGAGTAGTTGTCCTGGCATGGTTGTAACATTTTTGTGTTCTCCTTTCGTTTTTTGGCGGTATTCGCCGTGATATAACAAAAACCAGCAACCCATAATCGGACTGCTGGCTTATGCCACTATGGAATTGGCCGGAAACGAAAAAAGTGCCATTCGTGCAATGCACAAATGACACTTCGCAACTCGGTTAAACTCTGCTTAGCCGTGGCTAAACTCTGATACTTACATGATGATTATATCAGAGCTGCGGCCGACAGTCAATCCATAGTCAAACGAAAAGGCCATAAAAGCTGAAAGGAAAGAGGGATGCCGCAGATGCGGCATCCCTCGAAAGGCAAACTATGTGGAACGGTTCAACGCCCACATCCCGCGTCCTATATGCACGAAGAGTTGCGGACTGCATTGCAGGGTTTGGCGAACCTTCTCTTTCCACCACTGATTTTTCCGCGCTTTGGTATATGGCTCGACTTGCTCATAAATGTATGCAAGCGAAACAGGAGATTGGCAGGTTTCCAGCACTGCCGCAACCACATCCCGCCAGGTAGCGCCGTTCATATCGCGGATATCCTTTTCTACAGGCTCCGTTATCAGGATCGGATACACCAAGGACGCATCCTTCTTGATAATCAGTAGATACTCATGCAGTATGGGGATGAAATGCCCACTGTACTGTGTTTGATTTGAAAAGCAATTGTGCTGTGCTTTTATGATGACATTTTCCAATGTGCCCGGCTTGATCAATTCAAAGAGCATGCTGTAAAGCTGCCCTTTCTTCTTGATATCGCCGACCAGCACGGCCATCCTGCCGCCACGCTCCAAAGCGCAAAATTGTTTCATCATGGCGTAGTTCATTACGCGTACGAAGTCCTCCCATTTGGGGATACGTGATAAGTCGAACTGCCGGGGATCATATCCGTATTTTGACTGCACCTCCGAAGCCTTGTACATCACGTCTGAATATGTAATCATATCCCAATATGGCGGATGCCAGAACACAAATTCCGGGCGCTCCGGTATCTCACAATTGATGAGATCGAATCCGCTGTGCAGATCGTAGCAATGGCTAATGATTCCCATGGTATGAGCGGCATCCTGCGTCGTGCCGCTGCCGCACATGTAGTCGCAGATCTCGGCCGGCTTGAAAAAACCGATCAGATCCTCAATTAGCTTGGGTGAACAGTTGCCGCGATAGCGATTGTTGCCGCCAGCTCCGCGCTCTGGATACGAGACGATGGAGGTCAAGTTCCTATTTGGCTTATTCATGTTGGCTCCTCTCTAACCGCCGTTTTCAACGGATTGGTAGCCAATATCGGGAGGCGTATCAGTCAGAACAGAAACGTATCGATTGAGAATTTCTTCAATCTTTTCCTCCGTCAGATGCCGTTCGTATTCCGTAATATGCCATGGATATGACGGGCAAAAGAGCAAGTATTTCATCGCATCATAACCATCACAAGCTACAAAATCAATATGCTCTGCCTCGAAAATGACTTCCTTGAGGATGCTTGCCAGCCCAAGACAATAATCCTGATCGAACTCCAGGTAGTCATCAACTGTTGGCTCCGAAACATCATGTTCTTCCAGCCATCCCTGAACATCTTTTTGGTATTTAGGCGCCTTGGCAAGCAACGCCTGAATCTTCTCAGTTCTTAGGTCCTCGATATCGGAGACACAGAGACCGTATCCGTAGATATGCCAAGAGTTATAGCTCATGGTCTGCCTCCTTTGTCCTTTTCATGTTCTAAGGCCGCTGTTTTCTGAAAGAACTGTGGAGATACGTGGAGCGGCTGCCGGATAATCATGATTTTGTAGTGATTTTCCATGTATTCGCCGTCAAGATATGCTTCGTAGAAGTCCATCGAAGAATTCTCTACGAAGATGCTTGATTCTCTCCAAGACGGAACACTTCCGTCCTCCAATTCTTCTCGAATCCGATTTGTCATAACACGCTTTGCATCGTCATGGTCCGAGAACGCCTCGCAATCATTTCCGTGCTCGCCATTCACAGCCCAGTCTTCCATCACAAGAAAAACATTGACGCGTTTGCGCATAGAACGAAGATCATCCAACGGACGAATCATTTCGGGCGCCATGATAACCATGTCCAGTACGATATCAGCAATGGCCTTGGGCTGGTGATACAGATCAGAGAAGGTATCCTCCAGCGTCTTGACCTCATGCGGCATGACCGGAGGGTCAAACTCACAATAGATGTCAGGCGTTTCGTTTTCGGTCTCCTTATCCTCGCCATCATGAATGGCGTTTATTCGGCCATAAAGCCCTGCGTATTCACTTTCAGCGGTGCCCACAATGGCTCCGCCAATCGTGTATGTGACGCCTTCATACTCAAATTCAGCGCCAGTTCTGTTCAAAATCATTTTTCGCTCCTCCTATCTTAGATATGGCAGTCAATCCCGACAATGAAATGATCGTCAGGAATGCTGTCGATGTAGTCTGCCAACATCTGCCGCCATGCGTCCGGTTTCTTATCGTTGCTGCTGATACCCCACCAGCCCATATCTCCCTTGGAGTGCCAGTCTCCGTCCTGAAGGAAGGAATAGGCGTCGGGCACCATGCGCTGATCCGGTGCAAGTCCGTTGCGGCGGAGGTAGGCCTCCTCGCTTTCATTCTTGAAATAGATCTGCGTCAGGAAAGAGAAAATTCCATCCTCCGTGATCTTCCAGAAGCTGCCTTCCGGAGCCTTGCCGGAACGAAATGTCTCTGCAAGAAGCTCAAATCGCTTTTTGGCGTGCTGCAGCTCCCATTCCTTCATGAGTTCCCATGCAATATCCCTTTTTCTTGCGCCGCAGACCCATATATAGCCTTCGGGCGCTTCACATACAGCATCTTCGTTGCCCCATGAGCGCTCACCGTTAATTCGTTCCGCTGTGTCACGGACAAGGAATTGGAACGGCCAGCGGCCGCCAATGGAATACCAATCCCAGAAGGCATTCGGATTGCAGTAATACCCATACGCATTGGTCTTGCTGTCAAAGGTATAACCGCAGTAGTCCTCCGCATACTGCCTCAGACTGGGATAGAGCTTCTTCACCGGATATCCCATAAATGCACACATCTTTTTCGCTTTCTTCGTGCGCTTCTCATGGCCGAGGTGTCCGGCCTTTTTCTGGAACACCTTGCCATCTTTGATGAGATATTTTTCGCACACCAGCCGGCTGTACTCCGGAACGACAGTTCCGTCCGGAAAACGGACACAGTTGATTTTGTCGGTCTCATAATCCCGCCGCAGGTCATCGGTTCGATCCTCAAACTCCAGGTAGGCCGGGTCATCCGTTCCTTCACAGAATGGGGCCATCAGCTCATCAATCTCGCACTCAGCCGAACGTTCCAGAGTGCTGGCCTTGCTTTGAAGTCGTTTCAAAAGAAACCGCAAAGCAAAACTCTCCGGATCCTGCGCCAGCTTTTCTTTGACTTCTGCGATCTGTTCCGCATAACGCATGTTTTCCTCGCAGTTTTCCTCCAGTTTGGGCATATAAAAATTGACCAATGTTACAAAATGACTCATTTTTTTGATTCCTTTCCTGTTGTAAGATTAACGGGCAGCAGGAAAAGAATCCGCTGCCCGTCGTTGTGAATTGTAATATCCCCGTTAGACCCGCATATGTCGCTTGACCGCTGCGGTCAGTTTTACGGGCAGTTGATTCAGATCTGTGATGTCCATAAAGGAATCACCATAGATTCGCTCGATGTTCTGTTTGTCCTCGCCGATAGCGGCCGCAATGAACAATACTCCCTTGCGCCGGTACTCCTGCCTGATGCCGCGGAGATCTTCCTCGGCGGCACTGCCGTAGTAACCGGGTGCTGCCGGTTGACCATCGGATACAAGGATCAGGATCTTTACCTCCTCCGGCCGTTTAACCAGCTGCTCGGCCACAAAACGAAGCGCGGCGCCGTCGCGGTTGCTGCCACGGGCAGCAATGTCCATCATGCGGTATTTATCATCGTTATCGATGCTTTCAAACTCCGCATAGGAATACAGCTCCACACTGTTGCCGCTGGTGGAATGACCGTAAACGGTGACAGGGATATGCAGCGCCTTGCAGAAGTCATATAGAATGATGGCCGAAGACCTGGCGTAGGTACAGCGGTCGCAGGAGCACATGCTTCCTGATTCATCCAGCAAAAGCCCTACGGACATCTGTGGAATTTCGTTGGGCAGGGCATTTTTATAAAAAACCTTCCCATCGTTTCTGCAGAGGGCGTGGGCATCCAGCCGTCGCCCCATCATGAGCCCGGTCTGCTTGCCGCCACGCTGTTTATCCTTCAGCTGCTGCAAGAGGCTTTTCTGCAGCTGCCGTGAGATATCCAGCAATGGCCCGGAAATGGCGTTATACCGCTCTACAAGCTCCTCATCGACGGTGGATATCCGGTTCACACAGATATCAACACCGGCATGAACATCTCCATAGGAGATACTCTGGGCCACATCGTTGAGTTCCCGTGTCCGTTCATTCTCCAGCTGCTCACAGGCAGCCTTCTCCGCCATCTTGTCCAGCAGGCGCTCAATGTCCTCCGCTGCATGGTCATAGCGTTCACGCTCATATGCTTCGTTGTGCTTGGTAGCCCCTCCGCTGCCTTCGGAAACACGATCTGTCTGCTGATAGGGGATGCGTCCGTCTTCTTCCGCGGATACTGCCTGCTTCCCACCGGAAGCGCCTTCCATATCTCCGGTAATTGCGCCTTCTTCCGCCGGATTTTCGGTCTGGGAGATCCCGGCACAAGAACGCTCGGATTCGGAGTCAGTCTGGGGCTCGGGCCCTTCAGCGCCGCTGCTTCCTTCAGACTCGCTTTTTTCTACCTGAGCCGCCGTCTGCGCCCGTTTCCCGGCTCCGGCTGCCACACAGACCGCGCCCACTTCGGGGATCGGTGTGCTACTGCCCTCGCCGGACACAGAGCTTCCGGCCATTGCCTGCAGAAGCTGCGCGATGGTCTCGGCCAGCGACTCTGTGGAACCGGACGCCTTGGCCTCCTCCTGGCGCTTTTTGCAGATCTCCAGGAAATCCTCGATATAGTCCCAGCAGCGAACCAGTATGAGATTGACGACCTTGAGCCGTTCTTTTCCGGAGGGATTGACAATGGCGGCGTCCAGATCGTGGATCAGCTTGAACACGACCTGGATACGCTCATCGCTGAGGGGAGCATCCCCGTACTTGATTTCACCGAACTTCACATACGACAGCATGATCTGCAGGATACTCTCAAAGATATGGCAGTTCCCGTCATCCTCTTTCTCGATAAGCTCCGTTACCGTCGGAATGCTCTCATACTGCTGCTCCCGTAACGCTTCCAGGCAGTTGCCCAGTGTGCCACGAAATTGAGCGAGTATCCGATTTTCGATATAGGCGTCCTCGATGACATTGGAAATATGGTGCGCGACATAGCGAAGCATTTCGTTGTTCCGTGGCTCCAGCCGTACATACTCCCACAGCGCTCGTTCGCTTACAGTGTCTTTGGGCAGCTTGTAAGCAGGCGGCTCCGGATACCATTTCTCCCGGCTGAGGTAGTTGTTGTAGGTCTGGCCCGCAAGAAAGTCCGTGTATAGACAATGCCCGAGTTCGTGGGCAAACAGTCCGCAAACGATCTCATAGCGGCTCTCCCGCCCTCTGTTTTGGGTCACCAGCCTATGCCCCGCATTGATCAGCACCGACAGGTTATTGGTGCATGCCACTTCACCGGACTTCGGACTCCAGCTGATGGCCACATGGATGCGGCGGTTGTATTTATACCGCCGCGTCTGTGCCATGGCCATATCTTCAAAATGTCCCGCAAGGATGCGGGACGTGAAGAATTGCCGGTCTGTGATTCTGCTGCGTTTTTCATTGAGCAGCTGTTTAACCCGCTTATGATTCACTCTTGCCATATAGAGTCGTCCTCCTTTCTTCCGGACTTATGCCGATGTTCGCTTCCGCTTTGGGGCAAACATAGGGTCCAGAATGGTTGTAATCAGTGCTTCCCGGTCTTCCTCGTCGGCAGTGGCTTTGCTGATGACCGTATACTTTGCCGACAGATAAGGGTCGCCGGAGATCTCTGCACTGATGACCCAATCGATCAGGCTGCGCATTCCGCAGGCACCGTCGGTGATACTGTTTTTGCGGCAGTAATCGGCCATGTCGTTGACCACCTGCACCATCTGGGATACCAGGTATTCGTCGGCACATCCGGTCACGGCCATGGCTCGCTGCACCATAACCTCAGGCTCTGGCAGTTCAATGTCCTTGACCAGACTCATTCTGTCCACCACCGACTGGTTCATCGACCTGCAACCTTCGTAACTGACATTGGTCGTCACAATGACGACCGTATCAGGGTGTCTGCGAATGATCTCGCCGGTCGGAAGCGTGATAGACCCCTCCTGCTCCAGAAGGGAGTTAAGGCCCACCAGAACTCCCGGCTGAATGATCGTGGACGGCTCCTGAACCTCGACTAAATACCCATGTTTTAACGCTTTCACAAAATCCGTCTCCACATAAGCATAGTTCTGGCCGGAGCTTTGACGGTTTTCAGCACGCTTGCTAAGAGCCTGTACCTTTTCCGTGACCTTTTCCAGCACAACGCTCATGCAGTCCTGCACGGTAGCCGCCAGATTTTCCACGCCTGTCAGAGCCTGATAGACGCCGGCAGGATCGTAGTCCATATCATCCAAGTCCGGAAGGCGCATAAGCTTTGCTACATTGGCATAGCTGATACCGCCCATGGACTTGAGGATCTCGCGCTCACGGTCAAGCTCCGGGCTACCGGTGGACACTGCGTCCGTTTCAGGGAAGATCATGCCGGTGAAATCAAATATTTCTGTGTTGGCAGAGCAGGTATACTTCATGTATGGCAGCCCCAGTCCGGCGGCAATGGCTTTTGCACCCATGGTCTTGCCAGTACCGGCAGGCCCGCGCAACAGGAAGTTTCGCATCTGCATGGGGCGACCGGTGGTTTTCTGCGCATGCTTGCAAATATCCACCACTTCCGGCGGAATGATATACCATTCCGGGAGTTTCGGAATCAGGCTCAGCTCCAACGCGCTCAAGGTGCGTCCCGGCGTCAGGGGATACTTGCCGACGAAATCCGTATGCTCCACCACGACGCCGGCTTTTTTGATAACGGCCGGTCCGGTCTTGGCAAAGATCGTGAATTCCCCGGCTGTGACGCTGGTGGGCACAAAGGATCCGGAATCCAGCTGACCTTGAGAGACCCGCATCAGGTTTCCGGACTTGTCCACTGTGATATTGATATGCGCCGGGCAGGTATCGTCCTTGATTCTGCGGTAGGCATTGTCGCAGAGGATTGCCATGCTTTCGGTCGCCTTTGCCATATCCGGGTATCCGGCAATGAACTGGTCGTAGTACTCCTGAAAGGTTTCATCGAACTCCGCATCTGACATCAGGAACGGCATTAGGGCAAAGAAGATTGCCGCGCCGTCCCGCTGGCTCGGATGCGCCACGTACTGCTCGATGAGCTCGGTGTTTTTGTCATAAACGCTTGCCAAAGCGCTGCCGGAGGCTGCATCGAACACCACAAGATGATAGGCATCCGGACCGACGGAGGATTTATACTCCGCCACGCTTTTGTTTGTATCGATCTGGCCGACCGCGCCTTCCCCGGTGCCGTTCATGCACCGGCACATGGCGTGGACTGCCTTGATCACAGAACCACATAGCGTTGATTCCGTCTTTGCCCCGTACATGGATGCCACCTTGACCTTCTTATTTGTCATGGTATCAAAGGGGACGGGCAGCGAACGGGAATAGTTGAACAGATTGTTGATTGATACGCTCATATCGCGTCATTCCTTTCTGCAGTGTCACTGCGTGAAATCAATGGTAATACCGGTATCTGTACAGCAGCAGGTCTCCATGCCGTTCCGTTCCAGCTCCCGGCAGATGTCCGGCCAGCTTTCTCGGGCAGGCAGTTCTGCCTCCGTTATTTCCAGCATGGATAGCCCTTGAGCGATGCTCTCGTTGCACCGCTCATTGAGTTCCATAACATGGGCATCCACCCATTCAAAAGCCAGATACTCATAATTCTCCGGGGGATCGACCTTCTGCGGAGTGTCATTCTCAGTTTCCTCTGTGCCCGTCTCATCATTTTCCGTTTCCGGCATCTTGACTTCTTCCGCGTGCGGGTAGGTCAGGCTGAACACTTGAAGGCCGCGAATCACAACGATCGCTTCACGGTATCCGCCGGCATGGTTGAGCAGGATTCGCACCTCGTTGCCTGTCGCAATATTGCGCATGGCATTAGGCGTCTTCCATACCCATCTGGCGTTGGGGAAATCGGCCGTGACCAGCTCTGTAATCCGCCGCTGCATTGAGCCGAACGCCATGTCCCGGATATCCTGATCCGTAGGTTCTGGGCGAGCAGCCGGAAGCAGAGGCGGGATATTCTCCACTTTTCTGGCAGAGAGAAAGAGCAGTCGCATGGCGGCGATAAAAATACCGAGTATCACCAATAAGAGAATCGGCCAAAGCCTGCAGACAAACAGCAGCAGAGCCAATGTCCCCAGTATGGTCAAAACCTCATAGGCGATGTGGCGCTTGAATTCTTTGTTTTGCATATACTGTCCTTTCTGAACGCAAAAAACGCACATGAGTCCACATAGATACTCATGTGCGTTTTAATGCGCCCGATCCATTTGTAGTTCTTCGATTGATTATTCGTCGAAGAACGAATTTACGCCGCCGAAGGGTTCAAAGCCGGTGAAATTACCGGGCATCTCTCCGTTGGAGGCAGACTTTGCGGGTGCGGCAGCCGCTCTGGGCTGTTCCCCAGATTCCTCGGTCTTCTGCTTTCCGCCGCCAGAGGAGCAATACTCAATTTCATCCAGAATGACCACCATGGCGCTCCTTTTTTCATGCGTCGTGCTGTCCTCCCAAACATCCTCGTCCAGGCGGCCGAGAATATTGATGAACGAGCTCTCCTTAAGCTGCATCTTTTTGATGCGCTCACATACCGGGCCAAAGGCTTTTACAGAGAGGTTTACCCATCGGGTGTTGCTTTCGGCGCGGGTGTCGTACACCTTTTTGCCGATGCGGAACCGGACACTCTCCCCGTTTTCGGAGAATTTGAGAGCCGGGGCGCCGTCATATCCCTTGGAGATGACGACATCAGTTGCGATTACCTTGAACATAAGATGCTCCTTTCTTGCAGGTGCTGCCTGCTATAACATGATTTATTTCAACCCATTTAGGGAAGAAACCGAGAAACAAAAAAAGTGCCAACCAACACGAATGTGTTAATTGACACTTTATAACTTGAATACTCTGGTGTTCCGCGCAGGAAACCTTGATACTTATGATTGTATTATAGCAGGTTCTCATATGACAGTCAATTGCTTTCCGCTGTTTTCGCCGGGCACTTCGCTGTTTTCACCGGGGTACCTTGCTCCAGCACAGACAGAACCAACTCCAACGCAAGCCTCACTCGAAGCGGGTCGAATATACAGTTCCCATCCGGCAGGATACCCGCTTCGACTCTGTTCTCTATTTCCCTGACTAATCCGCGGATCTCATCGCCTTTTGTCATTTTGATCCTCTTCCTTTCAAAATATCGATTGCCAAATATGTGCTAAGCTGTTGGCAGCCTTCGTTTTCATATACCGGCGTGCCGGTTGCCGTATATACCGTGATGATGTCGCCCTCATCAACATTTCGAAGTCTTCCGGCGAGCTGTATTTTCACTGTATGTGGGTCTGACCACAGATAAATCGTTTTGATGCGGCGGCGTATCGGAGTTTTTTCCAGCCCGGTACAGTGACCACGAATTACCACTATTTGATCGGTGACTGCTCTATACAGCAGTTGCAATGCACTGAACCCATAAAAGGCGAAAAAGAGCAGGACGGAAAGAGACAGATAAAGGTTGCCCTCCAACAACAGAGACACCACCATCAATAAAAGGCTTACCAGCGCGGCTCCACATCTCATTATAATCTGTTTTTGCAGCGGCGGTGGGATTTTTTCGAAATTTTCTCTCATTACGCACCTCACAGCAGAAGGATTCTCTTTTTCTTCAGTAGCCTGAGCAATGCGGAAACGACCTCATCCCGCACTGCGGCGTGTTCCATTTGTGCTTCCAGAATGTTATCAAAAATGGTTTCCTGCGTATAGATTGTTTCCGTCAGGTTCTGCCTATTTCTATCCCCCAACAGGTTTATTTGTGGCGCTACATGATGTTCTGTCAGGAATACCAGTTCTGCCGTGGTGAGCCGAAGTCCGGCTTCTGTCAGCCATAGCAGCAGTTCTTTTTGGCGTGCACTTAGAATCGCACGAACTCCTTGCGGCTTCGCAGGCGTCAGAACGCACTGTGTCAATGCACGATACTCAAAAACGGGCTCATCGCCTTCTGTAATTTCAACAAGCCCCTGACGTTTAAGCTGCTGCAGTGCTTTTACCTCCAGCACATTCTCGCGGTTTTTTGCAAACCCAAATCTGCCATTAAGCCAGAGCGCAGCCTGTTCCCCGGTCAGCTGAAAATCTACGCCGCAGCGGGTCACGAACAGAAGATCCTCTGTGGAGGCTCTGATTACCATACCTTTGGATATATATTTCATTTTGCTCACTCCTTGTCTGTCCTTTTCCCATATTACACGGCAAGGCGGCGCGAATTACAGCACTCACAGCAAATACATTGCGACAACGCACAGAATAACAATCAGCAGCATGACTCCCGCCACGGCGGAAACCTTCTTCACCAATTCCATGTCAGCCCCCTCCTTCAGTTTTCCTGCGTCTGAAGGCAGAACATCGTCATAGTAGCCGTCATATCCATCGTCCTTTGGATGAAAAGCTCTTCCCACGTGTTCACCGACAGGCTTTTCATGCTTTTTCCGTGGCTTGGGGGACGGGTGCTTGCGCTTCTTTTCCATACGCTTTTGCGACTTTACGGGTTTCTCTTTTGGCTTTTTCTGACCATCTTCCGCAATCGGCAGACTCTTCCCGCACTCCATGCAGAAAGAAGCGGCGCCATCTGCAAAATCGGCGCCGCAATAGGGACAATATTTCATACTCAGCACTCCTTTGGGCAGTATTCGGCATTCATGCCGGGTTTCACGACCCATTGGGGGACGATACGATTATACCACAGCGTCTTTTTCGTGTCATCGGCGCAAACCCTGCCATTTAGTCTGCCATTTCGCGAGACATTTTGTCCTTTCCAAAAAAGCAGAGGGCAACGGAAAGTCTCCCGTTGCCCTCAATTCATTCACATCTCCTGATGCCAAAGTGATTTTCGTAAACAGAAAATCACTTGACCGCTTCGGCATGCGGATTCAAGAACGGCGTCGGTGAACGCTTATAGGTGGCAAGACTTACAATGACCAGCGCCGCAGCACAGGCAAGTGCTCCAGGAACCGTTGCACCGAGACCAAGGGGCTGCCCCGCCAGTTTCCAGCCGATGCAGACCGTAAAGCCCACAACCATTCCGGAGAGGATCCCTGCCGTGGTAGCTTTCTTCCAATAGAGTGCGGCAAACGCAGGAAGTCCGGCTGCCGCAGCGTAAAAGCTCCATGCAAACATGAGAATATTATAGGCGTTTTTGATATATAGCGCGATAAGCAATGCGCCCAGCGGCATGATGACCGCAAAGACGCGGGTCAG
Organism: Diplocloster hominis; assembly: GCF_032380655.1. Lineage (NCBI taxonomy): Bacteria > Bacillati > Bacillota > Clostridia > Lachnospirales > Lachnospiraceae > Diplocloster > Diplocloster hominis. Next base: position 143,347 of record NZ_JAWDIY010000009.1, on the reverse strand, counting down.
AATCAATTCCTTTTTCTCCGGGACATCCGGCTTGAATGATTTGTAAACATCATGCACACAGCTCTGCACGGACACGATCAGATAGCTGTCCGCCGTGGACATGATAACCGAAAGGATGCCTGCAAGAGCAAGCCCCGTAAGCCCAATCGGCAGAATCTCAATGGCAAGAGCCGGAACGACGGCATCGGTAGTGCCGTACATGGCAATCTTATCTCCGCTGACAAGCTGATGCGCGACCACTCCCATAAACCAGACGAGAGGGATGGTGAGACCGTACACGAAGGTGCCGAGGAACAGGCCCTTCTTTGCCGCCTTCTGACTCTTTGCAGCAAAGGCGCGCTGCCACATTTCCGCACCCGCCAGCGTAAACACAAAATATGTAATAATGTCTCCGATGATATTGCCATCGACATAGGGAGTTGCCAGCTCCGGCGCGAGATTGCGGAAAAAGGCGGCCGGTCCGCCGAGTTTCAGGAGCGATGCGCCGGGAATCAGGATATAGACAAACAGAATCAGCATGATGAACTGGAACACATCCGTGTAGATCACGCCGAACAGTCCTGAGGTGGCAGTGTAAATGATGAATACCGCGCACGCAATGAAAGCGCCCATCTCGTAGGAAATGCCGATCTATCCGCCGAGCATATTGATGATTGTCGCCGTTGCCGTGACCTGAGACGCGACGGTGCCCATCATGGTGAAGGCAATCATCGCGCCGAGAATGACCTTGGCGGCTTTTCCGAACCGACGTTCAAAAAGATCGGGAATGGAGGTAACGGCAAAGGTCGTACCCACAGCGGAGATGCGTCCGGCAAAGGCGGAAAACAAGAACATCCCAAGAAGATAGGGTAGTGCCGTCATAATGGCTTTGAAGCCACTGGAATAGGCAACGCCGGCGCGACCCATCAGGCCGCTGCCGCCGATGATAGTGGCGCAGACGGTCGCCATGAGCACCAGAGGGCCGAAGGAGCGTCCGCCAAGGTAATAGTCGTCCATATTTTTGACCTTTCTGACGACAACGAGACCTACCATGACCATCGCGATAAGATATGCGCCGATGATTACAAGATCGACCGTATGCAACTGATTATGGATCATATAAAACTTCCTTTCTTGCCCGGCACTGGCGCCGGGTATTATTCGGTGTTGAAAAAGAAGCGGGAGACCGCTTCCCGGGCTTCGTCGGACCCGACGAAAATAATTTCATCGCCGCCATACATCTCTGCATACGGGCCGGGAGATACGATGCGGGAGGTACCGCGCCGGATAGCTACGATTGTCGCACCTGTCGCCTGCCAGAAATGCAACTCGCCGAGATTCCTTCCGTTGCCATTCCATCCCTCTGGAATGCGGAAAATATGGTTTGGCAGGGTATCGTCCGCCTGAACAGGAAGCACGGCATAGTCAAGAATACTGCGGCACAAATCGGCAAGTTGGTGTGAGATGTGGCTCTGCTGCTCCAGTAGCTCTGTGAGATGCCGTCGCTTATTGAACACATCCAACTTTGGCTCAAAATCATGCAGATAACGCTTGGCATTGTCTGCGGAAAGCACATATACGCCGCTTTGCTCCCGCACATCCACGACACGCATGTCTCCAAGCAGCCGAACGGCTTTCCGAATCGTTTCCGGTGAGACATTGTACTCAGAGGACAGCTTGGATCGCCCGGAAATCTTCGCTCCCTCCGGAACATCCCCTCCCGCAATCCGCCTGGCAATGGAAAGCGCAATCTGTATATATTGGGGAAGTGTATCGTTATCCATCTGAAGGTCCTCCTCTAAATCGGTATATGATTATTATATCAACTAACAATCTTGCAATCAAGATAGGTTTTCAGTTTTGCGTATATTTATAGTTTTCCTTCAGGAAAATTAACAAGGCGCATTTCCCGAAATATTCATGGAATAAATGCGCCTTGATTCCTCTTTCTGTTGCGTTTTCTTAAACTTGAGGTTAGCCTTTCTGAAGGCTTATCCACTGCATATTAGTCTTACTTCAACGCAAAGCGACATTTCCGACCTTCCTCAAGGCATAGGCACATCCCTTTATTATGCTTCTCGAAGAACTGTTCCACTCTACAGGAAGTTTCTCTATCTCGGCGTTGCATTCCTCGACGGTCTGCGGCTTTTTCTTCTTCGTCATGGGTGGTCGCTCCTTTCTTGATTTTGGGTAAAAAAAGACCGCTGACTGTACTCACACGGCGCGGGTCAACGGTCTGATGTTCGGTATTCGGTTGTTCTGGCTGTTGAACGAATGATTATTGGTCTCTTTAATCTGCGGTAACTTTCCCAGTTTCGTCTGTCTTGCAAATAGAAAATGCTTCTAATCGACCAGGGGGATTATTGTCTGTATTCCGTGCCATGAGCACTCTTGCATATTCGCCTATCACAAATTCAGGACAACCATCGGCAGATACTGTATCCGTTGATACTTCAATCTTTGCACCTTCAGAAAGATTGCTATTTCCCGTGTCAAACACTTCCAACAGTAGGTATGCTTCATCCACTTCAATGACCTTCGCAGAGAAGAAATATTGCATATTATTGTCACCTTGCTGCAACTCGTTTGTCTTACTGCAACTGACCAGACCCAACACACAGACCAATGTTAAACCTAATGCTATCAACTTCTTCATGTAATCACACTCCTTTCGTCAAGTTCAAGTTTTTCGTTTTCAAACTTGCTGGCGGTGAAGAGCATTTTATGCTGTTTGCGGACAGCAAGTCCACAAGGGATAGACGCGCAAGCGTCGCAAGGGAGTGCAACTCCCTTGACGGAACGAAGTGACGAAATATTCTCGGTCTGGCAGTTTTCTTCTGCTGACGGAGAATGAAGCTCCGCAGGACGCACGATACTCCCGATAGGAGAGTATGGATGTGCGTCCTTTAGTTCCTAAAGGGATTTTGAAATTCCTGACAGCATATTACCACTTGCCCTTTTTTAGCCTTCCGCCAATCAGAATACCGGCAAAGAGGACAACAGCAGTCAATGCGGAAATCCAGATTGGCGAAAGCACCCATATCCAGTGCCACTTAATCACGCCTGACAGTTTCAGAACAATGAATACCATCGTCAGTATGGATACGATGCCAAGCCCGCCTTGCTTTGTTTTTGCGTTCATAACAGTCCTCCTGTGAATGAAGTTTGACGTTCTTTAACTCCAACGATTACTTAACTTGACAGCCGCCCCACTCCACTGCCGTGAAGCCGGTGCGTAACGGGGCGGTGAGGTTCTGCGTAGAAATATCCACGGCGCTCTCAAGCGGCTTCCACGCCATAAATACCCGCAGCAGCGTATCGGGTGCTGGCTCAATGGATAGCTGCGCCGTTTGCGTATAGCTGTCAGACTGAAATGCAATGAGATTGTAAGGATTCTCTTTCATCAGCGGCAGCCAGTAAACGATAAACTCATTTGCTTCCTTCCGGGTAAGTCCCAACTGGTTCAAGGTGTTCTCCAGAAAAACGGCGGTGTCGCTTCCGGCTACGCAGAAGCCCTCGGAAAAATCATAAGCAACGCTGTTTACGCCCTCCCAATAAAGATAGTTGTACGTTTGCCCGGCGGCGTCTGTCAATGTGCCGTCGGGACTGGCGGAAACCTTCCAGCCGTCATTGTAAGCAGGATATGTGCAGGTCAGTTCTCCGGCATAGTTCAATTTCACAGTGACCGCAGTTTTCTTCTCCGGGTAGAGATAAATGACAGGCTTCGCGTCGTATTGCTCAGCATCGGAGTTCTCGGCAGCTTCCATAGTGGGCAACACCCAGACCGTATAACGCCCCCAATAAACCTCAGACGAGGCTACTTCATTTCGGCTCCCATCAGTAAACAGATAGCTGCCCCCAGCTTGTTCGACAAATTCCATCCCTGTTTTTTTCTGATAATACTCAAGCAGCTCCGGGCATTCGCCACGCTTGGAGATATAGACGCCCTTTGCTTCATCCACCGCTACATAGGGATTCTTTTCAGAAATCCTGGCAGCCGCTGTAAGATAAGGAATGGGATTGCCGCGCTGAAAAATTACAGCCCGGTTCAAATAAACAACGGATGATGCAAGCACTACAAAAGCCACGAGGATCGCAATCCATAACTTCTTTTTCGTCATATTGTTCACCTTCAAAAATCAGGTCGGTTTCTTTTGCTTTGTCGGCGGGCAGAAGGATTATTCAAATCACTTATAACTATCCAATACGATTATACCATGCAAAGTGCGAGCTTTTCAATTCCCATCTCCGCTCAAACATGCAACATTTCTATGAACGCCGTACTTTTTCGCCGCTTCGCTTGCCGTCTTGCGGCGTTCCTCGCTGTATGGGGCAGACAATGAAAAAGCACAACCGATTTTCGTCGATTGCGCTTTGCTGGGCGGGAATTGTTCTATGAACTTTTTACAGAATCACTCCTGCTGGAAGTGTCGCAAGAAAACCTCATTCGCCGCTTGCAGGGATTTGTGATACTCCCGGTAAGCGGGGCTAAGCCTCTGCATTGCGGGGATGAATACATCGTTATAGCCGCTCTCCCTTTGGAATTGCTTTAGATACTCTTGCAGCCGGTAGGCGGGAGATGCCTTATATTCCTCCGATTCCGCAACTGCTCGATATTGTTCGAGCATTTCCTTGTTGTCGTGAATATACTTTTCCGGGTCTGCCATAGCTGCCGCAAGTGCAGAAGATGCGCTTTGCGTCACAGCAGCATCAGCATTTTCTCTAATCTCATCAAGATACTGCTGCACATCGCTGGGAACGGCTATTGAAACGCCGTCCAAGTATCGGATGATCGTTTCAAACGCTTCCCTCTGCTCATCTGTTGTGATTGCTTCGCTCAAAAACGGAGCCAACCGCGCCGCCCAACGCCACAAACAGGCAGTCCAACAGCGTTTTCATCTGCCGCACACCTTACCTGTCATAGACCTTGTTCCAGTCTTTCTGCGCCTGCCAACCAATATTGGCCGCGTCCACGCCCTGCTCCGCGCAGGTCGCGGCAAACTCCGTCTCTGTATAAGGGCCGCTGACCGCGCCGGAATCCAGCGCCACCGCGTAATAGGCCATGTCGCCCTTGTCTTTCTCCGCACGCTGCTGGACATAGATGGTACTCTCGTCCCAGGCCACGGCGTATACATAGCCCTCCACCACCGGCTCGGCAGTCAGACCATCGTCATCCACACAGACCAGCGGGATCTCTTGGCTATTGATCCGCCACACGGCATAGTCGCCCGGCAGGTCCTCATATTTCCAATCCCCCGCCCCAGCGCAGGCAGTCAGCGTCAGCATCAATGCCAGCAGACACACGATACCAGTCAATTTTTTCATGATCCATCACCTCCTCCACAAGCAGGATAAGCTATCCCCCAAGGTGGCAGTCAATAGGTTTTTCAAAAAAATGAGTTAGAATATTCCCTTATTGTACTTGAACTGTGCATACAAGATAAAGCCCAAGCCGATGACGAGCGCCGGAATAACAATGAAATACATTGCCTTTTCGCTCCAGAAAGTTGTGACAAATGCCGCTATCAAAGATACACCGATGATAAGCGTACCTGTGCCGACGGCTCTCCCATACTTCGGTACATCTTCTTCCTTGACCTTTCTTCGGTTGTAGGAATGTATTGTGCTGATATTTCCAGTCATATTCACGATTCCAATAACGGAGATGAATATGCCTAAGATCAACAGAGCGATATTATCCATTCGCTTCCTCCTTAAAAATAAAACAGTTCTTCAAATTTCTTGTCCAGAGCAATGCAGAGGATCAATGCCAGCTTTGCGGTTGGATTGAATTGCCCCGTTTCAATGGAACTGATTGTGTTTCTCGATACACCAATCAGTTCCGCCAGTTGTGTTTGGGATAGCTTTTTCTCTGCGCGTGCTTCCTTGAGGTTGTTTTTCAATTTCAGCTCGTCATTCATTCCTTGACCTCCACAAGCCGCAGGACAAAAAAGGCAAGAAATGTGAGGCACATCGCTAAATAGAGAATACCGAGGATCAAGTCGGTTTTTCTCTTTAGCCTTGCATACTTTACAAGAGTGTGGGTGGTAAGGATGCTGAAATAAACAACCCACGGGCTTAGAAAGTACGTTTTTGTGAAGATACGAAAGATAAGCGTGAGAACAACGCAGACCGCAGCACCGACACGACCGGCAATATTTCCTGCCTGCGCGGTTACTTCCATCTCCGCCAAATCCCTGTTTTTGTTCTCTCTGCGGCTGCTTTCCAAAATCTTCTCTTTATTCATTGAACAGAATCGCTCCTTTCCAAGTTTTCTTGTCATTATTATATCAGTGCCAAGTAAACTTGTCAAGCACAATTATCTTACCGTTCTGTGCCTTTTCTATGAACACCGCACTTTTTCGCCGCCTCGCTTGCCGCCCTGCGGCGTTCCTGTGTATATTACAAATCATCGAGAATCTGAGGCTTCACTGCTTCTGATGCTTAGAGGCAGCTCAGGACAATGCTTCTATTGCCGACGGACTTCATTCCGCCGTAACCTGCGGATAATCTTGCGCATAAATCTTGACGGCTGGAACAGAAATCGGTTGGCACCCGATTGCGCATGACGAAAGCATTTGGATGCCGAAATAGACCGTAGAGATGTAGACGCAAAAACGGAGGAGCCTGCTTTTGCAAGCTCCTCCGCACTGCTATACTGTATCGCTGAAATGTCAGTATTGAGGATACTGCTTCCACAGGCAATCCTCAATCGTTTTGATGGCACGAACCGTCTCGACAGCATCAACTCCGTTTGATAGAAGGGCGCAACCCCGATATACGCAGCCATTCTTCATCCTTAATTCTTCGGCATACACGCCGCTGTAGTCCCAGCCTCCATTGAGCCAGCAACAGCTGATTGTACTGTCCCTCTTAGATTTCTCCGGATACTCCGGCAAAAAAGCGGCAGTATACTGCGATTGTGTCTGTGCAAAATACACATCGTTACCTGTCCACACACCACCCATGTTTCGGATGCTTTCTCTGAATGTACGAAACCTCATGGGCTGTACCTCAGAAGAGTGTATTCGGGGCGTTATCGGGCGCTGCATACGTTTCCTGCACCGGCATTGTCGCTGATTTTATCGGGTTCTGCAGATAGTATGCCGTCAGCCACGACTGGTAGTGGGTTTTGGTCATCAGCATAAACTCGCTGAACAGTTCAAAAGTCATGCTGACCGAGACATGGTTTTCCGGATTCTTTCCGAACCGCGGTACGATCAGGCCTTTGGCGTTGGTTTCTCCGGGGCCGCTGTCGGCAACGAAAAGAAAATCCGTCTTACTGCCGCAGACGAGCTGCGCAGTCCGCGACAGGCTTTTCCCATCCGCTCGTGCCCGTCTGTATCTTGCTGATCATGAGGGTGACATCCTGCTACACAAGGCGGCGAAGAACGCCTTTGACGAGCTGGGTGTGAAAAAGCTCCCCACCGTCAAGAGCTTGCAGGAGGAATATGCCAAGCTGCTTGCCGAAAAAAAGGCGGCGTATGCCGAATACCGGCGTTCGCGCGATGAGATGCGCGAGCTGCTGCTCCACAAGCAGAACGTGGATCGTATGCTGGGCAAGGATGAGCGCAGCGAGGAAAAGAAACAGGAGCATGATCGCCAGTAACGGTCACGCTCCTAAGCGTTTCGGAGAAACGCGCAGCCGCACAATTTTGTGCGTTCAAAGGGTTTCAGGGGCGTTGCCCCTGACAAGCAGAGGGCAGTTTTTCGCGGCGGCGGAAACTGCCCGAAAAGCAAAGTGGGTACCTCTTTGCCCTGCTTGCCACGTTTGCTACGTTTGTAAATTTGGGCTTAAAATAACGCTGCTATCTTGACATTTGACGCAACCTGTGTATAATTAGATAGCAGTGCTATTTTTCTGGGAGGTGATTAGCATGAGTAAGAGTGAAGATACAAAACAACTGATTTTAGACACAGCCAAAAAGGAGTTCATGGAAAAGGGATATAACGATGCTTCCGTTCGCAGTATTGCAAAACAAGCTGGGCTGACTACTGGCGCAATTTTTCGGTATTTTGCCGATAAAGAAAGCCTGTTTGCCGCACTTGTGTCACCAGTTGCGGATCATATGTTGGATTTGTATCGCAAAGGCGGAGAACGGGGCTTCGCTTCTCTGACAGATGGCCATCCGGAAAATATGTGGAATATTTCTGATGAGGTTATTTCCGTACTGGTGGAGTACATTTTCGCAAACAAGGACGCTTTCTACCTGCTTATCAGCCAGTCTGCCGGAAGCGCCTACGAAAGCTTTGTGGATCAGCTTATTGAGGAAGAAGAAAAACAGACTTATGCCTTTCAGCAGGAGATGATTCGCCAGGGCTATTCGTGCCGTCCATTGACGCTGGACGAAATACATATTCTATTTTCTGCACAGTATTATGCGTTCTTCGAGATTGTGCGACATAAGCTGGAAAAGGACGAAGCACTTGACAGAATACATCTCATTGCAGATTTTTTCGGTAGTGCATGGAAATTGTATTTTGCGTAAGGAGGTGTTTTTTGCCCGTTGGTTAGCCTACTCTAACTCATTCTTATGAATCCTACAGACCTATTTTTTTGAAAGGAGTTTTTTATGAATACTACGACTGAAAAGAAAAGATTTACCACGCGGGACGTGATGGTAATTGCAGCCATGATGGTCCTAACATTTGCAGTATATGGTGCGGTTGGTGCTCTGACACTTCCGTTTCCATTCCTGTACCTTTACTGCGCTGCCGGCATTCAGGAATTTTTCTGCGCAACCTTTTATCTTGTTGTTGCTAACCGACTGAACAAACACGGGATTTTGATGGTGTGGAGCACCGTGTTTGGCATCATCAGTGCCTTAGGCGGCTATGTGTTTCTACTTCCGTATTTTCTGCTGGTGGGTGTGATTTGTGAGCTTGCCATGCTGGGTAAAGATAGCTACCGGAAACCCTTACGCAACGCCATCGGGTGGTCTTGTTATGGCCTCGGCATGATTATCGGAAACACTGTTCCGATCTGGGCTGCTTGGGAAAGTTATGTGGCAAAGGCATCCACGGAAGGCTTTTCTCAGGAAGTCTTTGATATGCAACTCAATATGCTCTCCAGCCCGTGGCACATGATTGGAGCCTGTGCGATCACGGTAGCTCTTGCCCTGCTTGGCTGCCTCTTTGGACAGCGTATTTTGAGACGCCATTTCCAGAAAGCAGGAATTGTAAAGTGATGGAAGCCGTAATTAACAACACAAAACTGATCCGCCGCGTCAACATTTTTGCGCTTTTGATATTGGCTGTTTGTGTCTGCGTCGTGGCTTTTCTCTGTAAAAACATGTGGCTGCATATTGCCTGCACCGCCGCACTGTTTCTTGTGATGACAATATTCGGGTATTGGGGAAAGGGACTGAAATTCTTAGTAGCTTTCCTCATTAGCTACGGATGGCTTACATTCAATGTGCGCCATGGTATCAATATTCCATCCCCCATGCTTTTTACTTTCCTGATCGAACTGATCCCCGTCTTTATGGCGGTCTATCTTGTTTCACAGGCTCCATCGGGCAAGCTGACTGCTGCCCTCCGGCAACTGCCGCTTCCGTCCTCCGTAAGGCTGACGGTGATTGTCATACTGCGTTTTGTTCCAACGGTGGCTTCGGAGTTTTCTGACGTGCTGGATGCCATGAAGACGCGCGGACTTCTGCTCTCTCCGCTTCAAGTGGTTTTACATCCGCTTAACACCTTTGAATATGTGGTCGTACCGATGGTGTTTCGCTCCTTGAAAATTGCAGACGAGTTGGCGGCATCCAGCGTTGTTCGCGGGATTGAGAGTCCCTACAAGAAGGAAGGCTACTACTTAAACAAGATGGCTGTAAGCGATGGCGTCATGATTGCACTGTTTATTTCAACAGCGGCCGTGTGTATCTTGGTGTGAGGTGAGAAATTGAATCCGGCGATTGAAATTAAAAATCTCAGTTTCTCCTACGGAGACACGGAGAATCAGTTGAAGCATATCAATCTCAGCGTAGAAAAGGGGGAGGTCATCGTATTGACGGGCCCCTCCGGCAGCGGAAAGAGTACTTTGACCCGCGTGATAAATGGACTGATCCCCTATTTCTTCACGGGAGAGCTCAGCGGCGAAGTATGGCTATTCGGGAAGAACATGGCGGAGATTCCCTCATGGGAACGAGGCAAGTATGTCGGGAATGTATTTCAGGACCCGCGTAGCCAGTTCTTTGCCAATGAGGTAGCAGGCGAAATTGCCTTTGGCTGCGAAAACTACGGTGTCCCTCATGACGAGATCGTGAAAAGAGTTCAGGACGCAGCGGAGGCATTGAGCATTACGAACCTTTTAGAACAGAAGGTTCGATACCTCTCTTATGGTATGCGGCAGCGGGTAGCAATCGCCTCTGCGGAGGCGATTGACCCGGATATCTATGTGATGGACGAACCCTCTGCCAATCTGGATATGGGAGCTACGGAGGACTTTGCTACATTTGTCCGTCTTTTGAAAAAGCAAGGAAAGACGATTTTGATTGCGGAGCATCGGCTTTATTATCTGCGTGATATAGCAGATCGGATCGTCTATTTGAATAAGGGTGAAATCGTCAGCGTGATGACGCCGCAGGAAATGAATATTCTGCCCCATGAGCAGGTTTTCGAGTGGGGGCTTCGCAGTATGGAACTCTTGAACTTGCCATTTCCTGCTAATAGTGGTAAGGAAACTGAACAGAAGCCTTTGTTAAGCGTTGAGAGACTACACAAGCGGTTCGGCTTGCATGAAGTGTTGAAGGACGTTTCGTTTTCCTGCTCACCGGGAGAAATCGTTGCGATTGTGGGTCCCAATGCGGCCGGAAAGAGCACGTTGGGGAAATTGCTGTCAGGGCTCCTGAAGGAGGACGGCGGTACGATCCGCTTTGCGGAAAAGCCATTGAAAAAGAGCAGACGGCGCGGTGTGATTTGGTATATCATGCAGGATTTGGACAGCCAGTTATTCGGAGAAAGCCTGACCGACGAACTTTTGACTGGCAAAAAGGAAACGCCCACATTGAAACTGCGGGCGGACGAGTTGCTGACGCTCTTGAATTTGGCAGAGTTTGCAGACCGGCATCCGGCAACCCTGTCAGGAGGACAAAAACAGCGTCTTGCTTTGGCTGTCGCCCTGTTGAACGAAGCACCGGTCATCGTTCTGGATGAGCCTACCAGTGGCTTAGATGGCCGTAATATGCGCTCTGTCAGCAAGCAGCTTCACACACTTGCCCAAAAGGGCCATATCATCCTGATGATTACCCACGACTTGGAATGTGCCCTTGCCACTTGTAGCCGTGCGCTTGTGATCCGGGACGGCACTTTGGCAGATGACTTTCAAATTGATGACGCATGGCGGCTCATGGCCGCCATGCGGGAATAACAGGAGGCGCTATGGAAAAGAAAAGAAAATCCGGCACTGCTTATTTAATGCAGTTGGCCGGGAAGTATAAATTGCATCTGTTTGTATCTGCCCTGTTCGGGATTGCCAGCGCATTATGCTCGTTTGTCCCGTATGTCATGGTGTATCGAAGCATCTTGGTTTTGCTGGATGGTGAAGGAAATGCTTTGCGCTATGGCTTGATTGCCGCAGCAGCGATTGCAGGAAAATTTCTCTGCTCCATTGTTTCAGGAACATTTTCTCACATTGGAGCCTTTAACACGCTATACAACGTGCGCACGCAGATCAGCAGGCACATTGCAAAAGTGAATTTGGGATTCTTCACCGACCATGCTTCGGGTGAGATCAAAAAAGTCATCATTGAAGATGTGGAACGGATTGAGAGATTTTTGGCTCATCAGATTCCGGACGTGACCTCTGCAATATGCGCGCCTGTGATCGTATTCATTTACCTGCTCACGATCAATGTCCCCATGGCTTTGTGCTTGCTGGTGCCTGTGGTGCTGGGGCTTATTATTCAAGGTGTGGCAATGGCGATTACCGGGAAACAGATGCCGACCTATCATCGCCTGCTGGAAAAGCTGAACACGGCGATCATGCAGTTCATCAACGGGATGCCCGTAATGAAAGCCTACAATATGACCGCTGAGAGCTATCGGGACTATGCAGACACGGTAGAGGAATACAATGCGTTCTGGAAACGCTGCACCAAAAGTCAGGGATATACCTACGGCCTGTTTGTGGCATTGGTTGAAAGCGGAATCCTTTTTGCCCTGCCGCTGGGCGGCCTGCTCTACTTCCGAGGAGCATTGCCCATGCAGGATTATTTGTATTTTATGGTCATGAGTATGGTGTTTCTCTCCGGTCTGCTCAATCTGATGAATTTTGCCATGATGTTCAGTCAGATCATGAGCGGCGTGGGGCGAATCCAAACCATTATGGATCTGCCCTGCACAACAGAGGGAATACAGACCTTAGACCGCGCACAGCCTTATGGTGTGAGCTTTGAGGACGTTACTTTCCGATATGACAAGAGCGACGTGCTGAAAAACATCACGCTGTCTCTGCCTGCGGGCAGCCTGACCGCCTTTGTCGGGGCTTCCGGGGCCGGAAAAACCACCGCTGCACAGCTTATCCCTAAGTTTTGGGAGGTCGCGGAGGGCAGCATCTGCATCGGCGGAAAGAACATTTTAGAATTGAAAAATGATAATCTGATGGACTTGGTGTCCTTTGTATTTCAGGAAACCTTTACGCTGCATGACAGTATTTATGAAAATATCGCCATTGGAAACAAAGAAGCTACGCCCCAGCAAGTAGAGGCCGCGGCCAAAGCTGCGCAGATCCACGATTTTATTATGAGCCTTCCGAATGGCTACAAAACTAAATTGGGCGAGGACGGCGTAAAGCTGTCGGGCGGAGAAAAGCAGCGAATTTGCATTGCGCGGGCAATTTTGAAAGATTCTCCCATTATTATCTTCGATGAAGCGACCAGCTTTGCGGACTTGGAAAACGAACATAAAATCCAGCTTGCCTTATCGCACTTGCTGAAAGGCAAAACCACCATCATGATCGCTCACCGGCTCCATACGATTACGGGTGCAGATCAGATTTGTGTATTCCACGAAGGACGCCTTTTGGAAAAAGGAAAACATGATGAACTGGTGTCAAAGGGCGGGCGGTATGCCGATATGTGGCGCAGTTATACGCAGGAGGTGACAGCATGAATTACACATTCAAAATGATTCACCGGGTAGCCGGTAAAAATATAAAGTCTCTGTATCTACCCATTGTGCTGTCCTGTGTGGATGCCCTGCTTCACATGGGTATGTTCAGCACAATGATTATGACGATTATCGAGCTGATCGGCGGCGTCTTTACAATGCAAAGATTGACCTTGTACGGCGTCATTCTCGTACTGCTGTTTCTCATGCGGGCGATCCTTTTTTCCATAAACTATACGCAAGTACAGTATCGCGGTGCAGATATTTCGGCGCAGCAACGCCTTGCTCTCGGCGATCATATCCGCAGCCTGAATCTTGGATATTTCAACAAGAACAGCATCGGCCGCCTCATGAGTACGCTGACTACAGATATTACTGACTTTGAACAGGTTTTGACACATTCTCTGGCGAGTTTGATAAAGGTGCTGTTCTTCAGCGCTCTGGCTCTCCTGTTTGCCTTTATGGTTTCATGGCAGTATGGACTGATTGCTACGGTGCTGATCCTGATCGCGTTCCCTTTGATGCGTCTGAGTGGAGCGATGTCACAGAAATACGGCGGCAGGCAGCGAGCAAGCGTTAGTCGTGTGATCTCCCGCATTGTGGAGTACATCAATGGAATCAGAACCTTTAAGCTCTATAACATGACAGGCGAAAAGTTTCAGCGCCTTGACGATAGCTTTACCTCCTTAAAAAAAGATTCCGTAAAACTGGAACTCTCAATTATGCCTTTTTCTATCTCCTTCAGTTTTGTGACCTCGTTGATTCTTCCGGCAGCGTTAATTTTGGCTCCGGCCTTATATCAGGCGGGAGTAATCGATACACAGCGCATGATCGCCCTACTGATGATAGGCGTATCGCTTTCCAGCATGATGGCAACGCTCGGCAGTCTGTACCCGGAATTGAAGTATCTCAGTAAGGCGGCGGAGAACATCTTACAGGTTCGGCAGGAGACACCCTTGCCGTATCGTGAGGATGCAGCGCAGCTTAACGCATTTGATGTCAGCTTTTCCCATGTAAATTTCGCTTATGAAAAGAATGTACCCGTGTTGCATGACGTTTCCTTTTCTGTGAAGCCGGGGACGACGACGGCACTGGTAGGGCCATCCGGCAGTGGTAAAACCACGATCATCAGCCTGATTTCCCGGTTTTGGGATGTGTCAAAGGGCTCCATTACGATTGGAGGCTCAGATATTCGGGAACAGTCACCGGATGCGCTGACAGGGAAAATGGCCATCGTCTTTCAGGACGTTTATCTGCTGCATGACACCATAGCGAACAACATCCGGGTGGGAAAGCCGGGTGCGAGTATGGAGGAAATCATCGCGGTAGCAAAGGCGGCGCAATGCCACGAGTTTATTTCGGCGTTGCCGGACGGCTACGATACCGTGGTGGGCGAAGGTGGAAATACCCTTTCCGGCGGCGAGAAGCAGCGAATCTCCATTGCACGCGCTCTCATCAAGGATGCACCTATCGTCTTGTTGGATGAAACCACTTCCAGTTTGGATGCAGACAATGAGAAAGAGATTCATAGGGCGCTGGACGCTCTGATGAAAGACAAGACGGTAATTGTCATTGCGCATCGTCTGAATACGATCATCGGGGCGGATCAGATCCTTGTGCTGGACGAAGGAATAATTTGTGAGCGCGGAAACCACAAGGAGCTATTGGCACAAAACGGGTGGTATGCCCGTATGATTTCAGAGCAAACAAAGGCGCGGGAGTGGAGCATTACCTGACGCCGCAAAAGATACTTATACGCAAAACGGAGGAGCTTGCAAAAGCAAGCTCCTCCGCACTGCTATACTGTATCGCTGAAATGTCAGTATTGAGGATACTGCTTCCACAGGCAATCCTCAATCGTTTTGATGGCACGAACCGTCTCGACAGCATCAACTCCGTTTGATAGAAGGGCGCAACCCCGATATACGCAGCCATTCTTCACCCTTAATTCTTCGGCATACACGCCGCTGTAGCCCCCGCCTCCATTAAGCCAGCAACAGCTGATTGTGCTGTCCCTCTTAGATTTCGCCGGATACTCCGGCAAAAAGCGGCAGTATACTGCGATTGTGTCTGTGCAAAATACACATCGTTACTTGCCCTCACACCACCCATGTTTCGGATGCTTTCTCTGAATGTACGAAACCTCATGGGCTGTACTTCAGAAGAGTGTATTCGGGCTGCTATCGTGCGCTGCATGCGTTTCCTGCACCGGCATTGTCACTGATTTTATCGGGTTCTGCAGATAGTATGCCGTCAGCCACGACTGGTAGTGGGTTTTGGTCATCAGCATAAGCTCGCTGAGCAGCTCAAAAGTCATGCTGACCGAGACATGGTTTTCAGGATTCTTTCCGAACCGCGGCACGATCAAGCCTTTGGCGTTGGTTTCTCCGGGACCGCTGTCAGCAACGAAAAGAAAATCCGTCTTACTGCCGCAGACGAGCTGCGCAGTCCGCGACAGGCTTTTCCCATCCGCCCGTGCCCGTCCGTACCTTGCGAGCTTTTCCGCAGAAGTGCCACCAAGACACTGATAGAGCGGCGTGCTGTCGCCATTTTTCTTCTTAGCCTGCATTAGATAGCGCAATTCACCACCCACCAGCTTCCGGCACAACTCCAACACCTCCGCCATATCGATGTAGATTTGAATGCTGTTGGTCTGACGCTGGCCGGAGGGCTTGCTAAGGTCGTAAGAGGCAAATGTAAAGTGCGCTTTCCCAATCTCAAAGGCATCATTCAGACTTTCCACAAAACAGTTGCGTGCATCGACGCGAATGATTTGGCTACGGTTGCGGTCGTCATTCATGGCTGAGCTCCTTCCACAATGCCGGCAGATGTTCAAGTGCGTCGATAAGACGGTCGCTGTTTTTTTGGAACTGTTCCCGGAAATCCTCCTGAATGTCATAATTGAGATACAGCGCCTGATAGGTAATGGACCAGACCCGCTCCATGGATTTGTCAGGAAGCATTTTCTCCAGCTCCACGATTTGCTGTCTTACAGAGAACAGCGCTTTCTGCCATGCAATAAAATCGTTGTCGTGGATGGGTATGCCGAAGCTTTCTACCCACTCGCGTACGGTATGCTCTTCGGAACGATCTCCGCACTCAATGGAGTTGATGATATACTGGATTCTGGCACGCTCAATGGCGTTCGGATCCGTTTCTTTCGCATCCAGCTTTATGCTGCGGCCCAGTGGGAACAGGGCGCAAACCGTAGGCTTTGCATTATGAACAGAACATTTCCGGTCCATGAGCAGCGGGCAACGCTTAATAGATCCTCTCGGCTTGAGCCGTACAATGGGGATTCGGGAGTTTTGCCCCAGATATACCTCGCAATATTGTGCAATGGTGTCCCGTGGCGCAAGTCCCAGCTCCTTGGATATGTTGTAGAGGTCTTTGGGATTCAGGAGAATATCCTCCCGGTTGATGCAGCACTTCCCGCACTGCTTGCAGTGAAAACGAAAATGCTCATCCGTTCCGATGCACATCTCGTCGTAGTGCTCCACAATGTGTTGTAATCTTTGATCCATTTTACTTCTCCTTTTCATAGAATAATCGTCGGTTTGTATTGGTTATGGCTGCTCCGCCAACAGGGCCAGTGCGGCCTTGAGCTGTTGAAGATTTTTTGCATATTGCTTTAGGAACGGCTGATCTAAGTCGAAATCCGAATACTTATATCGCCAGAACAGGAGCATCGCCTGTTGCCGATGGAATTCGGGTATCCGACGCATGAGTCGTGCAATATCCCGAGCAGAACCAAGATCCATTCTGAGAAAAGCTTTGTCTTCCTCGGTAAACCGCCGTTTCATCCATGTCTTTACATGAACGGCCGGGCCTTTGAAATGGTGTTCCTTTTCGCGGCTCACCAGATATTCCGGCTGGCCGTCATCTCCGATACCGGCAACGAATGGATAGATCCGGCAGGTTCTTGGTTTTGCCGCATGGACCATACACCGATTTTCTTTCAGAAAAATACAGGCGTCGTCAACACCTGTAACTTTCAGCATGAGCATGAAATACCCACATTCGTCCAGTAGGGCAAGTTCGGTATACCGCGCAATAAAGTCGTCCATGCAAATGATTCCCTTGTCCTTTTCCCGCAGCAGCCGTGTCAGCCGGAATACATCCGGACTTTCCAAGGGAACGCTTTGCCGGACATGGCGGCAGCACTCGCCGCAGCAGGCGCAGTGAAAGGGAACCCTCTCACGAGGAGAGATTCTGTGCGTTGTTGATAAGACTTCTTCGATGTTCATTGTGATATTCTCCTTTTAGGCCACAGGAGGCGCCGATAATTCGACGCCTCCTGTTTGTGCTGTAAAGCCTGATTTATTTTTGTGCTCAGCGTTTGGTTTACCCCTTTCCAAAGCGAATCCGCTTGAACCCGATTGGCTCACAGTAATAGAACTCACTTCCTCCTGATGCAAGAAATATTTCCACCACATCGGAGACCGAGAGCGACCGCCCTTTGTAACCGGAAGGGTGCTCCATGTTGAAAACATAGAAGATATCCTCCAGTGTTTGCGCAGAAACTTCTCCGGCAAAAACGCAGTCATAAAGCTCTGCAGGGACTCGACCATTACTGACCGATATGATGTGATTCAGGCTCTGAAATGCAAGACGGTTCTCATCGCGCTCCATCGCAATCTGGTAGATGGCAATTTTCACGACAATGCACCTTCTCTCTCATACAGATCCTCTGTATCCATGCTCTGCAGTCGATATGGGTCTTCGCACTGTGGGTCTTCCGGAAAACGATTCTGCCGATCCGGTATGACTGCACGCAGCACATTGCGTCCCGTTTCCCGAAATTCATCCAGACGAATATCGCAGTCGGCATAGATGCCGGATACATACCTGCCGGCCTGAAAGCGTTCTCCTTCCTGAACCCTAAGCCCCATTGTGTTGAGGATCCTTCCAATTTCACGTGGAGGAAGGCTCAGAACCACTTGAAAATCCGGGTGGCCATATTTCTCCATGCCATGAGTATGCGCATTGCAGGTATAGGGCAGGAATCCTTTTTCCTCCTTCCCGCACTCGTCACAGGCTCCGTTTGCTACAAGATGGATGATCCAGTCGATATTGTTGTTCATACTGCACCTCATACTTTCTGAATGGAATACACGCTATTGCGCGTTTCAATCACGGTAGCTTCTTGTGTGTCTGCCAGAATAGCACAGACTGTGGAAGTCCTTCGGTATCCGTCAGTCTCCTGAATATATGCCGGTAAGCCGATATGTACCGGGTACAGAAGCTTTCCTGTCAGACAGATCTCGGGTTTAACCGCATCAGGCATCCTCTTCGCCTCCTTCCAGAATGCGGCGCATCTCGCGCATGGCATCCGTCAGGTCGGCAGAGAAATCCTCCCAGTTTGACAGAAAGGTAGTAAGTGATGCCGGATCGTGAAATACAGCGTCATCCAATACCAGGATTTCATAGTCTTCCTCGTCCATACTGTTGTAGGGTAGACTCAGATAGCCGTCTTTTGTGGCCAGGATAAACGCACCGGCATGGATTCCGTCGCAGATGGGATAGCGCCAGCACAGCTCATTTCCGTGCGCGGCATAATAGCGCAGCCTAATATCACTGAGCGTGCGGTCAGTGCTGTCGTTGTCTTTCAGGTATGTCAGAATCTCTTTGGCCGACATCAGCGTATCCGGATTGAGCCTTCTTAAAAGACCGCTCACCGTGTAAGGCCGCGTTTCCGAGCTGACAAAACCGATCAGCCAGAGTGCATCGTCCTCGACCATCTCACACTTCCAGTCCGCCTGTAAAGCGGCCTTCAAAAGAAGTGAGCCAAGTGTCATGCCGAAACCGTGTACGGCCTCTGAATCCTCCGGCAGAGTTTCCATACGGGTCTCCGCGTCTGCTTGTACAGCATCCAGCAGCCGATTCAAATCAGCAACCGAAAACAGCCCATGCAGTGCACGGGCGCCCCAGTATCCTTGATCCTCCGGCCACACACGCAGAAGAAACCTTCGGCCCAGAACAGCCTTAATTTGATCTGACAGCAACTTTGCGATATCATCCCACGCAAGTCGGTAGGCTTCATATGCCCGGCTTTTATCAATCACCTTTTCCATACTCCGTTTCCCTTTCCGGCCGATATGGCCCATAATACTGTGTGTCCTCCGCATCGGAGGTGTAGACGCCGATGCAAAGCTCGTGGCAGGGGCTGTGCTCCGAGTTGTATTCCGCAAAGCATACGAGTTCCTCCGGCTCGCCATCCCGCAGTAGATACAGATTGATGGCCGGATAGGTCGTATCTGCATAAGCGACAGCTCGAAGATGTGTGCCGTCCGGCAGGGGCAGCGTAATGTGCGGATACGAAACGGTGTCCGGCGTCGGCGCTTGCGAAAGAGAGAACCGCTTTCGTCCCGGTCCCCCGTTTTCAGAGAATCGCTTTCTCGCCTGATCCAGTTCGATCTGCAGTGCCGTGAAGATCTGCTCGACGGCATCGGCGTCATAGGCATAGGTGTTTGTTCCGGAGCAGTTGCCCAGAAGGCGCAGCATCCGGATAATTTTGTTGACGCGCGCCTCCGCCACGCGACGGAAACGTGCATTCTTGGTTTCTTTCATTTTGTGACCTCCTATTGTTTTCTACGCAATCCACGAGAACTACGCACGCCCCCGCCTCATCACAGAAAGCGGAGTTCCAATGCGGTGATTGCGCCATCCTGTTTATAAGCATATACGCCATAGCATCCGTCGCCGTACCCGGACGAGCTATAAAAGCCGTCCTCTATCAGCCATGCATCGCCGTTACGGACACGGTCACAGAACCTGCCCCATTCCTCGTCGCTGTAATCCGGTTTATTGTGGAAAAACCCAGCCAGCCCGGCGTCAACGCCTATACTCCCGATTTCCTCCATGTCCTTCTGGCGCGGTATATCACCGTTTCGGTATATCCCAATCGCACCAACCAGTAAATACGAATACGGCGTACCGTCCTCATACTTACCTTTGTCGGTATGACGCCAGACATAGCAGGCATATTCGCCTTCACTGATTTTCACATTGTTCATCCGGCACCAGACGTCTTTGTCGTAACAGGGGTCGGTGATATCCACGCTGCCGTGGAAGTCCATGACCCCGATCTTCGTTTTTCTCATTATGTGTCCTCCTAACTGTGAGTATTTACGAGAAACGATTTGCCTTCTGCGGAAAAATCACAGTTGGCACAGCTCCAAATATCCGCTTCGTCAGGATAGTGTGTGACCTCAACGCACTCATTCAACGCTTCCAGAAAAGTGCCGTTGCAGTCGATTTTCCAATCCTGCGTAACATGTGCTGTGACCTCGAAACTCTTGGCTCCGCAGACAGGACAACGGTATTTGTGGTTTGTCATCTTGATTTCCTCCTGAGACCGGAAACGGAGCAGGTAATCCCTGCTCCGCAACCGTTGCGCCGCCTGCCATTCAGGCCAGCATGTCCTCGAATTCCTGTTCAGTCAGCGTTTTTACGCCCAGCTGCTGTGCTTTGGTCAGCTTGCTGCCGGCTTTTTCGCCAACGATCAGATAATCGGTTTTCTTACTCACGGCACCGGACGGATGAGCGCCCAGAGAAATCAGCTTCTCCTGGATGCCGTCACGGGTGTAATGCTCCAGCTTTCCGGTAGCAACGACGGTCTTGCCTGCGAAGGGGTTATTCATGGTGGTTTCCATAGTCAAATTCTCCTTTGTTTCAAATTGAATTTTTCTCAGCAGCGGACGCCAGAGCTTTGCCTCCTGAGCATCCGCATACCATGTATAAATGTTGTTGTGCATGGTCTCGCCAAAATCCGGCAGCTGTGTGAAATCGAAGCCGTTGAGAATTGCCGCCTCAAACTCAGCCCATGAGCCATGGAAATAGCGATCCAGATCCCGGCCCGCATGGCGCCCGACCATCGGAATACCGAGACCGGCGATAAACTTTGCCAACGTGCAGCGGCGGCTCTTTTCAATTGCCGCCTGCAGTCGGTCAAAGGATCGCTCGCCGAAACCCTCGGTGCGTACAATATCCTCACGGTACTGCTCCAGCTCGTATAAGTCTCCGAAATTTCGCACCCAGCCGTGACCGATGAGCTTCTCCAGCGTTGTTGCTGAGAGTCCTTCGATATTCATGCGGGTCTTTTCACAGAAATGTGCAAACTTCTGCACCAGCTTGGCTGCACAGTGCGGATTACCGCAATATAGCTGCCGCGTGCCGCCCGATGTGTACTTTACCGTTAGCGGCTTTCCACAGCAGGGGCAGATCATGGGCAGCATATAGGTGTTGCTCTGCGTTTTATTGTCCGCAATCTGCGGAATGATCATGTTCGCCTTATACACGCTGATCTCGTCACCGATGCCAAACTGAAACTCATCGAAGATATCAAGGTTGTGCAGGTAAGCGCGACTGACGAGTGTACCATCAATACTGATCGGATCGAACAGACCGGTGATGCTTACCATACCGGTTCTGGTCGTGGCCAACTCCACGCCGCGAAAACGCGTGCTATAGAGTTCATCGGCCCACTTGAGCGCAATCAGGCGATTCTCGTGATGTCCGGTTGCTCCAAGGCTTTTACCGTAGCGGAGGTCTTCATATTCCATGACGAGACCATCCACCGGATATGCGAAGTCTTTGGGTTCCATGCCGGCGACTGTATCTCGGATGTCCTGCTCGCTGTGCCCGGCATCCAAAAAGATATACGGCACAACCGAGAAACCGCTGCACTGCAGAAATTGCTGCTGCGCAAGCTTGCTCTCAGGCTCCAGATGGTCGCTGACCAGTTCGAAAGCCCAGAACTCCAGCCGGCGCTTGCTTGCCTCACCGGCGTCAAGCTTTCGCGTGCTGCCGGAGGCCAGATTCCGCGGATGGGTATAGGGCTCCTCCAGACTGGCATTGATTCTGCGGAAGCTCTCCCATGAGATGACGCCCTCTCCGCGTACCTCAAACGATTCCTTCGTGGAGATCGTCAAGGGCACGTTTCGGAAGGTACGCACCGTATGGGTCACATCCTCGCCGATGATACCCTCGCGGCCGCGGGTGATGGCCTGCTTCAGTTTTCCGTACTCATACCGCAAAACCAGCGTAAGCCCGTCCATCTTCCAGCTCAGCAGAACAGCACGTCCTGCTGCAAACCGGATCAGATCCTCAATGGACTTCGTCTTGCCTGCGGACAGCATGGGCTTTGTATGCCGCACCTCCGCAAGGCTTTCCAAAATCTCTCCGGAAACCTTCTGCGTCGGCGAACCGGAAAGCACCAGCCCGGTATCATGCTCCAAAGAGGCGAGCTCCTCTGTCAGTCGGTCATATTCCAGATCCGTCATAATAGGAGCATCGTTTTTGTAGTAGGCGATGTCTGCTTCTGTGAGCTGCTCGATCAGTTCGCGCATCCGCTCTAGATTTGTATTGTTCTTTTCTTGCATAATGCTTCTCCTTTCCGTTAATAGATTTTGCTGAGATACTGCCGGACAGTCTGAAGCCGATCCTGCGCGGCATTCTCTGCGTCAGGGTCGGCTCCGTTAAAATCCATGTCCAGGATCTCAACATCGAATTTGTAAGGGCAGGATCCGAATACTTCCTGAACCATTCCGTCCTTGACAACGATGACGACTTTATCCGTTCCCATCACCCCCTTCTTTAGGATGAGTGCATGGGTGGACCGGCATCCAATCACCGCATTTCCGGCAGTACAGCTTACCATTGCTTCTGTCACGGATATTTTTGAACTGCGTTCCTGTCCTTTCGTGGAGTTTTCCACACCCGGAACACTTGAGCCATAGAATCTCTGCATTGCAAAGCACTTCAGGGCGATATTTCCGGTTGAATGGAATAAAATCGCACCACGCCGGATTGTCCGGCAGCCGCGCCATATGCAAACTCAGCACATCCAGTTCAAACTGAGAAGGACTTTGTTCCCAATGGCTTTGCTCTCTTTCCCATGCGAAAAGCTGCTGATATAGCTCCTGCTCGCCGGATTGCCGGATCAGTTGTTTTGCCAGCCGTGTCCACTCGGCTTCCGGCAGATCTCCGATATCGGTCATCACACCGTGGCGATATCCAAACACCTTATTCCGGCCTTCGCCGGAGATGAGATAGCTCCGTCCGGTATAGTAGTGAACACGCAGATCCGCAAAGGTCAACGCATGCTCGGTATTCCCGATGTTATCCATCTGCATCACCTCATAACGCGAGTCTGCGGCTTTCTTCCGGAAGCACCTGCTTGAAAAGCTCCATATACCGCTGAAAGCCCTCTGTGGTCAGCGGCCCTTTCAGGGATGTTTCGCTCCAACAGATGAGTTCTTCCTCCGGGACGCTGTAAGCATCCGGGATAAATCCGGCTCCGTCATAGTGCGGACAATTGGGTCGGACTAGCTTTTGCAGCTCCGCCTTGGTTGTGGCGGAACCTATCATCCGGCATTTCTTGTCTGCAATGGCATAGAGCAGCTTCGGCATATAGCCAAGCTGCCGGTAATAATGCAGATACCGCTGAAGCTCGCTAATGGCTCCAAGACGGAGCTTTTTGACTCGTTCAGGCGTATCTGAGGCGTCAATCTCCGCAATACACGGGATGATCACCATCATGTAATCGTCTTCCACTGGCATTTCCTTTCTGCATTCCTGCATGTAATATCTATCTGTTCGGGTATGCCGAAAGGCTCCCCGGAGCAAAGGGTAAGGGAGCGGTTAGGCTCCGATCTATATAAAAAAGCGCTTAAAGAACCGAAGCTCTCTAAGCGCTTTTGGACCCAAGGATCCCAGATATGAAATTGTCAGCAGGGAGGGGGCATACTCCCCGCCGTCCCCGTCTGTGCCTCTGTTTGTGAGAGGCAGAAGAAACAAAAAAGTGCCTGAAGACTTTCATCCTCAGGCACTGTGTTACTCATTCACTATAATTGCTCGGTGGCAATTCTGAAACTTACATAAACATTATAGCAGGGATTCTACCATTTCGCAAGGGAAACCTTGAAAGTTCCTGCTATAGGCTGAATGCTGCAAAGTCAATGCTCATATACGGTGAAGAAGCAGATGACAAAGATATAGTCAAAATGCCTCGCTATCGCGCCGATAGTCAGTTCAATAGCAAAACAGGCAGCTTTCGCCGACTCTCACGCAGAAATACGACTTAGGCGGAAAGCTGTCTGTTTTTTTGCAGGCTGCTGCTTTATTGCCCAATCATTTCCGCATCAACCAACCGACAATATCGGTTGTCTCCTTCCTCATATAACTCAAATGTACCACTAACCGTAATCTCGCTGCCCAGCTCCGGATAATCATCCGGATAGGTATGCTTACCGGTCAGTACAAACTCCAATCCCTGTGAGCAGCAAGCCATTGCATCGCCAATGATACAGGTGAAGTATTGGGCTTTCGTATCAGGGTTTTCGTAATATACAAATTGTCCCGTCATTTTAATGGTTTTTCCAATATAATCACCGGGGGCGTTCATCATATTATAGACTTCGGAATATACCATCGTGCTGCTAAGACTTGTGAGGTCAACATCAACACCGTCTGTGCTTTGCGTTGGTTCAGAGGCTGCAGGCTTAGACTCCGATTTCTTTTCTGAGGGCTGTTTTTGTGAAACAGAAGCCTCTGGCGCTTGGTTATCGGCTGAATCAGCTGCAGCAGTCACTTTATCTTTTTCACCTCCGCAGGCGGCGAGAGGTACAAGAGTTAGGGCAATCAGCAAAACACACAATAGTTTTTTCATCTGCGAACACCTCCCAATACCGTGCCTGCCAGCCACGACAGACCGAAAGCGCCGATCTGAACGGCGACGATGGTGGAACCTACCGGCGTACCGGCGAGAATGGACGCCAGAATGCCGAGCAGCGCACAGAAAACCGAAAGGACTGCCGCGCAGATGGTCACGCTGCGAAAGCTCTTGAACATCCGCATGGCGGACAGCGCCGGGAAGATCACCAGTGCGGAGATCAGCAGGGAACCCACAAGGTTCATCGCCAGCACGATGATGACCGCAACGACGATGGCGATCAGCAGGTTGTAAAGCCCCGCCTTCGTGCCGGTCGCCCTTGCAAAGCTCTCGTCAAAGGTCACGGCGAAGATCTTGTTGTAAAACAGGATGAACACCGCCACGACCAGCACCGACATTCCCACGCATAGCCATACCTCTGCGGGGGACAGCGTCAGAATGGAGGTGGAGCCGAACAGCGTGCTGCACACATCGCCCGAAAGGTTGGATGAAGTTGAAAAAATATTCATCAATAGGTATCCGATTGCCAAAGAACCGACAGAGATCATGGCGATGGCGGCGTCGCCCTTGATCTTCGTATTCTGCCCGGTGCGCAGGAGCAGCACGGCGCTGAGGATGGTAATGACCATGACAAGGGGCATTTTGTTGGTGATCTGCAGCACGGCGGCAATCGCCATTGCGCCGAACGCCACATGGGACAGACCGTCACCGATGAAGGAAAACCGCTTCAGCACCAGCGTCACACCCAGCAGGGAGGAGCAAAGCGCGATCAGCACACCGACAATGAGCGCATAGCGGACAAAGGGATATGCCCAATAGAGAGTCAGCTTTTCCAAGATAGCGGTCATTGGCTGTCACCGCCCTTCTTCACGTCAAACAGTCGCCCTTGCGGGCTTTGAAGATAGTCCGCCTTTGTCCCAAAGAAAACGGTGTCGCCAATATGCAGAATATGGCTGGCGTATCGGACGGCGGCAGCCACATCGTGAGAGATCATGATCACGGTGATGCCGTCCTCACGGTTGAGCTTTTCAATGAGCGTATACATTTCCGCCGTCACCTTGGGGTCAAGCCCGGAAACAGGCTCATCCAGAAGCAGCATTTTTTGTGTGGCGCACAGCGCGCGGGCCAGCAGCACCCGCTGCTGCTGCCCGCCGGACAGCTCCCGATAGCACCGCCTTGCAAGCCGGGTGATCTGCATTTTCTCCATAGCCTCCGCCGCAAGTTTCTTTTCTTCTTTGTTATAAAATGGGCGGCTGCCGCAGCGTCCCTGACACCCGGAGAGAACGATCTCTCTCACGGATGCCGGGAAGTCCTTTTGTACCACTGTCTGCTGCGGCAGATAGCCGATCTCGTTTTTCCTCAGCCCATCGCCCGTCAAAATGCTGCCGCTGATGGGCATCTGCAAGCCGAGGATCGTTTTCATAAGGGTACTCTTGCCGGAGCCGTTTTCCCCTACGATGCAGAGATAGTCGCCTGCCAGGAGCTCAAAGCTGAGGTCTTGGAGAACGGGCCGTCCATCGTAGCCGGCACAGAGATTTTGACAAGTGAGCTGAGCCATAGACCTACCTCCTTACCCCAACGCTTCCTTCAGCACGGAGAGATTTTTCTCCATAACGGAAAGGTAGGTGGCACCGTTTGTCACATCCTTGGAGGTGGTGGACTGCATGGAATCCATGGTCAGCACCTTTTGATTCTTCCCGGCGGTGTTCTGAACGATGGTTTCCGCGATCCTGTGCTGTGCGCCCTCGATGGTCAGCACGCAGGGAAGTCCCAGCTCATCCACCTTCTTGGCAAGGAACGAAATGGTTTCAAAGCTGGCCTCGGTTTCGGCGGAGCAGCCCGCAAAGGCGGCGTAGTAGCGCAGACCGTAATCATCCACCAGATAGCGGAACGGGAAACGGTCGCCAAACAAAACGGTCTTATTGCTTGCTGCGTCCACAGCCGCCTTATAGTCTGCGTCAAGAGCAGCCAGCTTGTCCCTATACGCCGCGGCGTTGGCGATATAGGTGTTCTTGTTGTCCGGGTCGATGGCACACAGCGCGTCCGCAAGCGTCACGCAGAGTGCTTGGGCGTTCTTCAGGGACAGCCAGACGTGCTCGTCCTTTTCCTCCCCATGGTCATGCCCCATCAGCTCGTCAAGGATATCCTCTACGGAAAGCGCGTCCTTCACAAAAAACGGATTGGTCTTGCCACTCATCAGCGCATCGAAGCCGTCGTTGCCGAAGTAGATATGGAAATGCTCCGCCTCGCCCGGCTCGTGACCGTGGTCGTTGAACTGCACATATTGGGGCGCATCGGCACTGGTGGTTTCGAACTGATAACGGACGCTGCGGATCTTACCCTCGTCATTCAGCTTCGGCTGATAGCCGGCATAGGTGTATTCAGCGGAAACGGTTTTTCCGTCTGCATAAGTGAAGGTGATCGTGTTACCGTTGATAGAGATCTTCTCGGCGTCGCATTGCCACGAGGTCTTGTACTTCTCCAAATAGGTGTCCTTTGTGGTCGAGCCGTCCTCGTCCTCCTCCGCCCTGTGTTGGCAGAATTTGTCCAGGTCGCCGTTCAGCAGATAGGGGTGCAGGGACTTCCACGCACCGGCGAAATCCGAGAGGGTGCGATCCTCGATGTCATCCTCCGTGAGCTGTTCATCGTGACTGTGACCGTGGTCGTGACCGTCCTCCTGCATCCCCTCAACGGTCTCCTCCGCTTTCACGGAATCACCCAGCACCTCCAGCAGGTTGATGACCTTCATATTCCTGTTGGCGGCGTTTTTCAGAGCATTTTCCACCCAGCCGTCGGACTCGCCGCCCACATAGACAAACAGGTCGCAATCTGAGATTTTGACAATATCATCGGCGGTGGGCTGATAGCTGTGCAGGTCAACGCCGTTATCCAGCAGCATGGTGACCTCGGCATGATCCGCCTTGTCGCCCAGGATCGCCCTGACCCAATCGTATGCGGGGAAGATGGTCGTGACGACCTTCAATTTGCCGGCTTTTCCGGTATCCTTAGGCTTTCCGCAGCCGGCAAGGACGCCGGTCAGCATCATTAGCGCAAGCAGCAGCGCAGTTATCTTTTTCATAGACTATATGTACCTCCAGATTATGATAAGAACGTAAAAATGGGCGCAAAAATACAAGGGTGACGGCAACGCCGCGAAAGCCTATCCGAAAACGGATAGACTACACCCTTGTAAATAGTTCTTATTTAATCTGAAAGCTTGACCTTGAGCGAAACCAGAGTAAACGTGCGGACAAGCTCCGCGCAGGAGGGAATGACCCTGCACAGGGCATACCTGACCGCCGCGGCGAAAACCGCGGCAGCACCGGCAAGCCCAATGCTCTTGAGCAGATTTTCGCAGACCTGCAGCTGGTGGCAGATGGCGCAGTCCTCGCCGGAGCAGTTATGGTTGGCTTCGACCGCAATATAGACAGCGGAGGACAGCATGACAGCCGCCAGCACGGCTGCCAGCAAGCCTGTGATCAAACGAGATTTTTTGGTCATAGCCTGTCCTCCTTCCGAATGTTATTCTTCCCTGCAATCCGCGCAGGTGCCATAGAGAACCGTGTCGGCGGCGTCCAGCGTGAATTGCTCACTCTGCGCCAGGTGCTTTGCAAACAGGGCGGCGTTGCCGCTTGCCATGTGAAAGGTTCTGCCGCATTTTACACAGCTCATGTGCAGCGCACCCTTGCAGCTTTCGGCGTCAAGGTACTGAAAGTAGACCTCCCGCGTGCCGCTCTTGCTGCTGCGCCGCACTTTTTCTTCCGTCTCTAACTGTGCAAGGTTCCGATATACGGCGCTGAGGCTGATTTTTTCATCCGCCAGTGCGTCCGCAATTTGCCGTGCGGACAGCAGCTCATCCGGGTGCCGGCTCAAATAGGCAAGCAGAGCCTTCCTCTGCTGCGTGCTGTAACTGGACAAGTCACCACGCCTCCAATTTGCAATTCATTTGCAAATTAGTATACACAAGGAAAGCAGAAAAGTCAATATGCGATTTATTCGCAAATTAAACGCTTTCAATGAACGCCGCCGTGTAAAAGCACAACGGAAGCATCCGGCAGATTTTGGACTGAGGGTTTTTATCGTCTTTGCCAGGAGCCCCGCCTAACTGCGGTAATGGTGCACAGCGGCAGGTTTTTTCTCAAATGCTTTATGCTAATGTGTCCCAAAAGCGTGTTTGAGATTGCACTAACAGTAGAAGCATGGCAAGCCGAGAGGGCGGTATTAGAACAATTATTTTTTCGATGCTTTCCGGAATTGCCTGCATTGTTTACGTAACCGATAATCGTGGTGAATAATACAACTTCCACCTTATCAATCAAACCCTCGAAACACGAACGGCGGGACGGGCTTTACCGTCGCGCCGCTCTGCCTTTTCAGCGGTCGAGGTCCTGCCTGTGCGTAGGCTGCTCTTTGGGGTTTTCCTCCCGCAGCATCGCGCAAACGCCCTTCTGCACCACCGTTTTATTTGACGATGGTGCGGAAGGGCCATACCTTTATTGCAGCTTCTTCAATCGCTATTGTTCCGTTCTTCCTTTTATCTATTCTTGAAAAATGCCACCACAACGGCGCCGGGACCGAGGTGTGTTCCGATCACGCTGCCCACCGTTGTGTAGCGAACCTCCCGCAAATGCCCCTCCCAAATGTGGCGGCTGTCCTCTATGTACTTCAATAAAAGCGCATCGGAAAGTCCGCTGTAGCCAAGCAGCACCGGCTTGCTGAAATCAATGCCGCCCGCCTCATTGATCTCCTGAACGAGCAGATTGTTTCCCATCTTAGAGCCGCGCGCTTTTCCAAGCAGATGTATTTCACCGTCGGTGACGGAGATCACGGGCTTGATGTTCAGTATCCCGCCGGCAAATGCGGCTGTCTTTGAAATGCGACCGCCCCGTTTGAGGTATTCGAGGGTATCCACCAAGGCAACAATGACAATATTTTTCTTCTCTTCCTCCAAAGCCTTCGCAATTTCCTCTGCGGAGGACCCCGCGTCCAAAAGCCGGAACGCAAGCTCTACAAGGATGCCGGTCCCCATTGCCGCGCTTGCGCCGTCCACAACATAGATGTTTTCATATTCCGCCGCCGCAATCACGGCGCTTTGATACGTGCCGGAGAACTTGGACGCAAGAGTGATGACAACGGTGGCTTCTCCCGCCTGCCTTGCCATTTCAAACGCGCCGATGAAGTCGTTCGGGGTTGCCTGACTGGTGGTGGGCAGTACATCGCTCTCGACCAGCTTTTCATAGAAGGTCGTGTGGTCGATGGTCACGCCGTCGATATATTCCTCCTGACCGAAGTGAACGGTGAGGGGAACCGTATAGACCCGCTCTTTGATCTCGGGGATCAGGTCCGCAGTGGAATCAACAATGACCCTTGTTTTCAATTACATCACATCTCCTTTTCTTCACTGTTTTGGACGATAGCCTCAAGGCTTCTGCTGATGGTGGATAGACAACGGTAGAATTCAATCCGTTCATTCTCCGTGAGAGCATGGCTGATCGTTTCAAGAATGCCGCCGATCTTATCTGCAATTCTTTTGCCGGCATCCCGCCCCTTATCCGTCAGGCGCAAGGGGCTTTTGTACCGCTTGGCGCCGGTGTCGCGCAGGAGAAAGCCGTTGGTCTCCAGATAGTCCACCGCACGGGAAATGGTCGCCTTGTCCTCCTCGCAATGCTCGCACAGCTCCGCTGAGGTCACGCTTCCCAGCGAATAAATGTAGTACAGACAGGACACATGGACGCTTCTAAGGTGATAGTCGGCCATCTCCTGATTTTTGATTTTCCGTATGTCGCGGCTGATTCTGTTGATTAAAACTGTAAATGTTTCAAATCTCTCCTGCATGACTATCCTCCACTTCTGTAAATGTTGAAGTTTCAACAAGAGAACTTTAACACAGAGATGTTGAAATGTCAATATAGTCCCTGTGTAGCTTCTATTCATTGATTGAGGTATCCCGCGGCGTGAGGTGGCCTCGGCGCGGTTTTCGTGTTGCTCACAGAGAGGAAAAAAGCGGGACGCCGAGAATACAGCAAAGCCCCGCCGGAATTGCTCCGGCGAGGCTTTGCTTTTGACCACATAAAATGCCATAGGCAGATGTGGAACACAAAGTGTTAGGAAAGGGATTAAAATCAAGAGGAAACCGCTAAAAGCGGCTAAGAAGTTCAGGAAAGTGTTGCGGTACTGTCATATTGGAGGTAAAGGGATGACAAGCACAGAGTTGAAACACCGTGTAAAGCTGCAGGAGTGGGCGGCACGAATACAGGACTGCCGCAGCAGCGGCCTGTCAGTGCGGGCTCATAATCTACTGTGCTACTTTCCATGCCTTTGCGTTCTGGCGAATATTCCAGTATTTCTGATAAATACCCTCCTGTAAAACAAGCTCGTCATGCTTTCCATGCTGAACAAGTTTCCCGTTGTCGATGACTAAAATCTGCTCTGCGTCCCGAATGGTAGACAGGCGGTGTGCAATTACAATCAGTGTCTTATCTTTTACTAAAGTGCTGATTGCCTGCTGCAAATACACTTCATTTTCGGGATCAACGCTTGCGGTGGCCTCGTCCAAAAGGACGACAGGGGCATTTTTCAGCATGGCGCGGGCAATGGATATTCTCTGTTTTTCGCCGCCGGACAGAGTAGAACCGCCCTCTCCAATCATAGTATTGTAGCCCTCTGGTAATAAGGAAATAAAATCATGGCAGCGTGCCTTTTTAGCTGCTTCTACAACCTGCTCATGGCTTGCTTCCGGGCAACCAAACTTAATATTGTTTTCAATGGTATCTTTGAATAAATAGACATTTTGAAATACCATGCTCATATTTTTAAAAAGGCTGTCAGATGTAAATTCCCGAACATCTTTGCCACCTATGGTAATGCTACCGCCTTGAATATCCCAAAAGCGGGAGATCAGACGGGTAATCGTTGTCTTTCCACCGCCGGAAGGCCCGACTATGGCGGTCATTCCTCCCTGCGGAATGGTAAAGCTGACATCATCAAGAATTTTCGTTCCCTGTTCGTAGGAGAAGCTAACATGATCAAAGACAATATCATAACTTTTTAAGGAAATATCTCCGCCCCCGTCATCAATATTCTTTTCTCCCTTAATCCGTTCCACACGGTCAAGGCTTGCTTCCATGGAGCGTATCATGGCGGTCATTTGTCCCATTACCTCTACAGGATTGAAAATTGAGAATGAAGCAATGAGGATAACCGCAAGGCTTGAAAAATCCAGTTCCCCGCCTAAAGCGAAAATCTGTGATACTAATATGATAGCGCAGGCAGCTACACGGAAAACCGTAGAATATGCCATATTCATAGGTGCGAAATCCCGTTCAAGAGCGTAAGACGCTTCCATACTTTTTTCATAGGCCTTTTCAATGCCACTTAATTTTTTCTCTGCCATATTGAATGATTTGATGACGGATATTCCCTGCACATATTCCAACGTAGCCTCAACAGAAGCAGCCTGTACCTGCCGCTGTTTTGCAGTCAGTTCTTCTCCCTTTTCCTGCATACGCCCATAAATTAGGAACGAGCAGAGAACACCTAAAATAAAAATCACACCAAGCCGCCAGTCAAACATCAGAATGAATATGCTGGTCACCACCATGTTTACCATTCCGGTTGTTACACGGTCAAGAAGGTGCATGGAGTAGTTTTCCAAAAAATTAAGGTCAGTTGTAACCGTTGTTGTAATGTCCCCCATATTTCGCTCATGGAAAAACCCCATACCCACATTACGCAGCTTATCTCCTAAAGTAATTCGCTCTCTGGAAACAAACTCAAATCCCGCTGTGCTTTGAAAACTATACACCAAGTATTTGAACACCATGCGGACAACAAGAGAGATTAACAGTATACCAAAAAGTACAAGCCAGTCATTCCCTGTAAATGCTTTGTTGTTCTGTATTTTTGTGAGGGTATAGAACACAGCCCCGACAGGGAACATTGCCACAATTGAGTCTATAAAGCTGAATACAAAACTTGCATAGATACGCTTTGACAAATCACCACTCAACCGCAATACTCGTTTAATTACTTTCAGCATAATATTTCCGCCTCCTTGTTCATACTCCAATCCATTGCCGATATATGGGCTTTCCACATATCCAAATAGGTCTGTGAAGAAGATAATAGCTGCTCATGGGTTCCTTCCGCTGAAATCGCACCATCCTCCAACACTAAAATTTTATCTGCGTACATGATAGTGGACAGGCGGTGCGCAATCACAATCAGCGTTTTCCCTTTTGTCAGATG
The DNA here is from genome assembly GCF_032380655.1 of Diplocloster hominis. NCBI lineage: Bacteria > Bacillati > Bacillota > Clostridia > Lachnospirales > Lachnospiraceae > Diplocloster > Diplocloster hominis. Next base: position 110,343 of record NZ_JAWDIY010000009.1, on the reverse strand, counting down.
GTCAATGGACTGCTGCAATTTATCTTCATTCTCCGGGTCGGTAAACGCCGTAGCTTCATCAAGAATAATAATCGGAGCGTCCTTTAGAATTGCCCTCGCAATCGCCAAACGCTGCCGTTCCCCTCCCGAAAGGCGGGCACCTGCATCCCCGGCGTTGGTATCATAACCCTTAGGGAAGCGGGCAATAAAGTCATCACATCTCGCCAGTGACGCAGCCCGTTCTACTTCTGCATCCGTAGCATCCGGCTTACCGATTCGGATATTGTCCCTCAGGCTCATATTGAACAGAAAATTATCCTGTGAAACATAACTGATTTTTTCGGAAAGCTCGGATAACGGCAGATTGCGAATATCCGCGCCGCCCACAGTTACCGCACCCGCGCTCACGTCCCAAAAGCGGGCAATGAGTTTTGCCAGAGTTGATTTCCCCGAACCGGACGGACCTACCAACGCTGTGACTGTCCCAGCCTTTGCCGTAAAGGAAACGCCATGGATAACCTCGATTGCTCCGTAGCTGAAATGAACATCTTTCAGCTCCACATCATTGCCGCTACTGTGTTGTGCTTCTATCGGCTCGGGCAACTCCTTTGCTTCTAAAAGTGCCATAATACGGGGCTGTATCTCATAAATTGCGGCAATGTCATGCCAAAACTCAATCATTGCCTGTAAAGAGCCAACAAGCCCCATAGAGAGAAGAATACATAAAATAACCTCGTTTAATGTCGTAGTACCACCCGAAAGAAGTACAACGCCGACGGGCAAAACAAATGCAATCGTTGAGGGCATAACAACCTGACTGATACTCATAAAAGGATAGCAGTGCTTATACCATGCGGTAGTAATATCCCGCACTTTCAATACTGCTCCCTTAAACCGTCCCATCGAAGAAGCAGTCTGATTGAACATACGGATAACTTCCATACCATTTACATACTCAACAATGGTTGCGTTCATATCTCCATTCGCGGACATATATTCTTTCATCCTCTCGCTGCGCCCTATCATCATGCTATAATAGATAACATTTCCCAAAACAGCCGAAGCAAGAGAAGCAAGCGCCATACGCCAATCCACAAAAAGCAGATAGGCAAACACAAAAATCGGAATGAGAATACTTGCTGTCATTTCGGGAATGGCATGAGCAATCTGTCCTTCAAGTCGTTCCGTATCATCAATGACTAATTGCTTAAATTCGCCGGAAGATTTTTCCTGTATTGTCCCCATAGACATTTTTGACATCTTCCGCATAATTGCACAGCGGATATTCTGTATGATTTCATACGCTGCCTTGTGGGAGCATAGGGTTGATTTTGAATATAGAAAATGTTTTAGAAAATATCCTGCTAAAGCCACCAAGGTCAAGCTGACTGCCCATTCTATGGTCAAAGCATTGTCTAACGCTTTCCCAAGCAACACAGCTACAGCAGCGTATGGAACCATACCAAACGCAGAGGACAGAACAGAAAGGATAACAGAAATCCTCAAAAGTCCTTTCCTCTGACTGGCAAACTGCAAAATACCCCTTAAAGGCGATTGCTGTTTTTCTCTTTTGTCCATGTTTTCCTCCTTATTTGAAATAGTCAGTAATTCATCTGTTAATCCTTCAAGAAATTCTGCGTCATGGGTTACAATGAAAATCAGCATTCCCTGTTTTTTCAGTTCACGCAGAATATTCTTTAGACGGAGCATATTCCGTCCGTCAAGCCCACTCGTCGGCTCGTCCAAAACAAGAATATCCGATTTTGCAGCGATGGAAGCAGCAATCGTGACCCGCTGCTTTTGTCCGCCGGACAAGGATAGCGGGTGTCTTTCGGAATATTCGGCCAAGCCGAACCTGTCAAGAATGTTTGTTGTTTCCTCTTTTGAAGATCGAACGTTTTTTTGCTTATTTTTTCGTGCCGCCAATTCCATTTCATGTGTAACGCTTTCCGTAAAAAGCTGATAATCCGCGTCCTGCATAACAAAGTATGTTTTTTTCAGCAGCTCTCTATGGGCCATTTTTTTGCCGTTCAGACGAATTTCCCCAGTTCGCGGTGCCATAAGTCCGCACAGCACTTTAGAAAATGTTGTTTTCCCGGAACCGTTCGCACCGACAATTCCAATAATCCGACCTTCTTCGCCCCATGTAAAGCAAAAATTCAAATCATGGATAATTTCCTGCTTTCCGTAGTAAATACAGAGGTTTTGACACGTCAGCTCGTTTGCATCAGACCTCGCAGGAGTTTTCCTTGTAGGAAAAGGCACATTTTGTATGCTGCGTAAGCCGTATTCTTGCAGCACATCGGGCGAAAGGCAAGCAGCCTCCGCCGCACCCCATATTTTTTCAATTCTCCCTTTGCGCATATATACATATCGGTCGGCAATTCCTCCAAGCCAGGAAAGGCGGTGTTCAGAAATAATGAGAGTTTTCCCCTCGGCTTTTAGTGTAAATAAAAGCTCACGGAGATTTTGTATTGTTTCTCCATCAAGGTTTGCCGTCGGTTCGTCCAAAACAATGACATCGGTATCCATTGCATAGATAGAAGCAACTGCCAGCCGCTGTTTTTCGCCGCTGGATAACCCAAATAAACTCCGATCTCGCAGTGCGTCAATATTCATTCGGGAGAATGCGGCGTCCACGTTCTGATTTATCCGCTCCGTGGAAAAGGCAAGATTTTCACACCCGAAAGCTACTTCGTCCGTTGTGTTTACTGCAAAAAATTGTGAACGGGGATCTTGAAACACTGTGCCAATTTTGCGACTAACCTCATACTGTTCCAATTTGTTTACTGGAACACCCTCGTACAATATTTCTCCTGTAAGCGTTCCTTCAAAAAAGTTGGGTATTAAACCATTGAGGCATCGTGTTAAAGTTGTTTTTCCGCAGCCACTTTCTCCCGTTAAAATAACGCACTCTCCTTTACGAATTTCCAAATCAATTCCATAAAGAGCGTTTATCTCCGGGGCGGCATCATATTGAAATTGTAAATTTCTTATTGTGATCATACTCATTCTGAACCTCCGCGCTATCCGCACAATGAATAAAGAAGTGTTCCGATATTAGCGCAAATCACCATCATCAGATACACAATATCCTTTATTCTGATTTTCAGAGGAACTCTCATCCCTCTTGGCACAGGGTTTTCGATTGCACGAGTGACCGCAGCCGCAGATAATTCATCCGCTACCTTTATACAGCGCATGATAAAGGGAATAATTATGTATTCTGTGGTCATGGCAGGAGCTTTTACAAAAGTAATCACATTTAAGGGGACGCCCCTTGTTTTCATGCCGTTTCTAATCTGTTCAAGCTCATGGCGAATAGTGGGAATAAATCGCAATGCGACAGCAAGCGCAAGCGCAGCTGATTTAGGGCAATGTAATTTTTGAAGCCCCATGAACAGCTCACTCACGGTCAACGCCTTTAGTGACAGAACCATTACGCCCAGTAAGGGAGAGAGCTTGCGTAATAGGAAAACGGGCTGGACTATGATTTGCGGAGCGTTGCTCTCATTCAGTAAGGCATACAATCCGACAAGGAACGCAAACCATACTCCCAGCCGCAAAGCCTCCTTCGGGTGTTGCAAATATAACAGAAAGCTCATCAGAAAAATCACTTCACAAAGCATGGCTAACGGCTTAAAAATCCAAAATGCACATATCCCTGAAAGCGCAATCTGAATAATCACTATCCGGGGGTCTATGCGGTGCATTAAATCACTCCTGCTTTTTCAAAATGCTTCTTCAACATTCTCTTTGCAATTACAGCACCTATCACAATCGCGATCAACGTAACCGGAATTGCAGCAAGCCCAGTCGTAGAATGTGCTGCTGCAATCATTGCATCCACGGTTTCCTTTGGACGGTCAAATCCATACCAAAATGCGGGATAATAATAGAGGGGTGCGATGGCACCTAAATAATATCCAACTGAATACAATCCAAAAGAAACGGTAAGCATTTTGTAATTCTGATACTTTGATTTGCTGGCAAGGACTTCGCCTACAACGCCAAACCCTAACATCCAAATCAAGACAAAAATACCGCCAAACAGCCCCCATAGAATGCCGACAATAGCAAAAGTCAATAAGACTGCGCCTTTCTTATGTACTTTTGCCATAATCAGCATATAAAGCGGCGCAGATAAAACAGCAACAACCGCAACGGAATACATATTCAACACCATGCTAATTCCCATCAAAGCTCCTGCTACCATTGTCACCACAAAAAGGAGTGCGCTAAAGATGCCTATGGTTGCAATGTCCTTCATTTTTAATTTGTTTTCATTAGTTCTGCTCATAGCAATAACCTCCAAGTTTTTGGTTAGATAACGCTAACTGCTATTAGTATAGCACGATGATTTTCTGCATAGTGTCACTATCGGAAGTTCCTATGTCACAAAAGAAAGAACTTCATGCGGTCTTTTCAGACTTACATGAAGTTCTTATCTATTGTTTTTTAACATTTCGCCGGGGGATATTCCATAATGCTTCCGAAAAAGCTCGATGAAATATCCCGTATGAGAATACCCCACCATCCATGTCACTTCCTGCACTGTATGTTTCCCAGTTTTCAATAATCGTATCGCTGCTTCCAGCCGTTTTTCTACAACATAATCATTAACTGTAACTCCAAAGCACCGCTTAAATCCATCCTTTAATTTTTGCTCGTTGATAGCAATCGCCTTTGCAACAATTGGAATTGTGAGGGGGTGGGCGAAGTTCTCACCAATAAATTCTCGTGCCTTCAACAGCGCATTGTAATCTTCCACACTGATACGGATGCCAAAGTCATTTGTAGGAGATTTGCAAATAACCTCGTCGCAGTAAACAGCAATTAACTCAAAAATTTTTCCTTGCAGATAGATCTTTTTCATTTCATCACAAAAGTGGCAAGCAAGGATTTCAGAGAGAATTTTACTGATGTTTGGTGTGTAGGTATATACTCTTACGGGCGCTGTTTTTCTTGTATCATATAATGCCCCCCTTATTTTGATACAGGTGAAAATTTGCTCAAAGATTTTTTCATCCAAAGCAATGCTAATGCCTTTGAATTTTCTGTTTCCGCTTATTTTACTTCGGCACTCCTTAAATGTTCCGTAGCGTACTTGGCTCTGCTGTGCCGCAATTTGAAATTGATGAACAACCTCGTTATTGATGTAAGACCACTCCATATTGCCATCAATGCAAAAGGAAATCTGAAACAGGCTCAAATCGTCGTGTGTTGTTGTCATTTCAATATCTTCCTGTGAAACAAACTCTGATGTTGTCAACAATATTCCATCGGTAATATCAATGTTTTCAATAGTACCATCCATGAGGGGAATGAGATATTGATTATCGGCTGTTTTATTCGCCTGCATAATCTGACTTGATGCAGCAATGCTTACAGCGGTGGGAACAAAACGAGCCTCAGGGTATGAAATAATAATAAGTCAACACCTCCTTGCGGTTAGCTGCCTCTAACTAATGCGCAAAAATCAATCTGCCGAAAGTACTGGCAGATACTTATATGCAAGTATAGCATTTTTTTGAGTTGTATTCAAGGGCAAGAATCTAAATGTTTTTCCGCCTACAAACACAGAAAAGTTCCTTATGAAGAAGGCAAAAGAAAATTTATCTACACTGGAATCGACAGTGATTTATTTTTCTTTGTGGAGAAGATGGCTGTATGTTTATTTTCTTAATTCATCACTTGACATTGTGGCAAAGAAATGAGCATTTTTTGCAATAATCTGCGCATTGCTGTGCATTGTATTGCATCGAAGTATCCGATATGATGAATTTACAGTAAATAAGCATGAAAAGGAGCGCACACATGAACGCAGCGGAACTGATCGAATATATCCGCACTGCCGAAAAGAAAACGCCAGTCAAGGTCTACATTTGGGAGCGTTTTCCGACGAGTTTTCCGAACGCCAAGATCTTTCCGGCCGGGGACGGGGCAAAAATCGTATTTGGCGACTGGCGGGACATCGGCCCCGCCATCGAGGCGCAGCAGGACGCCATTGCCGATATCGTGATCGAGAGCACCTGCCGCAATTCAGCCGTTCCTCTGCTGGACACGAAGGGGCTGAACGCCCGGATCGAGCCGGGCGCCATCATTCGCGAGCAGGTCGAGATCGGAGAGGGCGCGGTCATCATGATGGGCGCCATCCTCAACATCGGCGCAAGCGTGGGCGCGGGCACCATGATCGACATGGGCGCGGTGCTCGGAGGCAGGGCGATGGTCGGCGCACGCTGCCACATCGGCGCAGGCGCGGTGCTGGCCGGGGTGATTGAGCCTGCGAGTGCACTGCCCGTCGTCGTGGAGGATGAGGTGCTCATCGGGGCGAATGCCGTGGTGCTCGAGGGCTGCCGCATCGGCCGCTGTGCGGTCGTCGCCGCAGGTGCGGTCGTCATATCGGACGTACCGCCTGAGAGCGTGGTCGCCGGATGCCCCGCGCACATCATCAAGCACAAAAGCGATGTGTCCGCTGCAAAAACAGCGCTGGTGGACGCCCTGCGGGAGCTTTGAGCCGCGGACGCACGACATTCAAAAAGCAGCAAGGAAGGTTTACAAATATGCAAACGCTCACCCCCATGACAGCGGACAGGCGCGCCCTGCACCGCATCCCTGAGCTGGGCGACGAGCTGCCCAAGACCATGGACTATTTACAAAACGTCCTCGGCACGCTCGGCTGCGAGGTGTTTTTCCCGCTTGACAGCGCCGTATGCGCCTATTTTGACTTCGGCGCGGCGGATACGCTGGCGTTTCGCGCTGAAATGGACGCGCTGCCCATTGCGGAGCAGACAGGTCTGCCGTTTTCTTCTCAGCACAGCGGGCGCATGCATGCCTGCGGTCACGACGGGCACATGGCGATGGCGCTGGATCTTGGCCGCAGGCTGCGCGGAAAGGAAAATCTGCCGCACAACGTCCTGCTGGTGTTTCAGCCCGCCGAGGAAACGACCGGCGGAGCCAGACGGCTTTGCGAAACAGGGCTTTTTGAGCGGCTGCGCGTCAAGGCCATTTTCGCCCTGCATCTCTGGCCGGGGCTTCCTGCCGGGACGCTCGCCGGTTTGCCCGGCCCCATGATGGCGCGCTCGGCCGAGGTGACGTTCACCGCCACGGGCCGCTGCGCACATTTCTGCTCCGCCGGCTCCGGCCGTGACGCGCTCGCAGCCTGCGTGGAGTTTTACAGCCGCGCCGCGGCATTGCCGCTTCCGCAGGCTCCGCAAAGTCTGCTCGGCTTCGGGCGCATGGAGGCCGGAAGCGTCCGCAACGCAGTTGCCGGAAGCGCACGGCTGGAGGGCAGTCTGCGCGCGCTCGATGATGCTGCGTTTTGCAGCATCCGGGAGGCGCTGGAGACGATCAGCCGCCATGTCGCGCAAACCAGCGGCTGTGCGGCCGCCGTCCATTTCAGCGAGGGCTACCCCGCTGTTGTGAATCCGCCCGATCTGCTCCGCAGGGCTTCTGCGCTGTTTCCCATCGAGGCGCTGACCGCGCCGAGCATGGCAAGCGACGATTTTTCATACTATCAGCAGCGGCTTCCCGGCCTGTTTCTGTTTTTGGGCTGCGGCGAGACATCGGCGCTGCACACGGCGGCGTTCGATTTTGACGAGCGCGTGCTTGAGGCCGGCGTGCGCTATTTTGAGACAGTCGCGGGAGGAACGGTATGGTAGACAGGCTCTGCACATCGCTCGCGGGGCTCTCTTTGAGCGCCATTCGCCGCTATACCGCCCTTGCCGCAGAGCGTGAGGACTGCATCACGCTGACCATCGGCGAGCCGGATCTTCCCACGCCCGCACCCATATGCGAGGCCGCCGTCCGCGCACTTGCAGGCGGCAGCACCCACTACACCGCAAACCAGGGCAGCGCTTCGCTTCGTGCGAAAATCGCCACCTATGAGGCAAAAACGCGCCATCTTGATTATGCCCCGGACGAGATTATCGTCACTGCCGGTGCAACGGAAGCCATTTACTGCGCGCTGACCGGCATCCTCGACCCCGGCGACGAGGTCGTGATCCCGACGCCTGCCTTCGGGCTTTATGAGACCGTGACGCGCCTTGCCGGCGCCGTCCCTGTGTATCTGGATACATCGCGGACAGGCTTTCAGCTGACGTATGAAGCGCTGTCCGCCGCCATCACGCCGAGGACAAAGGCGCTCGTGCTCAACAGCCCGAACAACCCGACGGGCGCGGTATATGAGGAGCCCTCTCTGGCCGCCATCCGCCGCGCAGTCGGAGACAAGCCCATCTTTATACTCTGCGACGACGTTTACCGCGGGCTGTGCATGCGGCCCTGTCCGGATCCTGCGGCCCTGCCCGGCCTGCGGGAGCGGCTTTTGATCGCCCAGAGCTTTTCAAAGCCGTGGGCGATGACGGGCTGGCGCATCGGATATCTCATGGGCAGCGCACCGGTCATCCGAAAGCTCACTGCACTCCACGGGCATATTCTGACCTGCGCGCCCAGCATGCTCCAGGCCGCCTGTGAGACGGCGCTGGAAACCGACACGGCGCCGATGCGCGAGACCTACGCAAAAAGACGGGCGCTGGTGCTGCGCCGCCTCCATGCGATGGGGCTTTGCTGCCCCGTCCCGGAGGGCGCGTTTTATGCCTTCCCGGATATCCGTGCCTTCGGCCTTTGCTCCGAGGCGTTCTGCCTTCGTCTGATCGCGGAGGCCGGGGTCGCAGCAGTACCCGGAAGCTGCTTCGGAACAGAGGGGCATATCCGCATATCCTACTGCTGCGGCGAGCAGACGCTCGAACGCGGCATGGATCGTCTCGAGGCATTTCTGGAAAAGCTCAAACAGGAAAGAAGAACTTGACGACCTACAGAAACAGGAGGTAGCTCAAATGAAACAGAAAACACTTTTCCGCGGCATCGCCACGGCGCTTGCCACCCCGATGACATCTTCCGGCGCCATCGACTATGACGCCTACGGCAGACTCATAGACTGGCAGATCGAAAGCGGCGTCGCCGGGCTTGTCACCTGCGGCACAACGGGCGAGGCGTCCACAATGACCGCTGAGGAGCACCGCCAGACGATCGCCTTTGCCGTAAAGCGGGCCGCCGGGCGCGTGCCGGTCATCGCAGGCACCGGCGCAAACTGCACCGAAAAAGCCGTCGAGCTGACACGGTTTGCCTGCGCCGCCGGAGCGGATGCCTGTCTGGTGGTGACGCCCTATTATAACAAGGCCACACAGCGGGGGCTGATTGCCCATTATACCGCCATCGCGGACGCATCGGACAGGCCCGTGATCCTCTATAACGTTCCCTCCCGCACGGGCTGCAACCTGCTGCCCGAGACCTGCGCCGCACTTGCAGCGCATCCGCGCATCGCCGCCGTAAAGGAGGCAAGCGGAAACCTCTCGCAGATCGTATCGCTGTTTCACAGGGCAGCGGCGTGTCTGGACGTCTATTCCGGCAACGACGATCAGATCGTGCCGATTCTCGCCATGGGCGGCGAGGGCTGCATCTCCGTACTCTCCAATGTGCTGCCCAGGGAGGCGGTTCAGCTGTGCGAGCTGTTCTTCTCTGGGGATGTGCGCGGCGCTGCGGCGCTCCAGTGCCGTCTGCTGCCCGTCATCGACGCGCTGTTTTCCGAGGTCAATCCCATTCCGGTCAAGGCGGCGCTGGCAAAAATGGGCTACGGCACCGACACGCTGCGTCTGCCGCTCACCCCGATGGAGGAAGGAAGCCGGGCCGTCCTTCTGAACACGCTCGAAGCATGGGGTGTTTGAGATGACAAAGATCCTTCTGCACGGCGCAAACGGCGCGATGGGCAGAGCTCTTCGCGCGCTGCTGGACGCCGGATTTGCGGACTGCACCGCAGGGCCCATGGTCAGCCGCAGCAGAAACGGCGCGTTTGCGTCCTTTTCTGAGATCCGGGAATCTGCCGACGTCGTGCTCGACTTTTCCTTTCACACTGCGACCGAAAGCGCGCTTGGCTTTGCGCTGGAGCACGGCCTTCCCATCGTGATCGGCACCACCGGACACACGCAGCAGGAGCGCGCGCGCATCGAGCGCGCCTCAGAGCAGATCCCCGTCTTTTTTTCCGGCAACATGAGTCTCGGCATTGCGGTGCTCTGCGGCCTTGTGCGCGAGGCCGCGCGCCTGTTTCCGGAGGCGGAGATCGAGATCGTGGAGACGCATCACAGCCGCAAGGCGGACGCTCCGAGCGGCACGGCGCGTATGCTCGCTGCCGCCGTTCAAAAAGAGCGGCCGGAGGCAGCGCTTGTGTGCGGCCGCAGCGGCTTTTCACCGCGAACTCACAGCGAGATCGGCATATCCTCCATCCGCCTCGGCAGTGTGACCGGCATCCATGAGGTGCTGATCTCGACCGGAGCCGAAACGCTGAGTCTGAAGCACGAGGCGCATGACCGGCGGCTGTTCGCGGAGGGTGCGCTGCGGGCAGCAGTCTTCCTCTGCGGCAGGCAGCCCGGTCTTTACGATATGGACGATCTTTTGAAGGGAGACGCCCTATGAAAACAGCAAAATTCGGCGGCACGTCTCTGGCAGACGCAGCCCGCTTCCGGCAGGTAAAGCGCATCGTATCGGCAGACCCGGAGCTGCGCTTTGTCGTGGTCTCCGCCCCGGGAAAGCGCTCTGCGGAGGACAAAAAGGTGACGGATCTGCTGTATGACTGCCATGCCGCTGTAAAAACAGGCGCAGACCCCGAGACTGCCTTTGCACCTGTCGCTGCGAGATTCCGGCAGATCGCGCAGGAGCTCCGTCTCGGCATCGATCTGGAGGCGGAACTCCGGCAGATCGAAAAGGACCTGCGCTCCGGCGCGTCTGCTGCATACTGCGCCAGCCGCGGCGAATATCTCAGCGGGCGGATGCTGGCAGCCCTGCTGGGCTGGCCGTTTCTCGACCCGGCGGAGCTGCACTTCTTTGACGCTGACGGCGTCCCGCAGTACAAGCTGGCGGAGCAGGCGCTAACGCGCAGGCTCCGCGACATGGAGCGTGCCGTCATGCCCGGCTTCTACGGCGGCGGTGCGGACGGCCACATCCACACGCTGCCGCGCGGCGGCTCGGATATCTCCGGAGCGCTGCTGGCAAGCGCCTCCGGGTCGGATGCCTACGAAAACTGGACGGACGTGCCCGGCATCTTCCGCGCCGATCCTGCGATCGTGCCCAGCGCAAGGGCGATTCCCGCCATGGCCTATGACGAGGTACGGGAGCTTGCGTATATGGGCGCCAACGTGCTGCACGAGGACGCGGTGACGCCAGCCCGGCGTATGGGCATTCCCATTCACATCCGCTCTACGATGCAGCCGGACGCGCCCGGCACCCTCGTCTCCTCGCAGAGCCCTCCCTCCGCCTGTCCCGTCACGGGAATCGCGGGGCGCAAGGGCTACTGCTCCATACAGGTGGAGAAGGAAAACATGAACAGCGCCGTAGGCTACTGCCGCAGGATTCTCTCGGTGCTCGAAACGCACGAGATCCCCTTTGACCACATCGCAACGGGGCTTGGCAGCATCTCGTTCATCGCCCCGGCCGCGGCGGTCTCCGCCTGCCGCGAGGCGCTTTTGTCGGACATTTCCGCCGCCGTCCGCCCGGACAGCATCTGCGTTGCAGACGGGCTTGCCATGGTGTCCATCGTCGGACGGGACATGGCGGGAAGGCCGGGCGTCTCCGGCCGGCTGCTCGGCGCGCTTGGACGCGCGGGCATCAACGTGCGGATGATCGTGCAGGGCACGCGCGAGATCAACATCACCGTTGGCATCAGCGAGCCGGAATATGAAAAAGCCGTGCACGCGGTGCACGGTGAATTCTTCCCGGAAGCGCCCCAGTGAGCCTTTGATCGCGCTCCTTCTTCGGTTCTGTTGACCTTGTTCCTTCCCCGGCGCGCCTCAGCCCGCCTTTTTTGATATCCTGCTGCGGAGCGCAGAAGCGCTCCGCTTTGCCGATGCATAAAAAGCGGCCGGCAGCGTTCAACTGCCAACCACCAAAAAAAGCGGGGCAGTTCATCGCGCCCAAGGCCGCTTTTTGTGTCCTGTTTTATGAAAAAGACGCTTCTTCCGCGCCTCGCGTCAGGCGGGACAACGCACAGACCGCGTACATATAGCCTGCAAGGATCAGCGGTGCCGGCAGCCCGTAGAGCAGCGGCGCCGGGATGATGCGCCAAAACAGCTTGAGCACGCCGATCTCCGCGCCATAAGTGAAGAAGTAGTTCGCCTCCGGGCAGAGCGTGAGGCGCAACAGGAGATTGATAAGGTGCGCACCTACGGCAAGCAGGCCAAAGGTCTTGAGGATCCGCGGGATATCCTTGGGGTCGGGGCGGTAAAAGCCCAGCGTCGCCAGACTCAGGCCGCAGACAACAAGGATTGCGTGGGTCACATAGTAGCCAAAAATCCGTGGCATTAACAGCGAAAAGCCGGAGAACAGAGGCTCCGGGAAGAGCAGCGCCATCAGTGCGCCAAGGGGCGCTACAAAGAAGGAAAAGCCCATGATCGAGCGGTTTCTCTTCCACACGCCCAGCGGGATCAGAAACAGATTGATGTTGCACAGGTGCAGCGGCAGCTCATTGAAAATGTTGAAGCCATTGGGATAGTACGCACGGATATACGCTGCGTCCATGGACAGTGAGAGCTTGTAGCCGGCAAACAGCGCGAGATTAAAAAGGCACACGCCGATCAGAAACCGGGAGCGACGTGCCTCCGGTTTTCCGCGCAGCAGCAAGAATATGAGCAGCACCGCCGCTGCCGTAAGCAAAAGCAGAAGCAAATGCAGCCCTCGAAAGGGCGTTATAGAAAATCCGTTCATTTCACACGCCGGAATGTCTTTCCGGTCTTCTCCTCAAGAAATCGTTTGAATTCCTCCACCGTCCCGCCGGTGAGGGTGCGCTTGTCCAAGGGCTGCGCATAGCGTTTTTTCATCAGAAAGATGATATAGTCCTGCGACTCCGCCATGGCGTCGATCAGCTCATAGCGGAAGGTGGAGGTGGTGGCCGCCGTAACGACGGTATAGGACTCCTCGCCGAACGCAATATGATAGTCCTTTGTGCCTGCCAGCGTGTTTTTACAGGCGATCATGCCGTTGAACCGATCCTGAAACAGCAGAACGGACAGCAGCATCACCTCTACCAGCAGGGAAATCATCGTGCTGGCATCAAGCGTAAAAGACTCTCCATCAAATGGGATCAGCAGCAGAGCGTTGATGAAAAAGACGCTCCAGCCGAAAATGGCCCATATAATGCTTCTCTTTCGCCGCAGCACCCTGCGCATCGCACGGGAGGCTATGGCCATAGAGCGATTTGTGATATTGCTGTGAATTTCAAATGTCATGCATATTCTCCGTCGTAAGTAATTCTGCAACCGCAGGGCGTTGGGGGCCTTGCAGCTGCCGCCGGACAGCGCGGCGGGCGCTCGTTCATCGCATCAGCCGCATCTCATTCTCAAACTGCTCCATGGCCTCCTGCCGGCTGGGGACTTGTGCAAGCGTACAGGAAAACGGCTGGCCGAACAGGGGTTGGGACAGTGTCTCCGCCCAATGCGTCAGCACCTCCGGAGTGAGGGGGCGCTCCTCCCGGAGAAAGATCACCCCGTAATAGGGCGGTACAGACGGGGAAAGCAGCTGTGTCAGCGGGACGCCGCTCCGGACGGAGGCGTTGCAGAAATGCATCTCCGGTGAAAAAAGCGGATAGTACAGCGCCCCGACGAACCAGTCCTGTTCACCGCTTCTGAGCCGCCTTGCCTGCTCCAGAAAGTGCGGAAGATCCGGGTTATCCGGCTCCACAAACTCACCGTCCAGAATGGTCTGGTGAAGGGCAGGGAGGTTATGGAAATCAAAGTGGAAAAAGGGCGCCTTTCCTGCCTCGTCCTCGGAAAGAGAAAACTCCGCCGCATGGAAAGGTTCCCAGTCCTTACAGCAGCGGTAATAGCCCCACCAGTAGTTCCAGTCATAAATATGCAGATATTTTTTTGCTTTGCAGTCCATAGATGTACTCCATTCTGACAATGTGGGCACAAGAGGAAATCACAGGAAACTCTCCACCCGGTACCAGCAAAGATTCTTTCCAGGCCCGTCCTTTTTGCAAGAGGGGCGCTCAAAGGCGGCGCGGTGATCTTCTTATCTGCTCACCGGAATGGAGATCTCGAAAACGGCGCCGATGTCCCCGTTGCGGGCGCGGATGGTTCCCTTGTGCAGGTGGATGATCTCCCGTGTCAGCGCAAGGCCGATGCCGGATTTTCCGCTCCGCCCCATGTAGAAGCGATCAAAGATGTGGGGAATATCTTCCTCGGCGATGCCGTCCCCGTCGTCCTGTATCCGGATGGTCACCTGCCGCCTGTCTGCGCGGCAGGTCAGGCGCAGCTCGCTGCGGGCATAGCGCACGCCGTTGGATAGGATATTGGTGACGGCTCTGCGCAGCCGGGTATCATCGCAGCTGACCATAATGGGCTCCTCGGGGAAGTCCGGCGCGATGGTAATGCCGCCGGCGGCTGTCGGCTCCACGGCGCGTATGCTGTCGTATAGCAGCTCCCGAATATCCATCTCGGAAAAGGCAAGCTGCTGTCGCCCCATATCGATTTTCGAGATGTCCAGGAGCTCTTCCACCAGCTCCGTCATGCGGTCGCTTTCCTCCAGGATCACCTCCGCCGCGCTGCCCGTGTCCATTACGCCCGCCTGTATGCCCTCCGCATAGCCCTGTATCGCCATCAGCGGCGTTTTCAGCTCGTGGGAGGCATTCTGGAAGAAGGTCTGCTGCCGCTCCGCTTCCTTCTCAATATCCCTGCCAAACCGGAACCCCAGCAGGCACATGACGGAGGAGATCGCCAGCAGCACCGCAAAGAACGCCCAATTCAGCGTCACGATATAGCGGGTGATGGGCCCGATGTCTATGTACATGATATAGGCGTACGGCTTTTCCCAATCGTCCTGCTCCTCCTGCACGGACATGAAGATCAGGTGATGCCTGTCCGTTTTGAAGGTATAGCATTGGTTGAGCGATAGATCCCGCCCCTTGCAGTATTCCAGCAGTTTTTCCTCCAGGCGATATGCGTCCCTGTTCCAACCGCTTGATTGATTGGCATTATCCAGCTCTAAAAATACGATGCTTGGCGTAAGGAAGTGCTCCTCCGTGTCATTCCATCCATCATCAAAAAAGGATCCATCGTCGGTATAGGGGATGGTGCGGTTTTGATACTCGGCCTCGCTGATGAGCGCTTTTTTTGCCTCACGCACAAAGTGTGCTGGTATAATGAGGTTCACCGCCAGCATGAACAGTGCAAAGAGCAGCAGAGCCGAGCAAAGGATCAGGTACACGATCCGCAGCTTGATGTTTTTCATGTGCGCTCTGCCCCCTTCAGCTTATAACCAAAGCCCCAGATGGTGCTTACGCTGACGGTGCTGCCCGCTTGCAGCAGCTTTTTTCGGATACGGCGCAGCGTTTCGTCGGTCACGCGGGTCTCCACCTCCGAATCAAAGCCCCACACCGCGCTGAGCAGCTCCTCACGGGAATAGGCCTTTTCCGGCTGCTTCATCATATAGCTGAGCAGCCGCAGCTCGGTCTGGGTCAGTGCCACGATCGTACTTCCGCAAAAGACAGCATTTTCCGTAGCGGAATAGCGGAGATCCCCATAGCGCAATTCATCTACTGCCGCCGCTGTTTTCCCCCTGTCCATCTCCACCCGGCGCAGCAGGGCTCTCACCTTCATGAGCAGTATGGTGGGGCGAAAGGGCTTGGTGAGGTAATCGTCACTGCCCTGGCTGATGCCCATGACATAGTCCAGCTCGCTGTCCTTGGCCGTAAGCAGGATAATGGGAATATCGGAAACAGAGCGTAGCTCCCGGCACACGGCAAGGCCGTCCGTGCCGGGCATCATAATGTCCAGTATGACAAGCTCCGCAGGCTCCTGACGAAACGCCTCCAGCAGCGCGTCGCCGCTTTCAAAGGAGCGCACGGTATATCCGTCGCTTGCGAGGAAGCTATGGAGCAGCTCCCGGATGCTCTTTTCATCGTCCGCCAAATAGATGGAATGTCCCATGGTGACCTCCCAGAAAGCAGCGCCAAATGCTGCGCGTGGGCGCAGCATCGGCATGATGTTGATTTTATACTATCAGAATATCGCCTTTCCGTCAAAGGGGGCAGATGCCGCTTTCGCAGCCGGTGTTGCCCCAGATGGAATTGTACAGCTCGCACAGCCGACTGTCGATCTCCGTAAGACGGTTGTAGTCGGCGATCAGCGCGTCCTTTTCCGCGTCGGTCAGGAAGCCCAGGCTGCGGATGAAGGCTGCTTCATCGTAGTTGTCGAAATCGTAGTCGTCCGGCAGATCAAAGTACGCTTCATCTACCTTGTCCCACAGGTCGGCGTGCTTTTCGCAGACGCGGTCATACTCCTGCTCCAGGGTGTCGATCTCATCCAGCACCTTGGGGTCGGCCTTTTCCAGTGCCTTCTCGTAAAGCGGCATATTGTCGCAGTCGGGCAGCTGAGCGTACAGTGCCTCCATTTGGGCGTCCAGCTCGTTCAGCTCCTTGATGTCTGCCAGAAGCGTTTCCTTCTCCGCTTCCGTCAGGGCGTTGCTGCTGCGGATAAACGCTGCTTCGTCAAAGTCTGTGAAGTCGTAGTCGTCAGGCAGGGTGTTGCAGATTTCGTCCAGCTTTTCCCACAGCGCCGCGTTTCTTTGGAAGATGGCGTCGCTCTTCTCTTCCACCGCCTCGATCTGCTCCCAGACGGCGTCCTCGTTCTCGGTGGCAATTTTAGTAACAGGCTCCATTGGCGCGGGTGTGGCGGCAAAGGCGGAGGTTGCTGTGCCGATGGCTGTTACCGTCAACGCAAGTGCCAATACAAGGCTCCAAATCGTTTTCTTTTTCATGGTATTTTACGCTCCTTTTTTAATCGTTTTGGTTGGGCTTCAACCTTGATTGTAGTATACAGGAGAGCGCCAAATACTTCCCCCGCAAAAGTGCATGGAAAGTGTCACAAAAGTGCAACGAGACCAGCCCGGAAAATGAACGAAAGCCCGCTCCACGCCTCAAGGGCAGAAACGGGCGGACGTTCTTATTCTGATTTCACTTCGCGCATCAAGATGGACCTCATTCATATATTTCCCGGTCCGTTTGCAAAGGCAAGCCATTTTGCACCGTAAAAATCAAAGTAGAAGCGCTGCCCCACCTCGTTTTCCACAAAGCGTCTTTTAATATGATACCAGCCGCGAAGCTCATCCCGCAGGGCGGCGTCCATGGAGATTGGCTCTACCCATACGCAGTCGTACCCGGTAAGTTCGTCCCTTTTCAACGGCATGGATACTGCCGCGCCGGGTGTTGCAAAGGCCGGAGGCAGAACATACACTTCGGTCGCATCTGCCAGCGACAGACGCATCCCGCTTGCGAAAAGAAGCTCTCCTTCTATCGCATTCACCATTGCCCAGCCATATCGGCTTGAGAAGACGGGCGTATCATGAAAAGCCGGCAGAGCTTCCGGCGGAATCGGCTGAAGCATATCTGCCCGATGATATCGAGCTTCCGGAAGGCCCAGAAGAAAGTCCACGCTCACGCCGTAAAGCTCGGACATCTGAATCAGGGATTCCACAGAAGGGTTCTTCCTCTCGCCCTCCCACGCGCTCAATGTCGGCTGCGAAACGCCAAGCATTTTGGCCGCCGCCGTTAGCGTAATCCTTTTCTGTTTTCTTGCCAATCTATATCGCCGAGCCGTAAAAATACCCCCTTCGGCATACCGCGAAGCTTCGCAGCGCGCATTGTCGGTTATTCTTTGTCCTTATTGACATTGACGGCAACCCCGTTGAATTCCAAATGATCTTCTACCGGAACGATTAACACCTTTTGACCGTCGATGACCTTCGCTTCCACAAGATGGCTGTATTCAGGGTCAATGGAGAGTGATAACTTCTCTGTTTTCAGCTCCACTCTCTTTGCATCAATCAGGTTGGCCGGATTGAGAACGGCGCCTACGCCGAACCGTTCCCCACAGGCAGCTTGAAAAGCTTCCGCCTGTTCCTCCGAAGCACCGCAATCCAAAATAATCTTGCTCACTTCACAGGGGCTGACAGTCAGCGGCTCCGGATCCTTTGTCTCCCGATGCTCTTCAATCATTGCGGCAAGCTGGCCGTGGATTGCCTGCACGATCTCAAGGCTGCAGGCGCTGCCCAACGACTCGGAAAGAGAGGCCTCAAAGGCCTCCCGCTGTTCTGCAGCCGACATGGGCAAATCGGTATGGAATACTGCATCGATAAACTCCTGATGCAGTTCTCCCTCTTTGCGGGAATAAAACAGTGCATTGTAGATGTTGGCGCTGCGGTTATCAAAGGCCGGGAACAGGAAGCCCAGCTCCGGCGCGATGACAGTTTGACTGGCGGCACAATGAAACTCATTGTCTCCGGAGAAGTAGCCCAATTCCATTTTTCTCGTTTTAACCGGGCAGACCGCACACAGAATATAGGAAAAGACCTCATCCGATTCCTCGGCTCGCATGGCGTCGCGATTTCGACGGGGTACATCATAGCTGTCGCTTGCCAGCAGCAACAGATAATTGCTCTCGCCCATGTCCAATGATTGAATGACTTTCTGATAAAATGCCTGCCGCACCCGCGCATCCTTCGCACCGGATGTGCGCAGTTCCATCAACATTCTGTGTTCTTCCCCCGTCATGACCTGCTGGGTGGAAAACACAATATCGATCAGGTTTTTCCCGAGTATTCCTGACAGTGCCTTTTTCAGCAGGCTGAGGTATTTTTCGGCTTCCTCCTGTGTCATCATGCCAAGCGACTCGTCCAAATCGGTTATAATCTCCTTATTGCTATTGACAAAACAGCCGTAAATACGGTTGATGGCATTTTTATCCGGCTTCCAGCGGCGCCGCAGCTCGTTGAGTTCTTTTTGGTTCATTGGTTTTAACAGACCTTTCATTATGATATTTGGCTGGTAGTATTGTGACAATTCAGATACATATTCGGCTTTTCACCGTACTCGACATTCCGCATCAGCATTATGCCTGTATTTGAGCATCATTTCTTTTACGACAGGCGGTCAACCTCTTCACAAGAGAATTCCAAATGATGCTCTTCACAGTATCTGCAGATCACGAGAAGCATCATTTTTGTCGGAAGTGACCTTCCGTTTTCCCATCGGTTTACGGAGGTATAGCTGACACCCAATTCTTTGGCAAGCTGAGTTTGGGACAGCCTCCGTTCACTGCGCAGTTTCAGAATCGCATCTGCAAAGGTCATTTGCTCCACCTCTCTTATGTAGCACAGTATAGCATATTATGCCTTCTCTAAGCAAGCCCGGAATTGTACATCCCATTCAACAACCAACAGGAGTGTTAGTTTAAAAAATTAGAGTTGACTGGATATCCCTCCATATTGCAAGATGGCCGCTCGGCAGTTTTCGCTGTCGGGCGGCCATCTCATGCTTAAAGCAATATATTCAGGGGCTGCAGAGCAATGCTGATTACGGAAATAAGCACCTTGTATCCGTTCTCGCCTTTGAAAGATTGAACTTTAGAGAAACATGCGCCACAGATGAAGGCGGAAATGAAGTTATTACAAATAGTGGCGATCATCAAGCCGCAGCTAAGCCTGCAAGTAGTATTGATTACAGGAAAGGCAATCAGGCACAGTATGGTAGAGACAATCCCTGCGCTGATGCTCTTTTCACACACTCTATAAAATGCCGATATTTTCATTGCCTGAAAGACCTCATCTAATTTGCTCCTGTTTTCTCGAAGCGATGAATAGTATACCAAATATATGTTGACAACAGCTGGTATCGCTGATAAAGCTACAGATACAACCAACTCAGCCGGGAAGTATTTCTGATAGTGGGCAGCAAAACCCGCTAATATGGGAGCAACGAGCGCGATAATCGTCTGCAATATGGCATGGCTGTGGAGCCTCGTTTCGGAAAGATTCTTCCTGAAAAATGCGCCGTAGATAGAAATCCTGTTTTCACCAAACAGTCGGGTAAGTGCGTAATTGCTTTTCTTGAGGCTAAATTGATGGCGCTTCTCTAACAGGATCAGAGAAAATCCGGCCAAGAAAGCAGGGCATAGGAGCAGAGCCAGAATAAAACTCAGAAAAAGTCCGTTTGACCACAAATAAAACGCGCCTAACATAGCCATCAACCCACCGGCCAATAGCAGAAAATGTATGTTAATGTTGTTCTTCCTCATGATTAAAAGGACTACAAACTCCAGCAGTGCGGCAAATAGCGCTCCAAAAATCAGGAGGGCACTTGTCCCAATCGAGAATTTCCACAGCGTGTAGCGGTAGAATTGAGCCAAAAAATTATTTGCCATTAAGGAGCCAAAGGAAAACAGCACACCACTCACAACAGGAACGAATAATTTACCGAACAGGATGCGCAATCGCGAGACAGGGCTGATTAAAATGATATCAAAAATTCCGTCTTTTATCTCATCGACTGTCAGCCAATGGAGAATTTCGCCGCTCAGCATGGAAATAAGCCCAGCAAACAACGCCATTAAATATTCAGCCGGGATCCATGAGTTGGAGGCATTGTAAGAACAGAACAGCAGTAAAAGAGGCGCAAATAAAAGAGTTCCCATGAGCCGCTTTGATTTCCTTATGCCCAATAATTGCGTCCTTATAAATACCTGCATGGTTACACCTCCAGCGGAAACGAAATAACGCGGCAGGCAGGCAAGGAATCTAAAAAAGTCTGGTCATGCGTAGAGCAAATCACCATCGTCGAAGGGGAAATAAACTGCGTCAGCATTTCGGCCAACTCCGCCTGTGCGTCTGAGTCCAAACCGCCGGTAGGCTCGTCAAGAATCAGTACAGAAGGCTGGACTGCTAATGCGCAAATCAGTGCCACCTTTTTCTTCATGCCCAAGGATAGATCCTTAACCAATTTATTTGTTTCACCATCAAGATTGTAGCTGGTCAACATTTGCTGAATCTTCTCTTTTTCGTTTTTGTAGTTCATTTTATACAGGCTCAAGCGAAACTTGATGTTTTCAAGAACAGACAGCGAATCGTACAGTCCGTTATAATCCGGCACAAAGCCAATCGTTTCGCGCTCTGCTCCATAAACCTCACCCTCTGTCGGCTTTAACAGCCCCAGGAGAATTTTCAGGAAGGTGGTCTTGCCGCTGCCGTTAGGTCCAACTAAAGCATAGATATTTCCCGGTTCAAAACAAAAAGAAGGACAGGCTATCAAGCTCTTGCTTTTATCAAAAGAGAACTTCAAGTTTTTGATATTTAACTCGCCCATGAACAACAACTCCTTCTTAACTTACTCGCAAACACTGTGACAGCAAGAGGTCGCATATTGTCCTGATAACATTTTGCCGCCCCTATATCTTGCTTATGGTTCATTCTCCGCCCGCTTTTGCAGGAGGGACAAGCCCAAAAAGCAGAGTGCAGAGAAGGCGATGCCGCAAAGAATGTATGCCCAGTTAAAGAACAGCAGGTTGACTGCGTACCGCATGGGCATCCGTGTAAAGAGTACCGCATACGGCTCGATCGTTCCAATTGCCTCCATGACCGCCGTGACACGGAACGGATTGACCCCGCATAGATACGCTCCGAGGAAATACAGCGTCAACTTCTCGACAATAGCCGGGAGCAGAATACCAAGCGCGTAAAACAGCGGTTCCCGATTCTTGCAACACTTCCACAGATACAGCGCCCCAAAGCAGTATGGCAGCAGCGCAAGGCAGATGCCCTGAGCGGTCAGGTGCAGCTGCAGCCCGAATACAAGAAAGACCATACGGATCAAAAGGTATCCGCCGAGAATGATCAGCCAGCAGATCAGCAGGGATTTCAGGTTGAGTTTTCCATGTGCGGTTGCTTCATTATTGTACATTTTCGCATCCTCCTTACAGATTCTCATTTTTCAAGGCGTCGATGGGATTGTCCTTTTTTACCTTGCTCATTGAATACATCATGGTGGCGAATACGACCAGAAACACACTCAGTACGGCGATGCCGATGGCTGCCCACGGCAGATGGAAGGAGGTTTCATAGGCCGTTGTGACCGCACGGTAGATGAGATATGTAATGCCGCAGGATACCGGCAAGCCGAGAAGCAGTGCCTTGGATCCGTACAGCAGGCACTCGTAATTCATCATCCTGCGAAAGCCCTTCTGCGTCATGCCCACCGATTTCAGCATGGCAAACTCCCGGCGGCGCAGGCTGATATTCGTGGAGATCGTATTGAACACATTGGCCGCGGCAATCAGGGAGATCAGCACGATAAAGCCGTAGGCAAATACCCGGATAATGGTTATGACATTCCGGTTTGTCTCGGCGTTTGCGGCGTAGTCGAAAAGCTGCCGGCTGCTGAGACCGTTTTCCGTCAGCACGGTCGCCAGATTTTCAAAGCTCGCGGTGTGATTGCTCGATGTGAGGAAATACTCTGTATTACGGAATTGATTCAGCGCCGCCTCGGGAACCACGCTCTCCAGCATGCTGTACGGATAGATCATATTGATGGCTACCGGCGTGCTGCGGCTGACAAAGAACGGAGCCTCCTCAATGGTTTTTTCGGACCGCAGCGTGTATTTTGCAAAGGATTCCTCATAGGGCAGCTCGATGATGTCGCTCTCGTTGTCTCTGTTTTGATAGAGAACGACCTTATTGCCATTCTCATCGATCCGGCTGTCTTTTCTGTAATATCCGTCGATCTCTACATAGTAAAGCCCCTCGATTACGCACCCATCGCCCTTGAGCGTGTCCAGCGTGACATACTTCTCAAGCCGGCGATCAAGCTCAATGTTGCGATCCAGAGCAAGGCCCAGGGGCTTCTCCCGGTCATAGTAATCCGCTTCCTTCAGGTTGTACTTTTCCAGTAACCTGTTGAACTCGGCGTCCGCAACGAAGTACAGATAACCGGAGATGCTGAGCTCCTTCGGCGCTGCGTCCTCACGCTCCATGCCGAAGTCGGCAAAACGGCCGGCATACATTGCCGTGACATATTCGCGGGAGATATCGCCCTGCAAAAACTGTTTCTTGGTATAGGTACCTCCGGTGACATTCTGATCGGAGAAAAGCAGATCCAGAAGCTCATCGGGCGTCATGGCGGAGGAAGCGTCCGACTCTGCCGCGTAGATCAGGTCGAATTGATCGGAGGCCAGCCCTCCCTCGGCGGATTCCATCATGTAGTCGGTGAAGGCCGCCGCAGAAACAAAGAGGACGATGCTCATAAAGAGGCTGACGACGGTGGTTCTGTATTTTTTCCGGTTGCGCTTATAGTGCTTGCCGGCAAGGACGCCGGGAAGTCCGAACAGCTTGTAGGCGAGCTTCGAGGTTCGGACGGGTCTGCCGCTCACCTTGATGTCCATGCTCTGGCGGATCGCCTCCACGGCGGAAACTCTGGTTGCCCTTTTTGAGGGAATCCATGCCGAGATCAGAACCGTGACAAGTGCAATGACCGCAGCAATGATGACAGCCTGCCACGAAACACAGAGCCGCATGGGAATGTCCACACGGACAATGGAGAAAAATTTATCTCCGATCAGGAGGAGCGTTATGCCGATACCGCCGATACCCACCAGAATGCCCAGTGGGATGCCGACAATGCTGACCGCCAGCGCCTCAAACAGCACCATTCTTCGAAGCTGCTTTCTGGTGGCGCCCACCGAGGACAGCAGGCCGAATTGCCTTGTCCGCTCCGAAACAGAAATGGAGAATGCGTTATAGATGAGCGATACAGAGCCGAACACGATCAGCGCGATGATGATGGCGGCAAGACTGTAAAACGCGGTAAGGAAGGAATCGAACGGAGCCGTGCCGGAATACAGCAGGACCTTCGTGTTGTAGGCATAGCGATACTCTTGCGTATAGCCCATTTCCTTCATGAAGTCATACACCCCGGCGGGCTTGTGCAGCTTGAAATAACAATGAATCGGAGCCTGATCGGCGGATTTGGTGTCCGCTGCCGTAAGCGCTGTGTACCCGGGCGCGGAATAGTCCTCAAAGGTAGGTCTTTCATAGATACCGACCACCGTGTAGGTTCTTGGTTCGGTGTTTTCGAGCCTTTCGCCGCTCATAATCTCCACCTGCGTTTCGCTGTCATAGGTGTATACGGGCGTGTCCTGTCCCAGCCTCCGGCCGTCAAGTGTCCTGTCCCCCACGTCAAGCGTGACGGTGTCGCCGAGCTTATAATTCACCTTGCCGTTTGATGTCAGGTGCTCCGGCAGAATAATTTCCGTGGAGTCCTTCGGCAGCGTACCTAAAATGAGATGCACCGGCATTGTCTTAAAATAGCCGGAGGCCACATCGCCGCCAAGCACATACAGATAGGGCTTGCGCTCGTTGGCGCTGTCGATCTTCGCGTAACCCAGAACCTGCGCGTAGGCTGCGGAGGAAACCCTGTCGGAATCGCGGATGTCCTCATAGTCCTTATATGCGGCGTCATAAACCGCTCCGTACCAGTCCCCGTCGATGTGGATCGCACAACGCAGCACGAAATTCTGCATACTGGAGACAAGGGTCGTGGACGCGCAGATCATCGCCGCCGAGAGCATAATGCCGATGATCGTGACGATGGTTCTCGTCCTGTTTTTCTTCAGGCTCTCTAAGGTTACCTTGTTGAAAACATTCATCTGCGGATCACCTCGTCTCTGGTGATTTTCCCGTCCTCAATGGAAAGGATTCGATCCGCCTGCAGTGCGATGCTCTCGTCGTGGGTGATGACAAGGAGGGTCTGCCCGTATTTTTCGTTGGAAACCTTCAGCAGCTCCACGATCTCCCGGCTGCTTTTGGAGTCAAGATTTCCGGTGGGCTCATCGGCAAGCACCACCGCAGGCGCATTCATCAGAGCCCGGCCGATGGACACCCGCTGCTGCTGGCCGCCGGAGAGTTGGTTCGGCAGGTGGTTCTCCCGGCCGGTAAGATTCAGGGTGGCCATCAGCTCAGCCAGTCGATTTTGATTGACCTTCTGCCCGTCCATAAGCACGGGGAGCGTGATGTTTTCCGTGACATTGAGCACCGGAATGAGATTGTAAAACTGATAGATCAGTCCCACCTGACGGCGGCGGAAGATGGAAAGCTGTTCCTCGTTCTGCGCATACACATCCTTGCCGTCCATAAATACCTTGCCGCCTGTAGGCCGGTCTACGCCGCCGAGGATGTGAAGCAGTGTGGATTTGCCCGAGCCGGAGGGGCCGATCACGGCGACAAACTCTCCCTTCTCCACCGAAAAGGAAACGCCGTCCAGTGCCCGCACCTCGTTCTCGCCCTTGCCATATACCTTTGTCAGGTTTTCCACTCTCAAAATCTCCATATCGGGATACTCCTTTCGCTTTTTACACCCCCATTCTATTTTGTCAAGGTGACACGGCGGTGACTTTCAGGTGACGGATCCGTCACTTAGTAAAAAAGGGAGCCGCCGGTCCCTCGCCTCCTAATAAGAAAACATAAGAAAGTCAGTAAAATCAATGTTTTCAAAGGCAGGGCCCATGAAATCTGTGTTACAGGGGGTATGGGGAACGCCCCATCAAGCAAAAGGCGGGGACTCGTCAGAGTCTCCGCCTGCTGTCTTTTGGCTCCAAAAGACCTTGCTTGCCAACTTCCAGAGCCTTTCAGTTTCACTAATTGTTAAGAAGACATTCCATCTAACCTTTTAAGTCCTTCACGAAACAGAATTAGCCCTGACACGAAAAAAATGCAGAAGTGCTGGCAGAATACCCTATAATTGAATAATCCCCCAAAAACAATAGTGTAGGATAGTAACTGGTAATAGCAATTGGAATGATCCAGGTCAACAAAACAACTATTCCATCGTTAAACAGTGACAGCGGATATTTTGTAAACTCTTTTAACGAAATGATCATCGAAAGTGGAGAAAAAGTGCCTTTCGAAAACAAAAGAATAGCTGACGAAATAATCGATAATGGACTAATTGCTTACCAAAAAATCATAACCAAACAACGTGCAGATGTATCGAAGTCCTTGATCAATTTCTTCACGAGAAAAATCATGCATTGCTAAATAATCATCAGAGCAGTTATTTAGCTTTGAATAGAAATCAAGGGCTATCTGAAGCCATGATAAATCCGACTGATCCAAGTCATTGAACAGCAAATCTTCTGCTGCACAAATGTCCCCATCGTCAATCATTTTTTCAAGCATTTTTCCATAACTAGAATCTTCAATTTGAGTTGCAGTCTGTTCGTTGGCTGATATCCCAAGTGCAACAGCCAAAATTGCTTGGATCATAGCTTCAATTTGACGCATGAGCCAGTCTTGCTGATAAATCATTTTGCCTCCATGTTCGTTGTTTTCTTCTGCATATTTTTCTCGTTTGTTGATATGATTGACAAAATGCAACCTGCTCCTAAAAAGGCAAATACATCCTTCAAATCCACAGATGAATACAAGGGAATTAAGTAAAAATAGTCTGGTGTTCCCTTATAAATTAAACTGTCTAGGACCGTCGATAAAATTGCCGAGGAAATTAGGGTTACACCAGCATAGCCGATAGGCGTCTTGAAATTAAAACGATTTTTACTCTTTGAGAGCAGATAGAGCAATAGCAAAAAGAAGGGAAGCAGCAATAGTTTTGCACACGCAACAATATAAGGCGATGCGAATTTATCTGCTGCTTGAAGTACTAAGGTCTGGTACTTGTTCAGAATTACGAGGATCGATAGAATATTGGGAATAACAGGAATGGAGATTTCGGACGGAGCAAAATATAGTAGCGCTTTTATAACCTGATCTATGATTAAGAAAATCAGCACTAGTAGTATGCCCCGTACCTTCGTAAATGCTTGTCTAGTTAGAAATTGTAGTATAATTATTGAAAAAACTAGTACGATGCAAAGCCAAACTATTGCATTAACTACGGCTAATGTTGTCCGCGTATAATCAAATTTTAAAAAGACTACGGCAAAAAATAGAAGCCATAAGAACTCGGATATAACAATGGATTTGCTGATTTTGCTCATATATGTACCTCCACATATACATGAAAAACCCTACAAAAAGCTCTATTTAAGAGTGCTGGTGTCATGAACTACATGTTTAGTCCAATGCCGTGGCTAGGATATCGGGAGGCACCTTCAGACGGTTCCCTTATAAAATCGGATGGTGAACATGGCTCCTGCGGGCTTGTGGTTCTGTGCCTTTACGGTTCCACCCTGACCGGTTATGATCATGCGCGACAGCGCAAGCCCGATCCCAAAGCTTTTGCCGTCGGAATCCTTGCCCTTATAGAAGCGCTCAAAGATATGCGGCAGATCCTCCGGAGAAATGCCCGTGCCGTTGTCCTTAATTATAATTTCGGAATACAGGGCGTTTTCGGCTGCGTCAATTTCGATCCTGCCGCCCTCGGGGGTGTGTTCCATGCAGTTCTTCACAATATTGCCGATGGCTTCGCAGGTCCACGAGAGATCTCCCCGGAAAGCGCCGTCCGCATGGATGAGCAGCGCCTGCCCGCGCAGCTCCATGGGAATGAGCAGGGTCACACAGGACTTTTTGAGCAGCTCCTCCAGACTGACCTGCTCCTGCTTGAACTGCACCGTGCCGGCGTCCAGCCGTGAGATCTTCAGAAGTGTGGTGATCAGCCAGTCGATGCGGGAGAGCAGCTCGTAGAGCTCATGGATCAGCTGCTGCCTGCGCGCGTCGGTCAGCTTCGGCTCCGACAGCAGTCCAATCAGCAGATTGATAGAGGTCAGGGGCGTGCGGATCTGGTGAGAGATGTCCGCGATGGAATCGGCAAGATATGCCTTTTCCCTTGTCAGCGTTTGCTGCTGCTCACGCAGGCGTATGGTCATCTTATAGATCTCACTGTGGAGGATGCTCAGCTCACCCTCTGAATAGCTGTCAAAATCGATCGAACTGTCGCCGTGCAGAACCTGATTGATATCATCCGCAAGGGAAGAAATCCTCTGATACCTCTTATAAGTGCTGATGCAGAAGACCAGCATGAGGAGCAGAGAAAGCCCTGAGGCTGTCAGCCCGGCGCGAATGTCGAAGAAAAAGCAGACGGCGCAGGCGGCTGCGGAGAGCAGCAGCTGCCACAGCAGTGCCTTTCGCACCTCTTTGTTTTTCAGCAGCTTGATCATGCGTCCACCTTATATCCTGTCCCGCGAACCGTCAGAATGATCTTCGGGTCGGTGGGGTCATCCTCAATCTTCTCCCGCAGCCGCTTGATGTACACCGTCAGCGTATTGTCATTGACATACTCGCCGGCAACATCCCAGATGGCGTCAAGAAGCCGCTCACGGGTAAGCACGATTCCCCGATTGTTGATGAAAAACAGCAGAAGCCGGTATTCCAGTGCTGAGAGGAACAGGTCCCTGCTGTTCTTCACCGCCGTGCCCTTTTCGGTGTCCACCACCACATCACCGAGCTTCACCGTTTTGCCCATGCTGCCGGTGAGTCGGAGCACATTTCGGATGCGGGAGATAAGCTCTCGTGGGCGAAACGGCTTTGGAATGTAATCGTCGGCGCCCAGATCGAAGCCCGTAACGGTGCTGAACTCGTCGCCGGAGGCGGTCAGGAAAATGACGGGGACATCAAACTCAGCCTTGATCGCTCTGCACGCCGCGAAGCCATTACCCTCCGCCAGAGACACATCCAACAGCACAAGATCCACCTTTTCCTCCGCAAGCAGCTTCATGGCCTCTGCCTGCCCGGATACACTTCGCACAAGATAACCTTCGCTGTTCAGATATTCGCTCAAGCTCGCAACGATAATTTTATCGTCTTCTACCAATAGTATCTTTATCATAGTCAGTCCTTTATTCTAATTGCCGTGGAATTACAACCACTTCCCGATGAAGCCATATTCCACACGGTTGCCATCGTCCCATTCTGCAATCACACGGTAAACAAAGCTGCCGCTTTTCAGATCGAACGCATATCCTCCGTCATACGGAAGAATTTCTGTGATTGTCTCAACCTCACCGCCGTTTTGGGGGACGCATTGTATCCGCACTGTATCCGGCTGCACCTCGAAATATAACCAGATCTCGTTTGACTTTCTGTGGGAAATCAGTCCTGCTCTGGCCGCCGTGATCTCCGGCAGAGAAGTCTCTTCGCCGATCTCGGGCCCGCATCCAATGATGGAGCTCATGGTTCCATCCTCATTCGGTTCCGGGGCCTGCCAGTAGTAGGCACAGGGGGAAGCCGTGATTTCATCTGTTTCACCCATTGCCCCAGACATGGCATTCACCTGAAGCTCCGGTATGGTGATTGGGTCGGAGGGCTGTGCCTCCTTATACGGCAGATTCATTTTTACTTCAAACTCTACCCAGTTTGCCATCGGCTCGGAATACTCTGTTCCGTTTTCATACTGAAACTCTGCCTGGAAACGGTATCGTTCCTCGGCTATCAGGTTATATGGAGCCGTCAGGTCATAGGAGAGTTCATAGTCCCTGCCGCTGGGAAGGCTGTACTGGATGGCTTGATAATAAACTTGCCGTGCGGGCGTGACCTTTTGCCATACACCGTCTTTCATTTGATACAGCTCAAACGCCAGCCCGTAGGCAATCGTCTTGCCGGAATCGTTTTTCCAGCGCAGGTCGAGCCGGAGATTCTCGCTCCCGCCGCCAATGCGCATAACCTCAAAGCCTACTCCCTCGGCATCGCTTCCTGCGTCAAGAATGCGAAGCAGCTCGTTCTCCGGAAATTGTGGCTCCGGCTGCTTCCCGCAGCGATAATATGTCACCGCCGCAAACGCACATGCGGCGATGGCAATCAGCGCAAGAACGACCACCCATATCACGGAAACCTTTCGTTTTATCATGGTGCACCTTCCTTTCTATCTTTTTGTTCTCTTTTTCCTGCGGCTTAGCAGAAACACGGCTACGCCAACGGCGGCAAGCACTGCCGCCATTACAATGATAAACTCTGTCGGCATAATGTACAAGCTCGACCACTTCGGGGGCTGAGGGGTCTCCGATTCGGAAAGCGTAAAGGTCAGTTCGCTTTCCGGCAGACCCGGCAGGGTCAGCGCATACCCACCGTCCGTCTTTGTAAAGCCGTCAATGCCGCTTTCCGGCATGTAATAGGGCGTTTTTACCACAACTTCCAATTCTCCGAACTGCGCCCAGGTTTTTGCCGGGGAAAGCAGATAGGTATACGAATAGAGGCTCGGTGTATAGCCCGCATCAATGGCGGGATACAGCGGCGCTGTCACCGCGTTTTTCAATGTCTGCCCCGGCTCCAGTGTGAGGGTGTACTCATACCATCGCATCAGTGAAAAATCTCCCTCTTCGATCTGGATCAGACCGTTTCCCCATGTTTCGGAACTGAGCCGCAGAAGCTCGACCTGAGCATTGTACCAGTCAGACTCCAGAATGCCGGAGTTTTCGTCATAGTCACGCAGAGCATAGTCCTTGAAGGTCATCTCGGAAATCTCCGGCGACACTGTGCCTTCGATAACCTTTTCGCAGCCGCCATTTTCATACAGCGTCCATACAAGACCCTTCTTCGGCAACTCGCCGAAGATATACACCGTGATCGTATCGCCGTTTTGTACCCAGCAGGAAGCTTGCACCCCCTCCTTCAGCCGCGCTCCGCCGGTTTGCTCCTCGCACAGTACCCGCGTTTTTGTGCTGTCTGCATTTATGACAAATGCGGCGGTGGCCGCGCCGTATTCCTTATCTATGCCCGTGACGGAATACCTCTGCACCCAGACCGGCAGATCGGGATTGAAAAAGCTGTCGGAGATATAGCTGTCCGCCAGCTTCGGCAGATCCTCGTCAAGGGAAAAAGTTGTGTGCCGTGCCTTCAAGGTGTGCCGAACGGTCGCCTCCACTGAGTTTCCATCCAGCGTAACGCCGTATTTTAGGGTATCGGAAACATCGACCGGCCGACCCGTTGCACGGTCATAGATGTATTCTCCGTAATGTGGAAGATTACCGAACGGGAAAACCAGCGTGGCCGTGACCGCATAGTCGGCGGGATTGCGGAAGATATATTCTGCCGTGACGTTCCCGGTATAGGCGAGGAAACTGTCCGTATCCGGATAATACTGTTCCGGGAATTCCTGCACATCGAAGGTCAAAAGCTCTTTGTCCACCACAATGGGGCAATCCTCTCCCGTCACGACTGCGCCCGTGCCGTCTGTGCCGCGCCAATGCCGCTGGGCGGAATTGGCATAGGCGGGTTGTATACAAACTCCTGCCAGCAGCAGGATTAATAGAACTCCCGCAGTTATTTTCTTTTTCACATATATCGCCTCCTTGCTTACAGACTGCCGCTTGAGTCTAAACTACTTCTGAATGTCCGTGACTGCGCCGATGAATATGGGCAGCCCGGCGGCATTATCGATGATGGCATAGACGAACGGCCGGTCGAGGATAACACGGCGCCTATCTTCCCAATCCCCTGCGGCAGGCGCCTCAATCGCGGTTGCCGCGCCCGCCTTTGTGCCCTTTTCATCCACGGCGATATATGCCTTGTGGAGCACACGGCTGATATAAATGTTGCCGTCGGACGAGTGTCCGAGGCCGGAAAAATCCGCAAGCGCCGCGTCAAACGGTACGGTCATGCCGAGGGCTTTCAGCGCATCGCTCATCTCGATGCCGTAGTCATAAGAGAACTTCGGCATGGCTGCCTCCACAGGACCTTCCTTCGCATTTTTTACTGTGGTGAGAAAGCCCTCACCGGTCAGGGAAGCGATGTAATCATCCAGCGCAACCCCCTCATTCGGGAGGAGCGCGGCGAAGCTGTAGCCGTTCTTATAGGGCTTGAGAAATCCGGTCGCTTTCCCATCATCCAGATAAAGGCTCTCATTCGAGTACATCATGGAGACGGTTCTCTTTGCGCCGTCGATAGCAGTAAAGGTTCCGTCTCTCACCTCATGCTTGCGGTAGATATTCTGCCACTCCGCATCGAACAGCACGGTATTGACAAGATACATAGCGGCATAGGGATCCATCTGGTCAACGATCTTATCAATCACACCATCGGTATTCTCCTTGACCCAGTTATTGATATCCCTCAGCGTTTTTTCATCAAAGGCAGACTTGTAGGCCGCGGCACCGTAGTAGTCAGCGTTTCTTTGCAGGAAAGCCTCTTCCACCGTAAAGCCGCTGTCCTTGAACCAGATGGAATTGGCCAGCGTCAGCTTTGCCTTTTCCACAGAGGGCAGGCCGCCGACATAGGCATGGAGATATTTGTTGAGCGTATCGATCGGGATACCCCCGCCCAGCAGAACTTCCATCTGCGCAAGGGTCTCGCCCTTGGCGCCGTTTGCGGTCATGGAAAGCGCCAGCATGACCGACAGCGGCGAGATCAGGCTGCTTTTTCCTTCCTCCCGCGTGTTCTGGAACAGGCGGACGGCGAAGTTTGCCGCTCCGTTTTTGAAGGCGTCATCCGCCGCCCTTCCGGAAGTCTTCTCCGGCGTGATGCCCTTCATCAGGTCATCCGCCTGCACCTTTGCGGCGCAGCCGGTCAGCCCCAGCAGCCCCGTTGCTAACAACGACAGGCAAAGGAATATAGCAATCCATTGTTTTTTCATTCTAAGCACCTCTTTCCGTTTCATTTGAGAAATTTATTCGCCCGATTTCTCTGCTCTGATCGGGGTGAAAGGTCAAGTCTTCCCATCGCTGATTTCGATCTTTCTTCCGCACAGGTCGGCGTACCGCTGCTCATGCGTCACCAGCAGCACGGTGTTTCCGCGGCGGTTGACGGCGAGCAGCAGCTCCATGATCTCGTCCGCCGCCTTCTTATCGAGATTACCGGTGGGCTCGTCGGCAAGGAGAATCACCGGGTCGTTGATCAGGGCGCGGGCGATGGCCACGCGCTGTCTCTGCCCACCGGACAGCTCACTCGGCAGATGCTTCAGGCGGTTCTCAATGCCCAAAAAGCCCGCCAACTCCCGCAGCTTTGCCTTATCCGGCTTTTTGCCGTCCAGCAGCAGCGGCATGATGATATTCTCCTCCGCCGTCAGAATGGGAATCAGGTTGAAGTCCTGAAAGATATAGCCAAGCTTCCGTCTGCGTATTCCGGAAAGCGTCTCGTCATCGGCTGAGCAGATGTCCACACCGCCTACCTCCACGCTGCCGGAGGTGGGGTGCTCAATACCTCCGATCAGGTTCAGAAGGGTGGTCTTGCCGGAGCCGGACTGCCCCACGATGGCGACCATTTCACCCAGCGCAACGGTGAAGCTGACATGATCCACGGCGTAGATATCCTCATCGCCCTGCCGGAACACCTTGGTCAGATTTTTTACAGTCACTGCATTCATCGGAAAATCTCCTTTCTGCATGGTCATAGCGGACGAAGTACGCGCTTGAGTGAGCGGTGTACGGGATGCCAGTAGGTAAGCATCAGCAACGCCGCCAGAGCCGCGTATGCTGCGAGCATCCCGCCGTCAAGGTGCAGCGGGGCTTTCTGCCATGCGCACAGCAGCGCCGTCAGCGGAAGGCTGATCAGAAACGGCGCGGTGACAGCAGCGGCGGCGGAGATCCCGTCCTGCCGGATATAGGAGCGGTACAGCGTCCGCTTTGACGCGCCCAGCCTGTGAAGGGAGCGGATCAGCGGTCGGCTGCCCTCGATGTAGTCGCAGAGCCGGACATAGAGGATCAGCAGGATGAGCAGAAACAGCGCTGCAAAGATGTATCCCAACAGCAGATACACGCCGGAGGACATCTCCCGCAGGAAATCCGACCCCGACTGACGGTTGGTGACAGCATACTCCGCGCCTGCAAAGTGCGCCCGCAGGGCGGTCTCCACCTGTGCGTTCATGGTAGGGTCGGTCAGGGCGATCTCGATGCCGGTTGCCGGCTCTGAGGCGATGATGTCCACATACAGCTCATCGCTCACATAGATATCCAGCGCCCATCCGGACGGCTTCGTGTCCGTCAGCGCGGCCACCGTCAGCGCGGTCATATCCTCCGGTGCGGGCTGCTTGATACCCCCGTTTACATCGTAATACGCTTCCGACCGGCAAAGCCGCAGTACATCCCCGACGCCGCGTTCCGCTTTGCGGCTGACGGCGATCTCATACTTGGAAAGCGTCTGATACGCCGCGCCAAGATCGCTGTACGGTCGAATGCGCAGCGGCGTCTCCACCTCCTCCGGGGACTCCGGCAGCAGGATATAACCGTCCGGCTCATATACGGGGCGCATCTGCTTCACACCCACCAGAGAGGAAACATACGCTATGTCCTCAGTCGAAAAGCCTTCTCCGTCATGGGAGGAACGGGAAACCTTTAACCCCCATTCCTCCTCCGCGCCCGTGACCTGCAAGGCAACAGTGAGGATGTTGAACAGAAGCAGAAAAACCGCCATGACGGGAACGGAAACAGCAAGGCAGGAACGGAGGCTGCGGTTCGTGCGGCTTCGCCACAGGCCGCAGAGGGTTGCCGCCGGGGTGAAACGCCGCCGGAGGGGCTTTCGTCCGCGCTTGACCTTCGGCATTTTTCCCGTATCGTTCAGCAGCACCCGCGCAGGCTCGCGGCTGTATCGGTGCAGGGTCATACCCAGCGACAGTCCCAGTGTAACGAAGAAAACCGCCAGATGGAGCAAAATATTCATCGGCTCCACATGAAAGATCAGCCACGCGAGGCTATCGTGACGGATCTCAAGAAACGCCGTGAACAGCGCTTTCAGCGATACGACGGAAAGAACCACGGCGCAGGCTGCCGCAAGCAGGAACACCGCCGCAAGCTCCGCGGCAAGCAGAGCGCTGATCTGACGGCGGCTGGCTCCGCAGGTGCGGAGCGTCCCAATGTCAGAGGTAAAGCGCTTCAGGTGACTTCGGTAAGCGGAACGCACCACCGATACCGAGAGCAGAATGACCAGCATATTGACGAGCAGAAGGCTTCGCTGCCCCGAAAGGTGGGACGGATCGGTGGAGATCCCGTGGGCGTATTCATAGCTGAACGCAGTCGGGAGCAGGGCTTCGTTTCCAGATGCTTCCATGCGCTTGCGGATCTCGTTCTCAAAAACGGTCACGCTCTCCGAATTTCTCCATTCCTCGTCCGACAGAATATGCAGATAGATGGTACCGTCACGATAAATGGGCGCAGACAGTCCGCGGATACCCTCAAAATATGGCACATCCGCTTCCGTTGCGTTCCCAATGTGATAGGTTTCACCCGCGGAACGGGCAAGGAGATATTGCCGCGTGCCCCATGCATTGCTGTCCCGATAAATGGAGATCAGCAGCGGCAGCAGAAACGCGCAGGTCAGCACCGCAAACAGCACCGCATGACGGCGGGGGCTGCGCGTGAATGAGCGTTTCATATAGAGCAGATAGGTCATAAATAAGCCTCCTGCCATCCAGCAATCTTGTTTCGGAACAGAAGCCAATCCCGTTTAGAACTCCAATTGGATTGCATGCTTTTGCCTCCCCTCCTTGAGCTTTATCAGCGATCCTGATTTCTTTCAAATTCACGGAACAGAAAGCGGAAACGCTGCTGTGCCGCATCATACACATCAATGTCCAGATATCCTTGTTTTAGCTCTTTATTGTATTATAGTAATGAGCTTTCCTGCACCCACTGCACCGATCAAGTGCGGCGCGCCCAACGCTCCGGCGTTTCATTTGCTGGCAGAAGCGCCCGTGCTCATTCCTCCAAAATCCCGTTGACCGCATTATGGTCATACGCTGCCGCTTCCTTCCGCAGCTCGTTGGAGCGCATGATCTTCTCGGACAGGCTGGCGAGGAAGCACTGGAGCAGCTTGACGCCGATGGCGGGATGCTCCTCCAGCAGAGCCTTCAGCCGCCCTCTGGAGATGCACAACAGCTCAGTGAACTCCGCTGCCGTCCCGCTGAGGCGGAACACACTGTGGGAAAGGCAATTTTCTCCCAGGAAGCTGCCCGGCGTGAGATACGCAATCTCCAGCGGCGCGGAGCAGCTATTTGCTTCCCGGTTGGCAACAAGCCGCAGCTTGCCCTTGAGAACAAGACAGACCTCCTCATTGTAGTCGCCGCTGGTGAATACGGTTTCATGCTCATAGTAGGTTTTTACATGGCAGTAATCAAAGAAAACCGCATGCTCTTGCTCAGTAAAAACAGAAAATATCGGAAGCTTCGCCAATACAGCCAGAAGCTCCTCCCGGGTGAGTCTTCGGCGGTGCTCCTTGTCGAGATGAATCTCCGGTGCGGAAATATTGTGCCTCTCCAGCACGGCGCGGACGGCGTATCGCTCCTGCCGTACAAAGCGGATGAGCCTCTCCCATTGTGTTTGGGTGTCCAGATAGGCACGGAAGGCATCAAGGGCGGGCGGGGCATTGTGCTTGGCAATATAGATGTTCCGCATGGCTTCCATAGCGGCATCAGGATCGTTATTTGCAAGGTACTGCGATGAGAGCATCATGCTGCTTCGATAGATCTTCTCGTCCAGATCCGGCTTGAGAAATTCCCCGGGATAGGGGTCAAAGTCCTCCGGACTGACATGGACAAGATTCCCTGTTTTGTGCTGAGACTGCATTTTGGCGCGCTGATATACAAAACGGTAAATATCCTCCCGCAGACGCTTCCATTGGGGGTGGGACTTAGGCTGCGGCAGATGCTTGATGGACAAGGTATTATCCAGAAAGAAGCTGAAGCCGAAGATCCGACTGTTTATAAGATAATCCACATCCTCACCCCGGGTTACAAGGGGATCAAAAGGGACACACTCGAAAAGCTCTCTGTGCAGGATCATGGCGCCGCCGAAGGCAAAAGTTGTGCGCTTAAGCCGCGGCCCGCTGCCGATGATCTGGTCAAAGGCTCGCGCCTTGCAGCCGAAGCGGTCCCAATAGGTCATCCACGGCTCCGGACTCACATCATCGTAGTATTGGCCCTTGCTGTTTAGGTAGTAGCCGGCAACGCCATGCACGATGTCTCCGTAAACTCTTCTGCCCAGAAATTCCAGTGAGCGCGGCACAAAGTCCGGCAGCTCGAAGACCTCGTCATCGTCGATGAGCAAAGCAGCGTCCGCCGTCAGGGTAGCGGCGACCAATAGGCATATATTGCGCACGTTTGAGTATCCGAACATGGACAGGAGCTGGACTCCTCGATCGTTCAGTCCGGCTTTTCTCAAGATTTCAGTTATCTCACGCAAATCTCCCGCAGTGAACAGGTATGTCTCCGCATTCAGCTGCGCCCGGACCACGATACGGAGCGTCTGCTCATAGGCCGCCGTCTCTACCTCCGGGGTGGTGGGGCAAATCAGAATCACCAGCTTGAAGTCTTTTTCATGGAACTGCTTCATGCTGACTAAGGTGCGCTCCAGCGTTCCCTCCTGATCCACCGGAGTAGGATGGTCATAGACGGCGTCGCCCTCCTGCCAAGGGTTGCCTGTTTTGCGGCACCAGTAGGTGGGGATTATCATGGTTTTCCTCATACGACTCGCCCTCCTTAGCCCGAAAAATCTCTTACAGCGCGTTGGTAGACCTGCTCCAGCTTTGCCACGAACTGTGCCTGCGCAAAATTGCTGCTGGCATAGTGTGCGATGATGTCACGCCGCTCCGGCTCTGTATGATGTCTCGTCAGTTCATTCAAAATCGCAGCGCAGAAAGATTCCTCGTCCTCAGGAGAGACCAATGTTCCCACTTGACTGTTGATAAACTCCGGCAAACCACCTTCATTGGAGCCGACAACAGGCAGTCCGCAGGCCATCGCCTCCAAGGCGACGAGTCCGAATGGCTCCCGGCGGGAGGGCATTACAAAAACATCCGCCGCATTGTAGAGCCGCCGCAGCTCGTCCTGCTTCTGGTTGCCAAGGAAGAAGGTGTTCCTCAGACCGAGCTGCTTGTGCAGCTCTGATAATCGCTCCCGTTCCTCGCCGTCGCCGGCAACCAGTGTGATGAACTCCCGATCCGCCAGCCACTCATAGCGGCGCGCCGTGCGCAACAACGTGTCCACACCCTTAAATGTTGCAAGCTTCCCAACAAATAGAATGACATACTCTCCGCGATAAGAAAGGCCGAGTGAATCGAAAAGCGTTTCCCTGTCCACTTCTTCCCGATAGAAAATGTCCTCATTGTATCCGTTGGGCAACAGCAGAAGATTGTCCGCCGCCAAAGGAAACTGCTCAATAGCAAGGTCCCGATTGTCTGCGGAGATGGCAAGCACTTTCGCGCTTCCCGCGACAGCCTCTTCGGCAAAGCTCTGAAAGGCAGGCCACTTTTTGCAGCCCATCAGCTCCGTCCCATGTATGGTTATGACCAGAGGAAGGTTACACAGGGAAGCCAGCCAAGAGAGACACCATGCGTGCTGTGCATGAATGATATCTGGGTGAAACTCTTGCAATGCCTGTCTCAAGGCAGCGGAGAATGCTGTAAGATACCGTGTAAGCTGACCGACACCTAAGTCCGCAAATGTAGTCCGGCTTTGGGGATGTGTGGTGAAGCAAGGAAAATTAAAGGGGAGCTCATCTCTCTGCGCTTTACCCTTTGAAAACATCACCGGGTGCATTTGGATCCCGGGCAGCATAGGGAACGGCTGGTTTTCAGGAAAAATGACCGCAACCTCATGCCCGCGCTTGCGCAAATGCAGCGCAATATTTTTGGTGTAGGTGCCGCTACCCGATCCTTCCAGCGGGAAATGATTGATCAGCAATACTTTCATCGTCTAAACCACCTTTCTGTTAACTCGGCCCATGCCTCCTTCGTCTTTTGATGCTGTTTCACCATATCCGGCAGCCACGCTTCCGCTGCGGACTGGATATCCGGAAGATATAAGAAGCGCCTGTCGTTTGTATGGCGGTACAGTGCTTTCGCTCCATCCGACAGCCTCCGGCCTCTCTCAAAAAACTCCGTGGGCGCATGCCCCGTCTTCCAGCGGAGAAACACATTGCGGCCGATCCAGCCCGTACAGGCATAGTAGAGCCTGTCCCGAACACTGCTGTCATTTTTGAGATCCGGAATCTTGGGGTAATCCCCATAAGTATCATGGAAGATAGGCGTTTGGATATCCAGACATTTGATCTGACTTCGGGATGCCGCCAGTCCCATGAGCGTATCCTCACCTCTGGCGAGGAGCGGAGTCTTATTGTAAAAATAGTAAGGCGAGAAAAACGGCGGCAGTGTCGTCAATGCGCTCATGCGAATTCCCATGTTTCCACCTAGAACCTTTGTGGTGGGCTGCAGCTCAGGTGTCCCTGCTTCCTGTACAATAAGCCCGCCGTGAACCTCGCTGCTCTGCCAAAACTCCGCCATATCCTCCTTGTGGAGGCCCCATAGCAGGGCTGTCATTCCCTCAAAGGAAGCCGGAGGCAGGATGTTGTATCCGCTGTAATCACTGCTGGTGATGGTCGCCCCCAGAGACATCCCGTATAGATGCGCTCCGATAAAGTCTACCTCCTCAAACCCAGCCTCTCCGTCAGGTGTTCGATGCAACACGCTAGGCTGCACATCCGAGTCCACAAAAATCAGATAGTCCACGCCTGTGAACAGCGCTTCCATCAACACATGGTTCCGATTAAAGCCATAAGGAATCAGTCCGTGCGTATCAATCAACGGGCAGAACAAGAGCTGCTGAATGGATGAGAAGCGAACGCCGAGCTGCTTCAAAATCATATGCGCCCTTTCGTAGCTTTGAAGCCGGATCAGAGAAACCTTCGCCTTGCGCTGCAATTCTTGAATCGCCTCCGGATCAGCCTCATGAGAGTATACGACAATCACGCGTTCAATCGGGTGGTCATACTTCTCGGCATTATCCAGAAATTCTGTCAGCGGATGCGCAGATATAAGATTCCGCACAATCATTCCGATGGCAATTTTCATTAAAAACCCTCCTTGCTCTATCCTGTACGGCCGCACATTCTCATTATCTCAAAGGAGCGAGAAAACACAGGCTTGAACGGAGCAGGAGGGCTCTTGCCGCCTTCTTTATTGATACAGAGGAGATTCTCTAAAGTGCCGTCCTATGCGCCCGTCGTTATTGTTTTCTGAAAACAATAAATGGACAAGGATAAGCACCCTGAATACACCGCCGTCTTTTCTATAGGCATCTCATGTTATGATACCGCCTACATCTCCTGCCTCCTTCGCACTGCCTGATCTCAATTGGTAAACAAAGAACCATCGTAAAAAGGTTCGTGTTTTTCCGTTATGACGAAAGATCTAAATTTCCAAATTCACTTCATACCCTAAAAAAGAAAATCGCACAAGCAGACCGCTCGGTCTAGCTTATGCGCCGCTAATCCTAATTTGGTTTTGACAACTCCTACTGAGGAGGCTACACCAATATTGCATTCGCACAAAGCTAAACCGGATAAGATAAATGATAAACATGGCAGCAGCCTCCCTTCTATCAACGAATACTTTGGATTATTGTTATACTTTTCGTCAAAAAGCCCTTTTGCGCAACTCTTC
The DNA here is from genome assembly GCF_032380655.1 of Diplocloster hominis. Classification (NCBI taxonomy): domain Bacteria; kingdom Bacillati; phylum Bacillota; class Clostridia; order Lachnospirales; family Lachnospiraceae; genus Diplocloster; species Diplocloster hominis. The sequence continues at coordinate 70,188 of NZ_JAWDIY010000009.1, read as the reverse complement.
TCTTTCGCCGCGGAGATTCTTGACAGGGGTTGCAATGGAATATGTGCTGAGATACGCAAGCGCCTCTCCATTTGGAACCGCCTCCGCGCCTGATCTTATTTCTCCGCGTTTTCCGTGGCTGCTTCTACCGGCAATTTTAAGTCAGACGCTGTGCGGATACGCTTTTAAAACGCACATTTCTTCCTCTCCCAACAGAAGAGACAGTTTTATTATATGAAAAAGATGGCACATTTTCAAGAGGTTTTTGAGTTTATTACAGCTTGAGCTGATTGCTTCGATGTTTTTTCTCAGATGTTGCTCTGCCATACAGTGGTGTCTTCTCCGGCACAAGCGTTTTTTATCGAAGCGCTCCTACCAACACAAAACGGGCATCATCAAACTCATAGCTGCATGTAGAGAGTGTCAGAATACGATTAGCGGCATTCGGTGCAATCTCGCTGGTAAAGCAGGAACGGTCAGCCGCATTCTGAAGCCAGACTTCAAATTCCGCTTCCGTAAAACCAATTTCCCACGCATCGTCCTGTGGTGCGGCAACATACCCCGCGAAAAACTCTACTTTATAGTTTTTATCTGGTGTTATCAGCAGCGCGACCGGATGCTCGTCAAAGAAATCCTGCTTTTTATATTTATCAATGTCTGTAAACATTGTGCCGTTCTTCATATGATGTCCATAAATTATGGAGTGCCGGTCGGCAAAGCTTGCATCGTTTCGGAAGTCCAGGAATATACAGCCGGATCCATTCCACTCGCCGCTGAACAGGTGCTTCAAATAATAGCTGTTATCCTCTCCCTGTACAATCGGATAGTTGATCTTCGTTCCTTCAATGTAGATCCATGCAACGATATCAGGGTTGGTCTCACGCAGTGCAGCAAAATCCACCTCAGGCCAAATCGTGTCGTCCTCATCAGGAAGTGTTTCTGCCCCGGCTGGCTTGTTGATGACAGGTGGCTGTGGTTCGGCAGTTTTCTGTGGAAGCGAAATCATGTGACTGATATCCTCGTAAGCAGCTTCACCAGCGTGATACTCGGATCTAATCACCCATATCTTCCATGCAGAAAACGACATGACTGCGAGAAGAACGGCTGTGAGGCCGCCTAATAACAATTTATTTTTCAGTTTCATGTTTTTCCTCCTGCTGCTTCACTAATCGGTAAAATGTGCTCCTCTTTAGGCCGAGCTGGCGCATTGCAGCAACTGCCGTAATCGTACCGGCCTTCCAGTCTGAATAGAATTGATTCCAGTTTGGCGGAAAGTCTATCATTGGACGCCCCAAATGCTTCCCCGCCTCTTTTGCAATGGCGATCCCTTCAGACTGTCGCCGCTTTGTTGTGATACGCTCCTGTTCAGCAATACTCGCAAGCACTTCAATCAGAATGTTGTTTATCATTTCAAAAATCCAGTCCTGCTCATCAGGAAGTTCCACCATGGTAGTCGGGATGTCAAGGATTTTGATCCGAATGTGATGCTCCCGGAAGTATTCCAACTCTTTCTTGATGTCAATCTTTCTCCGACTGAGTCGATCCAGCGATTTAACAATCAGGGTATCTCCGTCGCGGAGAAAGTGATTCTTCAGCGACTGATACCCCTCACGCTCCAAATCCTTGCCGCTTACCTTGTCCGTAATGATATCCCGCTCCTCTACACCGGCATCCATGAGGGCTTTGAGTTGCCGATCCAAATGTTGTTCTCTCGTAGATACACGGGCATAGCCGTATGTCTTTTTCAACTTGTTTTCATCTCCTTTTCCGTTTCAAAAGCTAATGCCTTTTTCGGACATATCCCAAAATGACAAAATAACTTTTTCGGATACAAAATCATATCCCGATTGTACGCCTGTTGGTAGCGCCGAAAAGGTCTACCTTTTCAGATATCTAATTACACGGAGGAGAGAGCTGAATCACAGCAAACAGTCGTTGCAGTTTCCAATAGGGGGCAGATAAGAGACCCGGAAAGGAGATTTCTGAAGTATGGCAAATAGCGCACCGCCTTTGAGCTGCAACGATCGTCCTGTTTTCTCAAAAAGCCTCCCTCAAATCAATGCAAAATATAACCGGACGGAAAATGGCTTTCTCTTTTGCCATTGCGATAGACATTTTTTGATTTTGGGGATAAAAAGACCGTTGACTGTACGCACACGGCGCGGGTCAACGGTCAGTTTTTCGGCGTTCGGTTTTTGTGTTCAGCTTGACAAACTTGATTTTATTCTCCAATTGAACTAATCTTTTTCATGGTTCTTTCTTAAAGCACACAGTCTAACAATGTGTGGAATTGCAGACGGAAGAAAATGCAAGTCCGTCCCGGCCACCGACTGGAACGAGCAGACCAAAGCGGAGGAATGGCGCAGGGCATGGGCTGAAATCTGCAATTCCTATCTGGAAAAAGGGAACCATGTCGAGCGGATAGACCACCGCAGCTATGAACGGCAGAGGATAGACCAAATCCCAACCGTCCATTTGGGCGTAGCCGCTTTTCAGATGGATAAGCGCGGAATACGCACCGAACGGGGAAACCTCAACCGCGAGATCGAAGTCACAAATCAGAAGCAGCGGCAGTTGAAAGCCCACATTTCCAAGCTGCAAAGCTGGCTGAAAAAGGAAGCGGCGAACACCGAGCCGCCCACTCTTGCAGAGGTGATACAGGGTATCCTTTCGCGGCGGGAGCAGACGGGAAAACCGGGCTGTTATACCGCCGTCAACAATCTGAAAGCGGCGACAAAAATGCTGAATTTCCTGCAAGAGAATCAGATCATGGATATGGACGGCCTGACGGGAAAAATGGCGGGTATGTTCAAGGAGCAGCGCGAAATATCCGAAAAGCTGAAGCCCATCGACAGGCGGCTGAAAACCCTTGACGGGCATATTTCAAATGCCGAGCGGTATTTGCAGTATCGCGATATTTACAGGAAATACAAACAGCAGAAGCCGAAAAAGCAGGAAGCGTTTTACGAAGCGCACCGCATGGAGCTGACCCACTTTGAAGCCGCAGAACGCTATCTGAACGATGTGATGAACGGCAGGACGGGGATTCCCCTGAAGGCATGGAAAGCGGAACAGGAAAAGCTGACCGCCGAGCGGAAAAAACTCTCCCGCCGCTATTCCACGCTGAAAGACGAGGTAAAGGAAGCGGAGCAGATACGGAAGGGCGTTTACAGTATCCTGCGGGAAGAAAATCGCAAAGAGCAGCCTGCGCACAAGCAAGACCTTGAACGATGGAAAACGGCCACGCAGAGAGTAAAATGCCCTGCGTGGCCGACTGCTTTATGCCTCTCACATCATAACAGAACCAACGGCTTGATAAGGTCAGCGGGCTTGTCCTTCATCAGCATAAGTGCGGGTTCCACATTTTTCAATCCATGGAACTTGTGCGTAATGAGCTTTTCGGGATGAATGCGACCGGTCTGAACCAAACGAGCCAGTTTCTCCGAACGTAATCTCCCACCGGGCATTAGCCCTCCGACGATCTTTTTATGTCCCATCCCGCAGCCAAGCTCAATTCGAGGAAGCCCGATGGTGTCTCCTTCTCCGAGGTAATTGACATTGCCAATCACCCCGCCTGGCTTCAACATTTGGATGGCCTGAGAGAATGTATCATTGTCGCCCCCAGCAACAATAATACGATCCACACCTTTGCCGGACGTTTTCTCCATGATCTGCTCTACAATGTCACCCTCCCGATAGTTGATGATGGCTGTTGCACCAAATTCCAAAGCAAGTTGGGCGCAATTCTTTCGCGATCCCACCGCATAAATATCGGCCGCCCCGCGAATGGCTGCGGCAGCAACAGACATGAGACCGACCGGACCAATACCAATCACAGCTACGGTGTCGCCAAACTGAATATCCGCCAATTCCGCTCCATGAAATCCGGTGGGAACCATATCGCTAATCATACAGGCCGCACCGAGATCCATTCCATCCGGCAATAGCGCAAGGTTCCCATCTGCATCGTTGACATGGAAGAACTCTCCGAATACGCCGTCTTTGAAATTTGAAAACTTCCAACCAGAGAGCATTCCCCCAGAGTGCATGGCAAATCCGCCCTGTGCCTCCAACGAGTTCCAATCTGGCGTAATCGCCGAAACAAGCACTCGATCGCCAACCTTGAAGTCCTTGACGAGTTTACCAACCTCGACAATTTCACCGACGGCCTCATGGCCCAGGATCATGTCCTTTCGGTCGCCGATTGCCCCCGCCCAGACGGTGTGAATGTCGGAGGTGCAGGGAGCCAGGGCAAGGGGCTTGCAGATAGCATCCATCGGGCCACAGGTGGGTTCTTTCTTTTCGATCCAGCCGGTCTTTCCGATCTTGATCATTGCGAATCCTTTCATTGCAGAGACTTCCTTTCTTTATTTATTTTTATCTGGCAATTAGAGGACGATAGTCGATGGTGGGTAGCGTATACCGGCCTACTACTGCCAGATTTTTTCATGAGCAAAATTTTCTATAGAAATTATAGCACAGTTTTGTGAATATTTCTATCATTTTCTGCATCTTTCGCATATAACAGATGCTCCACCCGCTCCGGCTATCCGGACCGTCAAGGGACGAGTCGTATTTTCCTGCGCACAGCGCGAAAAAATCTCCACTCTTAAACCCTTGACCGTCTGGATTTTTGCCGCCGTCCTTTCGCCGCCGAAAACGGGGAACAGGATTTTACAACCCTGCCTCCCGCTTTCGTCCGCTCCATTTTAGCGGCAAAAACGCCTGCACTGCTGCGACGGTCATCGTCAGTCTTTGCAGGGTTGCGCGCCCCGCGCCCCCGACCTCAGACAAGGAACAGAATGATGACTGATGCGTAACGGGGAGATGCGGACAGTTAGGAGATGCTTATAGTGCAAAAAAGTGTGCGAATATGGGCTTTTTATCCCTGCCCTGACCTCATTTCCGAGGAGGGCAAGGGTTTATATTACTTGCATCGAAAAGACGTTTCAGCCGCCAACAGAGCGCATTTTTCGCCCCTTTTGCCCCGTTTGCTTCCCCTAATCAAAACCTTTTCCCCGCCCCTAAAAAGTTCCTCTTGACAAAAGCCCCAGCGGGTAATCCATAACTGATACTATAACCGCTCCTACAAGTGAAATTGCCAATCTAACAACCGATAACAGAAAATCTATTTTCTTATCCATATAGATTTCTTCATTAAATTCCAGTTTTTCTATTTAACCCTCTGAAAACTCTGTATTTTCAAGGCTTTTCGCCAGTGTAATTCTCAAACCTTATGTATTTTCCCTTGTTTTTGCCCTTATGAGCGAAAACAAGGGAAACTTTTTGTTATTCGCCGCCGACTACCTTATCCAGCAGCCTTGCGGAAGTACGCTTCGCTTCCCTTGTAGCGTGAGCGTAGATATTCATTGTGGTACTGACATCAGCGTGTCCGAGAAGCTCCTGCACATCCTTTGGGGCAGCCCCATTTGAGAGCAGATTGCTTGTGAATGTGTGACGAAGCTGGTGGAAATGGAAGTCCTCCAACCCATCGACCTTTTTCCTTGCCGCCCTGCACATAATCCCTACCGTACTCGGCGATTCAAACGCCCCGTCCGGTCTGAGGCAGACAAAGGATATTTCCTTGTATCCCTCCGGGACTTCTTCCGTTCTCGGCAGACTGTAAACCTCGTAATAAGTACGGTCTTTTTCTTTGACCTCACTGTAATAGTTGAGGCTGTACAACTCTCCGTATCGGAAGCGGTTTTTATGCTGTTCGGCTTTGGCTGTTCTAAGAATTTCTGCCAGTGTGTCGCAGAAGTCCACAGTACGGATTTTCTTTCGCTTGGTCGCTCCGATTTCCGTCTTGTGCCTTGCCCCGTTGTAGCGCATACTGCGGCGTACTGTAAGGTACTGACCTTCAAGGTTAATATCCTGCCAGGTCAAGCCGCAAACCTCGCCGATTCGAAGCCCCGTGTAGTAGGCAATCTGAATGGGCAGCAACGCCGGATTGTCTTTCTTTTTCAGAAAGTCCTCCAGCTTCAGATACTGCTCATGGCTGATTGTGGGGGCGGAAGTCACATTCCCGTCCTCGTCTGAGAACAGTTCGTATTCTTCCTTTTTGCCCCTCCACACTACATACTGCATCGGGTTAAAGGAAATCAGCCTTTTCGGGAACACCGCAAAACGGAACGCCCCTTGCAGGACTGCCGAGAACAATCGCAGATACCCCTTGCTGAGAGCCTTTGCCTGTGTGCCATCGGGATTTGTGCCACCGAAACTGAGGAAGTCGATATATGCCTGTAAATGGTCAGCAGTTACAGTTTTCAGCTTGCGTTCCCCAATCGGGTACTGCTTGATACGGTTTACCGTACCCTGATATGCCATTACTGTACCATTGCTCAGATTGCCGGGCTTCAGTTCTTCTTCCACCCATTGATCCAGCAACGTTCCCACCGTAACATTTTCGGACTTGGCTACGAATTTCTTTTCCTCGTAGTCTTCCATTGCCTTTCGCATAAGGGCTTCTGTTTCAGCCTTGCTTTCAGTGCCGGGAAACTCCTTCTGCACACGGTTTCCGCTTTCATCTTCGATATAGAAGCGGTAGTACCACTTTTTGCCTTTCTTTCTTACAGAACCTTTTGCCATAGATAAAATTTCTCCTTTCTATCCGTGGCAATCGGAACTGTGACATATGGTGTGCGTAAAGTAAATAGTGTCACTTCTGCCGATTGGTTTCAATCGGCTTTTTTAATTGTCAAGGTGCCACGGAATTGTTCTTTTCGGATAGCCTTTTTTCAGCTTCCGTCACTATCTCGAAGAGATCGCCCATCTTTACAGCGGTACGACCTTCATCGTAGATATGTAAAATCCCGTCAAGAAATCGTTTCATATCTTCGATAGGTAATTCCATTTCGTTGCGATAGACCTTTTCGGTAATCGCTCCCGACTCGATAGCGTATCGCATAAGCGATTGCTTCAAGCCTTCATCGTTTGCCACACGGTCAACCTCTGTCATAGCATCGGAAAAGTAGTGGCAAAGCACAGAGTACAAATCAATTATCTTCCCGAGAAATGTAGTGAGCATCTGTTGGTGCGGCTCACCCTTTACGGTAGAGGACACCGTATCAAGATATTTCTTGATGTGCTGCTCAATGTCCTTTTGGCAGAGTGTATAGCTGTCATATTCCTTATCATCAGAAAGACCTGTCAGCCATTCGGGAGTGGTAAGAAGTGCTTCGGCAAGACCGTTGATAATCATTGTTCGCTTCGGATCAACGCCGTCAGCTTCATACCTTTGAATGGTAGACTTGTTCACGCCGATACGCTTGCCAAGTTCCGGCATAGAAAGTTTGAGTTCTATTCTACGCTCTTTAATGCGTTCCCCGACTTGTTTTGGGGTAAACATTGTTTCTTCTTCCAAGGTATTCACCTCCTGTTTGAGTACAGTATAGCACAAACAAGCTCAATTTGCAACCCCTATTTCCGAAAAATATTAAAAATAATCCTTAAAAGGTTGCAAAACAGGTTGACAAGTGATGGCAAAATAAGTATAATGATAATACCAAAGTTGCATTTTGAGTATTTAAGAAAGGAGAACAGCACTATGAACGCAATCAAAATGGGAATGACAATCGAAGAAGCGGCAGAAACCAGCGGCATCGGCAGAAACACAATGCGAAAGTTGGTGGACTGGGGCAAGCTGCCTGTTCTGAAGGTCGGACGTAAAACCATTATCCGCAGGGATACCTTAGAGCGTTTTATGACCGTCAATCAGGGCAGAAACCTACTGTGTCAGGATGATGTCCGTAAGGTAGAGTAAACCGTTCTCAAAGCCCTCGGCGTTTGAGAGCGAAATACACCCCTCGCACAAATCTACGATTTGTTCAAGTGATATTTCGCCCTTGCAGGGAGCCTGTATCACAGCTTGTCGGCATATACCGCCGCTATGATACAGAGAAAATTGCTGCCGCAATTTTCATTGGCTGTCTCGTCAGCACCCGCCGCCAAAACAGCCGCAACCGACAAGTCGGTTGCAAAATGAGAACGCACCTTTACAACACAGAACGGAGATGATTTATGACACGCCACAGCTTTATTCAGATGTCAAAGCTGTATAATGTCAAGGGAAGAATATCGTATATTACAAGCCATGCAAGACAGGAAAACCTCTATGCCACTTACCGCACCGCAGACAATTCCTTTTGGCGAAACCTTGCAAAAGAATGTCAGCAGGAATTTAAGCGAAGCAACTCGCCGGGGAAGTGTATCGAAGCAAGGGAATTGATAATTGCCCTGCCCGAAGTTTACACCACCTATGAGCCGCAACAGGTACTTGAAGATTTCACAGAGGAATTTCGCAGACGGTACAATGTGGAATGTGTATCGGCACTCCACCACAACAAGAGAAAGACCAATTACCACATCCACCTTATATTCAGTGAAAGGCGGCTACTTGCCGAGCCGGATATAAAGATCGCCACCCGAAGCGTATTCTATGATGAAACGGGCAAGCGGGTACGCACCAAGAAAGAGATCACCGATGAAAGCGGCAAAGTCCGTGAGGGCTGTACCGTTATCCCCAAAGGCGGCATATACGAACAGCACCTTTTCACCGTAAAGGATGACCGCTTCAAAAGCGACCCTTTTCTTCGGGAAGTAAAGGAAATCTATACCGCCCTTATCAATCGGCATATCTCAGACCCCGAACAGCACCTAAAGGTGTTCAATCTCGACAGTATCTATCTGCCAACCAAGAAGATTGGCAAGAACAATCCCAAAGCCGCAGAAATTGAAGCAGACAATGCCGCAAGGCAGGAATGGAACAGAACGGCGGATATGGCACTCATATCAGGGATTGAAGAAGCCAAGATACTGGAAATCAAGAAAGATGAGATCCACCAAAAAGCAAGTCAATCCATTAAAGCGAATGGATGGCTGCCAAATCTGTTCCGCAGTATTGTGGGCAAGGCAAAGGAATTTTTGCAGAACCTGATAAGGCAGACGGCACTACCGCCCAAACCGGTACTCAATATGGATATGGCAGAGTTCCGCACAATGCAGAAGCTGATGATACGGGTGCAGGACAGGGCAAGAGAAATCCGCAGCTTGCAGGATGAAGTACCCAAGTTAAAGGCACAGCTTGCCGAAACAAAGGGTATATTCAAGGGCAAGGAGCGAAAGGCGTTGGAAACGCAGATACAGCAGAGGGAAGAAAAAATCTCCGCTATGCTTGAAACAATACCCGATATTCTGAAAGATGACGGTTATCCCGACGTGCAAGCATTTATGGCAACCTACTGCAAGGCAGAAGTCATAGTTAATAACTACAACCGAGAGCTTGCAGAATGGGAACGCAAGGTCAAAGAAAAAAGCAGACCCGCCGAAAAAGAACGGTATGCACCGCCAGAAAAGCAAAGTGTCCGTGACCAGCTAAGACGGTTGCAGGCAGAGGGCAGACAGACCAAACCCAAGCATCGATCCCACGACAGAGAAAGATAGCTTTAACACCGAAAACAACACCGCAGGGCAGTTTCCCTGCCTTGCGGGATTACATATTACGGGCGGCAAAGAGAAAGCCGCCCCTTTCAATTTGTATGAAAATCTTAGCGAACCTATTGACAATTATAGTCTCTATTCGTATAATATAATTAACAATTTGGTTAAATGTTAAGGGAGGATGTCAAATGGGACTGCAACAGACATTAAAAGCTCTTGCTGACCCAATTCGCCGTGAAATACTAAATATGCTGAAAAAGGGGCGAATGTCTGCGGGAGAGATTACCAACCATTTCTCTGTAACAGCACCTTCGATTTCAAGACATCTATCGGTGTTGAAGGATGCTGACTTAATCAGAGATACAAGAGAAGGAAAGTTCATTTTCTATGAAATCAACACCTCTGTTTTGGAGGAAACTATGCTATGGATTGCAGATTTGAAAGGGGATAATGATAATGCTTAAAAAGAACAAGATTAAGGTTATAATATCGTCAATTATTATTTTACTTCCGGCTTTATTCGGGATCATTATGTGGAATGATTTGCCTGACATTATTACAACCCATTGGGGAGCTGACGGCAATGCGGACGGATTAAGCGGAAAGGTCTTTGCTGTCTTTGGTACACCTATCATACTTTTGATTTTCCATTTTGTTTGTTTGCTTTTTACTTCATTGGATAAAAAACAAAAAGATCAAAATCAAAAAGCATTGGGAATGGTTTTTTGGATTCTTCCGATTATATCCCTTTTCGCAAACGGAATAATGTATCGTGCAGCTTTTGGCAAAGAATTTGATTTAGCATTTTTTATGCCGGCTATGCTCGGAGTAATGTTCATCTTTATAGGCAATTACTTACCCAAAGTTAAACAAAACAGAACGCTGGGTATCAAGATTTCTTGGGCGTTGAATAACGAGGAGAATTGGAATAAAACGCATAGATTTGGCGGTAAGGTCTGGGTAGTTGGAGGACTTATTTTATTGCTCTCCATTTTTCTTCCTCTAAAAGTGATGGTATGGGTTGTAGTATGTGTGATTGCTGCTTTGGCGATTATTCCTATAGTTTACTCTTATTTCATTTACAAACAGCATCAAAAGGAAGGAATTGTATATGCTGAAGCGCCCAAAAGCGGTGCGGAAAAAATTGCGCTTAGAATAACCGCAGTTATAGTACCCATCATTTTATTAGGTGTTGCTCTTTTAATGTTTACTGGTAACATCGAGGTAAAGTGCGAAGATACAGCATTAACGATCAATGCAACCTATTGGACAGACCTGGAGATCGATTATTCCGAAATTGAGACCATTGAATACCGTAAGAATTTAGATGTAGGAGTGCGAACAAGCGGTTTTGGTTCTCCCAAACTATCTATGGGCATTTTCCAAAATGATGAATTTGGATCATACACCTTATATTCCTATACAGGTGCTAAAGAGCATATTATCTTGACTTCCGGCGAGAAAACTCTTGTCATTGGAATGAGCGATCCAAAAGAAACACAGGCAATTTATGATGCGATGTTAGAGAAAGTAGACAAGTAACGAAAATGGGATGAAAAGCCATATTTCAAGCTATTTTCTGACCGCAAAAACAGAGGGGTAAGGTGTTTGTACCTTACCCCTCGATTTTGTGTATTTTGGCGTTACAGTCTCATTTTGCGAACTTTATCATAACCTCGTCAACGGCATCCGTATATCTGCCTTGTGCTATCAGTCTGTTGCGGAAAGCAAGCAAAGCATTGAAGATATACCGCCGCTCCTCTGCTGTGAGGTAAAGGTAATACTTCCGTTTTCTCATACGAAGATCACCTCGGCATTGACAGTTTCCGTAACCGCAGACCGCAGATTGCTCATTCTGCCAACCCATTCCATTTGGTTGTCTGCTTTCAGTTTTTCGGTAATGCCCTCACGCTCTGCCCGTTGTTTCATAAGATGGTCAAACAGTTCCTGTGCCTGTTCTTCAACATCGGCAAGGTGGGATTGCAGTTTGCCGCTTGTCAACAGCTTGATGTAGAACACTTTTCTATGCTCACGGATATACCGCAAATGCCGCTGTCCCCATACTCCGATATGCCTTTCTTCTTTTTCGGCAGGTAATACCAAACAGGGGATGTAATAATCTCCCTGTAATTCATACCATAAGCCGTTGCTGTTATCGTAAATGTACTTGTCCATTATAAAATCCTCCAGTATAATATATTCGCACATATGTCACAGTTTCCTGATTACCACATTTTGTTATATTGTGTTACGAGTTTTTTCTTCCCTTGATTTTTCCCTTATGAGGTCACGAGGGAAGCATAAACAATAGTGAAATCGTATAAAGGGATAAGGCGAGCACACAGCGAAAAATCCTTTATTTCCAAGGCTTTTGGAGGATTTTATTGATAACCTATAACCTCTGTTAAGAGGTCATAATTTATAGAAATTCAAATTCCGATTTATTTGCTTCATATTATTCGCTTTCAATCTTGCTGGCGGCGAACAGCATTTTATGCTGCTTGCGAACGGCAAGTCCACAAGGAATAGACGCGCAAGCATTGCAAGGTAGTGTAGCTCCTTTGGCGGAACGAGATAGCGAAACATTCTCGATCATGTTTGCTGTTCATCTGGGGCTTTTCCCCTCTGCTTTTGATATTCTTCCAAATACCGATCCAGATAGACCTTGTTGACAATGGCTACGATCGTGTTGCGGAGAAGATCCTTTGCGTCGGACTGTGTCTCGCCGAGGCCATCTCTCGCGGGGGCTATGCCGAACGCTGCGCCGAGCATATTTTCAAACTCGTCGCAGAAATAATCATAGGCGGTCTGAAGGGTATAGTTGTCCTCCTGTATACTGAACATCATTCGAAGCCCTTCCAACGGGACAACGGGCTTAACTACGGCAATGAACATGAGCCGTGCAAGGTGCTCCGCCGTGTATGACTTCTTTATGGGGGATGAGATCAGCCCCTGCTTCACGTAATTGCTCACCATGGAGCTTGTCAATTCCGGTTCCCCCAACGGCGCAAGGTGCGTGTTGACATAGCGTACCACCTGCTCCAGATAAAGCCCGACATCCGGAATCTGTGCATACCGCGGTAAGCGAAAGCCCTCAATAGCCTCTATCATATTATTCACTCCCTTTTCCATGCAGCCATTATACACGGGTATCTTCAATCTTTCAACGGTTTTTAAAATCTTTTTATCGGCTTTCTAAAAGCCGTTGACGGAGTGATGAAAATCTGATAGAATTCCTGTGTCGATTTACAAAATCGAATGAAATGCTTTTGTTATTCGGAGGACACACCATGAATCAGTTTCGTATCGTTGCAGACTCCAGCTGCGACCTTCTCACACTGGATGGAGCGGACTTCGTCAGTGTCCCGCTCTCAATACGCACTGACGCCGAGGAGTTTTACGATGACGCCAACCTTGATGTTGACGCGATGGTCAGTACGCTCCGCGACACCAAGGGGCGTTCCTACAGTGCGTGTCCGAACATCGCAGACTGGGAAAGCGCATTCGGTGAGAGCGGCGATGTGATTGCATTTACCATTACGAGCGCTCTTTCAGGCAGTTATAATGCTGCCTGCGTGGCAAAGAAGAATTGTGAGGAACGCAACCCGGCCCGGCGCATCTATGTTGTGGACTCTCTTTCCGCCGGGCCCGAAATCGCCCTTCTCATTGAAAGGGCTTTATATGAGCTGCGTTCTCATGCGGACTTTGATAAAGCCTGCGAAGCATTGAATACGTATCAGACCCATACGCACCTGCTTTTTGCACTGGAATCCATGCACAACCTTGCACAGAACGGCCGTGTCAGCAAGCTCGCCGCAACGATGGCAAGCGTCCTCGGGATCCGCGCCATCGGGCAGGCCAGCGCTGAAGGTATGCTTGAGATGCTTGGAAAATGCCGTGGGGTTCGTAAAGTGCGGCAGTTTATGCTGAGCGAAATGGTGGAGCTTGGCTACAAGGGTGGAAAGGTTCGAATCGGGCATTGTCAGAATGCGGCGCTTGCGCTGGAGCTTTGTACCGAGATCCAGCAGCGATTCCCGGAGGCGGAGGTGAGGAACTATCCGCTGCGGGGACTGTGCAGCTATTACGCCGAGCGTGGCGGGATTATGCTGGGCTTTGAGTCATGAAAGCAGGCGCAACCAATGAAAAGGGAAGAGGAGCCGGAATCTTTCATCTGATCGTGCGCATTCTGACCCTGCCACCCATCGTCATCGGCATAACAGTGCTCCTGATGTATGTCCCAGCAAATCTTTTGACACTGCGGGAGCTGCTCCTGTGCGAGTTGTTTTTGCTGCTCATCCCCATGGCTGCATACCCTGTACGGGAGATATTCCGCATTGGAAAGGATCGGAGAAAGGGACAGCGCAGCACGGCGCTGGTATGCAGTGCCATCGGATACCTGTGCGGGTTTCTCTGGTCAATGCTGACCCCGTGCTCCTGGCTCGTCCACATTCTATTCCTCTCCTATATCATTTCCATCGCAGCACTGCTGATTCTCAACGCCTTTTTCAAGCTGCACGCAAGCGGCCATGCCTGCAGCACGACGGCGCCTGTGTTTCTGCTGACATGGAAGCTGCATCCGCTTTTTATGATACCGTCCGTGCTGCTGATCGCAGCGGTCTATCGATCCTCTTTGAAGCTGTCGCGCCACACCCTGCCGCAGCTCCTGATTGGCTCGGCAGTCAGTCTGCTCGCCTGTGGTATTTCACTGCTGATCTACGGACTCGGCTGACAGCCACGCAACCCGAACCCGATAACTAAAAAATGCGCTGTACCACTATTTCGCAATGTGGTATGGCGCATTTTCTGTGCAGTCACTCCCGATCCTGTTTCTTTGGCTCCCTCAGGGCTGGAGACGCTGTGTTCTTTTCCGCCGCCTTGATCCGCTTGTACATATCCTGCATCTTCCGGTCAATCTCGGCAATCTTACCTGAGCATTCGAGCATCTCCTCGTTAATGCCCTCCGGCAGCTTTGTTTTGTCTACCTTATATCGGATGTCATGCTCCAAACTGGCCCAAAAGTCCATGGCGATCGTGCGGATCTGTATCTCTGCGGTCACATGCTCCGTCCGATCTGACAGATACACCGGCATACGGATATCCAAATGCAGCGACCGGTACCCATTGTAGTTTGGCGTGCGTATATAGTCCTGTCGTTTGATGATCTCAATATCCGTCTGGCGCTCCACCATTTCCGCCACCCGGTACACATCGTCAATATAGCTGCATACCACTCTGACGCCGGCAATGTCGTTGATGCTCTCCCTCGCCGCCTCAATCGTCGGCGGAAGACCCTTCTTTCGTAGCTTTGCCACCATGCTTTCTACGGCCTTTACGCGGCCCTCGATGTGATGGATGGGATTTCTGGCATAGAGCACTTTGAACTCATTGTTTAGTATTTCAAATTTGAGGGATAATTGCTTTACCGCTGCATCATATAGATTTTGCATCAGCCGGATCTCATACGGGTCGTTTCGAAGCATTTTACCGTTTTCCCCATTTATCATTTCTTTGTCAACCATCCTTTTTCGCATTCTCTCTGGCATTTCGAACAGAGGTCTTCCACAATGATCCGATGCCGGTTGATTTGACGGCCGGTCATCCCTGCAACGGTTGTATCGATCTTTGTCCGGTAATCTAAAGGAGCATCTACTGCCGTACCGCATTGCATACAGTTCAGATGATTGTGCATGTCTGTTCGGCTGTCATACCGATCCGTACCTGGAACGCGCACATGACAGATTTGCCCGTCAGCAGTTAAGCGCCCCAAGTTACGGCAGACCGTTCCGCAGCTGATTTTATCATCCACTTTGCAGACATCCTCATATATCCTTTTATTGGCGGTCTTTTAGGAAGAGAGCAGCCATCTGCTCATAGCCCTCCTTCCTGGCCTTGGCTGCGAAGCAGGTGTACTTGTTCCGGGTCTAAGGCTCTCAGGCAAGGGGCTTTCAAAGGTTCTTTTCCGTCTGTGTGCCTGCGTATTTGTTGGTGTTTCCAATATTGACACACCCCTTTCTCGCCCGGAAATCAAGCATATTTGTTACACTATCATCAGGAAGTGTTCCTAATAATAGTGTAAATGAAACGAATTTGCATGTCAACCGATCGTTGTATGAGAACTTGCTTGCGGAGATCATCCTATTAGAGGAACGCTATGCGGAAAAACACTCTGCCGGCATTCCATCGCTGCCAACAGAGTGCTATCATGACTTCTATATTATACGATTTAGATTCGAAGAAACAAATACGCTACATTGCTGATCTTTTGTTTCATCTATGCAACATCTCCCTCTCCAAACTTTACACCGATCTTTGCAATTCTGTCGCAGCAGCTCTCGATCAGCTCCTTATCATGGGTGATCACAAGAATGGTTCTGCCGCGCCGCGCTTCGCTTCTCAGCCTTTCCGCGATCAGGCGCATATTTCGCCCGTCAAGGCCGCTGGTGGGCTCATCGAGTATCAATATCCTGCGGCCGGAAAAGATGGCGCAGGCAATGGCAAGGCGCTGCTTCTGTCCGCCGGACAGGGCGGACGGGTGCGCATCCCTGTACTCGTAAAGGCCAAGCTCTTTGAGCAGGCTCCTTGCACGGCTCTTGTTTTCTTCCGTCAATCCGGTATTCAGCAGCAGCTCCTCCGCCACGCTTGCCGTGAAGAACTGCGTTGACGTGTCGTTGCCGCAGTAATAGATCTCCCTGCGCCGGACTGCCGCTCTTGCTTTTTTCCCGTCTATCAGGATATGTCCCCCGGTCTGCCTTGCCAGCCCGCAGAGGATCTGCGCAAGGGTGGTTTTCCCCGCGCCGTTTTGCCCCGTTATGGCGGTCACTTTGCCCTTTGGAACGGACAGCGAAATATCCTCAAAAATAACTTCTTTGCTTATTCTTTTCGAGAGCCCCGCTGTCTTCAAGACGGCAGGGCTTTCGTCCAATACGGAGGGAGCGGGAAGGCACTTTCCCTCGTGCGGAGAGCGCAGACCCATGTGCAAAATGTCCTTCTCCGGCAGAAGAAGCAAATCCTCCGGTGTATACTCGACCTCTATTCTGCCGTCCCGCAGATATAAAAACCGGTCTGCGATCCCCATCAGCCAGTCGATCCGATGCTCCGCGATGAGCAGGGTAAAGCCCTGCTCCTTGAGCTGCCGGAGGGTCTGCGCAAGCTGCCGCGTCCCGGCGGCATCGAGGTTGGCCGTCGGCTCGTCGCACACAAAGACCTTTGGCTTCATGGCATATACGGACGCAATGGCCGCCCGCTGCTTTTCTCCGCTTGAGAGGACGTCAACTGCCCTGTCTTTCAAATGGGACAGCTTCAATGCCTCTATGGCGGCATCCGTCCTCTCCCGTATCTCCCGGGCGGACAGGCCGTAATTCTCGCAGGGAAAGGCCACCTCTCCGGCAAGCTCGGAGGAAAAGAACTGGCTTTTGGGGTCCTGAAAAACGCTTCCCACCAAACGTCCTATCTCCCATGTGGAAAGGCCGGATATGTCCTTGCCGTCTATCCTCACGCTTCCGCTGAAGGCTCCGGGGTAATAGGACGGCGCAAGCCCGTTGGCAAGCCTTGTCACGGTGGTCTTTCCACAGCCGGAAAGCCCCGTCAGCACGACGCATTCGCCACCTTTTACCAAAAGGGAAATGCCCTGTACGCCTCTGTCCGAGTTTTCGTATTGAAAGGAAGCGTGTGTAAGCTCAATCATGCCATGCTCCTTTCCAAAACCAAATAGGAAGCCGTGACCAGCGCACATGCGGCTGCCGCGATGTGATCCCGCGCCCCGGCCCTTTTCTCATAATAGCTGCCGCGCACGCCCGGGCGCTCCGCGCCCCTTGCAACGGCAGAAACGGAAAGCTGATCGGCAAGCTGCAACACCCGAAGGAGAAACGGAACCAGCACATACTCCATGCTCTGCACGGGATGTGCGAGCAGCTGCCCCGCCGCGGTAAGCCCTCGGTTTTTCATGGACCTGCCTACACCCTTTAGCTCCGTCCGCATGGTAGGGAAGAAGCGAAAAACCACAAGAAGCCCGAGAATGAACGGGGTGGGCATACGGAGGCGGGATAAAAACGCGGAGAGCATTCCCGGCGGCGTGGTGATCAGATCCCATGACACCAGAAAGATCGGTGATAGATTCCAGAACATCAGAACATAAAACTCCGAAAAGACCGGCATATGCAGCCCGTGGAAGCGGATACCGTACAGCAGCAGCGCCAGCAGCAGATAAAAGCAGCCATAGGACGCGGCAAGGCGGAAGCTCCGCTGTAAGACGAGATAAAGAAGAGCCCCGCCGGTCAGGATGCAGGTGAGCAGCACATTCCCGCCGATAGTTACTCCGGCAAATGCACACAGCAGCGCCCACAGCTTGACCGGCACCGCAAAGGATGCGTCCGCCCTCATAGAACGCCGGCCTTCTGAAAATGCCTGCGGATCAGCCGGCTGCCCACCATGCAGCCTAAAAAGCCCATCAGCGTTGTGAACAGCAGAATAAAGGCCAGCCAGCCGGGAGAAGTGTAGTAACGCACATAGGAATCGATGTAGCTCTGCTCCATGCCGCTTGCCAGCGCAAAATCGTAGTAGGTGTCCCAGAAGAACCAGATGGGCAGCAGATTGACCCCGTTGTACAGCAGGCTTGCCGCCGTCCAGGCGGCAGTCATGCGCTTGGGATTGCCGCAGGCTCCGCGCTTCCACAAAATTACCTCGCAGATGACGCCCGTAACGATAAAGTAGGGGAGCAAAAACCAGTTGCCCATCAGCAGGAAAATCACGCCAAGCAGCGTCATATAGATCAGCGTCACAAACCGCTTTCCGATCCGGCTGACCATGAGCATATAGACCGGCGCGCAGAGGAACATGGTGATCCCCACCGACAGCACCATGCTGACAAAGTCGTTGGCCATGCAGACCATGTTGACGACGAGCTGGATGACAATCAGTACTGCGGAGAGCAATACCGTTGTAATAACATCCTTAACCGTCCACTTTTTCTTTTTGTCCATAAATCCATTCCTCCGTTTTCTGTTAATTTATACTAACCTTCTATCCATGTGCTTTCCCGCCTTTCAGCGTCCAGCCGATTGCCTGGCTGCGCATTCCCACAAAGCGCCTGTACAGGCCGTCTTCGCGCATCAGCTCCTTATGGTTTCCGCGTTGAATGATCCTGCCGTTCTCCAGCACGATGATTTGATCTGCCGTGCGCACGGTGGACAGACGGTGGGCGATCATCAGGATCGTTTTGCCTTTTGTCAGCTCCCGGATGGCCTTTTGCAGCTCCTGCTCGTTTTCGGGATCCACGCTGGCTGTGGCTTCATCCAAAATGACGATGGGTGCGTCCTTCAGAATTGCCCTTGCAATGGAGATTCGCTGCTTTTCCCCGCCGGAGAGGCTGGAGCCTCCTTCGCCGATCTTTGTCTGATAGCCATCGGGCAGCGTCATGATAAAGTCATGGCAGCAGGCTTTCTTTGCGACCGCTATGATTTCATCCTCGCTCGCGTCCGGTCTGCCAAACCGGATATTGTTCTCGACGGTGTCCTCAAAGAGATACACATTCTGAAATACGATGGCGAAATTCTTTAGAAGGCTGCCGCTGGTATATTCCCGCACATCCCGGCCGCCGAGCGTGATCTGTCCTTCCTTCACATCCCAGAAACGGGCAATCAGACCGACCAGCGTGGTTTTTCCGGCGCCGGAGGGACCAACAATGGCGCAGGAGCTTCCCTGGGGTACGCTTAAGCTGATTTGATGTAATACCTCCTTTTCCCCGTATCCAAAGGACATATTCTTCACTTCGATATTGAAATTTTCCGGCACAAGATCAGCCCCGTTTTCGTCCAGGGATGGAATGTCCATGATGTTATCCAGCCGGTCCAGGGAAGCCTCCACCGCGCGGGCAATGGAGGACATACTACCCGCTACCTCCACGGCGGCATAGATCATGAAGCTGGACACGAGAAGCAGCAGGCACTTCTCCGGCGTGATGCTTCCTCCTGCCAGAAGATAGGGCGCAAAAACCAGAATAGCCGCCCGTGCGAGCTTGAACACCGTCTGATAGAGCGCCGTCATTTTGGAAAACGCCTTTTCAAGCACGATATTTGCCTCTTTGCTTTCCTCAATTGCGGCATCAACTGCTTTTCCAGTGCGCTCCGCCAGCCCAAACGCCTTGACTACGCCCATGCCCTGCACATATTCCAAAACGGCAGTGACCAGGCCAGCCTGGGCTGCCTGACGGCGGGGCGCGTATTTCCTGCCGACATTGCCGATAAACGAATAGACGATGAGCGCCACAGCAAGTCCGGCCAAAGAGATCAGCCCGGTCCGCCACTCATAGATCATAAGCCAAACGCCAATCACGATGGCGTGGATAAACCCGCCCGCCACATTTTCCATAATGGTAACGGACTGCTGCTCCAGATCACCAAGGGTGGTCGTCACCGCCGCGGTGATATCCCCGAGCCTGTTTTCATTGAAATAACCCATAGGCGCCTTTTTCAGGCGTTCGCCGATCTCCATGCGCTTTTCCGACCCGAACGCGAAGCTGCCAAGAGTTCTGGCATTGGCAGAAAGATTGACAAATACAATTCGCCCTACAATGGAAACAATCATGATGCCAAGCGAAATCCAGATTATGCTTTCAGGCATAACATCGCCGGAAAGCTGCTTCAGGATTCCCGTGAGCACCGTTAGAATGGCCATGATTGGGATCATCTCAAAGAATGAGCTGACAAGGTATGCAAGGAAAGAGCGGATAAGACGCTTCTTCTGTAAGCCCGAGAACAACAAAAGTCTTTGAAACAACCTTATCATCACGCCACCTCCTCTGCGGTATCCTTGCCCTGCATATGGGCTTTCCATAATTCCTTGTATAGATTGCTTGTTTCAAGAAGCTCCTCATGAGTTCCTTCCGCAGCGACATTTCCTTTATCCACGACAAGGATCTTGTCTGCTTTTGTAATGGTAGACAGCCGATGCGCAATGACAATTAAAGTTTTTCCTGCTACAAGCCCTGCGATGGATGCTTGAATAACGGCCTCATTTTCAGGATCGGTAAATGCCGTGGCTTCATCCAGCACCACGATCGGGCTGTTCTTTAGGATTGCCCTTGCAATGGCGATTCGCTGCCTTTCTCCGCCGGAGAGATGGCCTCCCGCATCGCCCGCCA
This sequence comes from Diplocloster hominis, assembly GCF_032380655.1. Taxonomy (NCBI): domain Bacteria; kingdom Bacillati; phylum Bacillota; class Clostridia; order Lachnospirales; family Lachnospiraceae; genus Diplocloster; species Diplocloster hominis. The sequence goes on along the minus strand of NZ_JAWDIY010000009.1, from coordinate 49,634 downwards.
GCGTATCATAGCCCTCCGGCAGAGCGGCGATGAAATCGTGACAGCTCGCTTTTTTTGCCGCTGCCTCGATCTCTGCGTCTGTGGCCTCCGGTTTTCCGATGCGAATGTTTTCCCGGATAGACAGATGGAACAGGAAGTTATCCTGTGATACATATGAGACAAGCTCCATTATCTGAGGGAGAGGAATGTTCCGCACGTCCACGCCGCCAATACGGACGCAGCCGCTCTCCGCCTCCCAGAAGGAGGCGATGAGCCGCGCAATGGTAGATTTACCGGAGCCGGAGGGACCCACAATGGCCGTCATACCGTTTTTTGCGCAGGCAAAGGAAATTCCATGCAAAACCTCCGTCTCTTTGTATCGGAAGGTAACATGATCAAAGGATACATCGGCGTCTGCAAGGATAGCTCTCTCGGTCGGCCGCACAAGCTCCGGCTCATCCAGAAGATTCCCTACCTCTTTTACGGTGGAATCCACCATGGCCAGGCTGTCGGTGTACTGCAATGCCTGAATCAGTGGTTTTACAAGTCCAAGGGCGAGAATGATGCAGGTAATCAGCGTACCCGCTTCGACCCTTCCGTTTATAAAGAGCCAGCTTCCCAGGGGCAGCACGCCCACAAGTGTTGCCGTCAGGATGGAAAGCCCCATCACATAGTAGCCGTTGGTCTGCTTGAACCATGTCGCTTTGGCTGCCTCGTTTTCCGCCACGGCGTCGGCGTATTTTTTATATGAGCGTTCACCCTGATTGAACGTCTTCACCACTTCGATGCCGCCGATGTATTCCACCGTTGCGGCATCCATGTTTTTCCCGGCGGCAAGTACTCTGGCATATCTCTTCTCGTAATCCTTCATCATTCCCGTATAGCAGAAGGCACCCACCGGAATCGTCACAAGAGAAATCAGCGCGAGTCTCCAATCAAGGCTAAAGAGGTATACGAGCATTAGAATTGGGATTAGGATGTTGGCAGTGAGCTCCGGTACCATATGTGCCAGCGGAAGCTCCAGCTTTTCCACGGTATCCACGATGATCGTTTTGAATTTCCCGGACGGCGTATCAAGGATCGTTCCCATGGGGACACGGGAGAGCTTCTCTGTTATCGCCATACGGATATTCCGCAGAATGATAAAGGCAGACTCATGGCTTTTCATTGTAGAAAAAGTTCCAAACCACACCTGCCCGAGATAGCCCGCAAAAGCAATCAATGCCAGAAACGCCAACTTGCTGAAAGCATAGTCTTCGTGGCAGATCATAATGATCCCGCGGGACACCGCGAGGTAGGGAATCATGCCGCAAAGCGCCCCCAAAACCGCAAGTATGACGGAGCCGATCAGTTTCCCTTTGCACGGCTTCGCAAAATCCATCAGAATCGTCATCGCCGAGTTTTCTTTTCCCGCCATCATTCCTCACCTCGTAAAAGTCTTACAATCTTTTCTTTCTGCCCACCGGAGAGATCCTTCACGATTTCTCCGTCCCGGATGAACAGTATTCTTGTGCAAATCCGCATCATAAACTCAATATCATGTGTGATGATCAAAAGCACCTTGCCTTGCGCCGCAAGGCTTCGTGTCAAGGTGCCGACCTCTTCCATGCTTTTCAGATCCAGTCCGCTGGTAGGTTCATCGAACACCAGCAGCTCCTTGCCGCAGATATCGCTCACCACAACCGCAAGGCGCTGCATCTGCCCGCCGGAAAGAGACAAGGGATGCCGTTCCTTATACGCCAGCAGATCCACCTTTTCTAATGCGCGGTCAATCTCGTCTTTGTTCGGAGCTTTTATGCCAAGCGCGCATTCTGCCGCCACGCTGTCGGTAAAGAGCTGGTGTCCCACATCCTGCATGACCATGTATGCCTTTTTCCGTCTCAACCGCCGGCTCATCGGTTTTCCAGCCCACAAAACAGTGCCGGCGCTGTTCTTTTGCAATCCGCAGAGCATTCTGGCGAGGGTCGATTTCCCGGCGCCGTTGACGCCCGCAATGGCGATGATTTCTCCGCGGCTTGCCTGAAAAGAGATATCATTCAATACATTCCGGCCACCGAGACGGACGCTGATTTTCTGAGCGGAAAGCAATCCATCGGCAGCGATTGTTTTCACATCGCCCGATTCGGATACCGACAGATCCCTGACACGCAGTCCCATTCTGCGAATATCTGCTTCAGGCAGCGCCTTGAACGCTGAAGCCTCCATGTCCGATGCAATCCGGCCATCCTGCATATAAACGACGCGATCCACAATGTCCATCAGATACCAGATGCGGTGCTCTGCGATCAGAATGGTCTTTCCTGATATTTTCGCGCGTTGGATCAAATCAGCCAATTCTCCGATGGCCTTCATGTCGAGATTGGATGATGGCTCGTCAAACACAAGGACATCGGGAGCCGAAGCATACACGCTGGAAAACGCGATCTTCTGCTTCTCGCCGCCGGACAGTTCAAAGATATTTCGACCCCGGAGCTCGCTAAGATGCAGCTCCTCCGTAAGTTCATCTAATCGGGAGCGCAGAGTCTCTCGCGGAATGCCCCGATTTTCAAGCCCAAACACGATCTCGCTGTCCGTATCCGTATTGAAAAACTGCGTTCGAGGATTCTGAAAAACCGTCCCTACCGCATCCGATAGCGCAGCAATCTCTGTCTCCCGGGTATCCATACCGTTTACGTTCACCTGCCCCGAAAGATCGCCACGGAAGAAATGGGGAATCAGTCCGTTTGCGAGCCGTGTAACCGTTGTTTTTCCGCACCCGGACGGCCCGCAAAGCAGCACGCATTCGCCGGGCCTGATCATAAGGTTCAAATCAAGGACTCCGCCGTTCCCACTTTCAGCGTATGTAAAAGAGACATTTTGGAACGATATCATAATCAAAACACCCCTTTCACGCCCGCGTATATCATGCCGACAACGAGCGCCGCGTAAGCAATTACCACCAGCAAATCAGCAAACGAAAACGCGATTTCCTCTATACAGCTTCTTTCACCTGTGTGCTCAATGCCTCTTGTAATCGCTGCCTGCGTAATCTCGTCCGAAATCCTGGAAGCAGAAACAAGCAGGGGAACATAGACATGCTCCATCGTCTGTATAGGATGGCTAATCAGCCCAGCCGCGGACGCTGATATCCCTCGCAGCGCCATGGCATCCCGTATGGAGGCCCACTCTTCTCTCATGGTCGGGAAATAACGGAGCGTAACAGCAAGAGCGATCGTGAGTCCTTTCGACAATCGGAGCTTTGTGATCGCCGCAAGAAATTTACTTACGCTTGTCGTTACAATCAGAAAGCTGCCCAGCATAAAACAGGGAAGAAGCTTGCGGATATACACTGCAAACATATAGACGATTCCGCCGAAAGTCACGGGCAGCCTCGGTACGATAAAAAGCTGGATCAGCAGAAGCGCGAGAAAAAATGCTGCGTATTTCAGCGTCCTTTTCAGATTGCCGGAAACGCTCAGAAGTACAAGCGGAATCCCCGCAAGCACACACTCCACCGCGATGCTTTTATTCATAAAAACGGAAACGCTTGTGACCGCGAGAATCAGAAGCTTCGTCCGTGGGTCGAGTCTCATTTATACAACCCCTGCTTTTTCAAAGTGTTTTTTCATAAGCTTCTTTCCAATCAGTCCGCCGATGATCGCGCAGACGATCGTCCCGATAATCATTGCGGGGATCGCCCACCAGGTAGCCCCGATCGAATGAATCACTCCTTCAAAGGAGGCGAAGTCGCCTTTATTCTTCATAAAAGCATCAAACTGTGCGGGCATGACAACCATTGGAATGTATGCCCCCATCGGCGCAAGCGCCATGACACAGTAGGCAAGCAGGTTTTTCTTAAAGGATCTGAAATCAGCAGAAGCGCAGATAAAATCCGCGATCAAGCCGAAAACCAGGAAGAATACGGACATCATCCAGAACATTCCTGTAACAAACAGCAAAATCGCCGCGATTACACCGAGAATGGAGAGAGCTCCCTTCTTCGGTATTTTTGCCACATAGAGCATGAAAACTGTCCCCGTAAAAAGCGCCACGATCATTGGCATAAACGGGAAAGTGACCGGCGTCATCTGCGCAACACCGCCAATCACAAACGCCACCACAGCATAGATGAGCGAAAAGATGCCCACTGATATAAAGTCCCTTGTTTCCAGCTTCTTCGAATCTGTTTTACGCATAATAAAAGACCTCCAGTTTTATATTGTTCAGTTAGAGTACGCTAACTCGCGTGTAAAAAATTAAAGTGCTGGTGTGATTGTGCATTATTCCAGCCGGAGCAAGCCTTTCCAGCCAGAGTTGAAAAACCTTGCAAGCTCCTCAACATACCGCATAGCTTCTTCTTTGGGCATATCATGGGCAATCGTCTCACATACCGCCGTAAAATAGGCGCTGGTAATCATGTGGTGAAGCTGCTTTGTCATTTTCCCGGAGAGCTTTCCTCTTTTGCGGAGAAGTGCATAGTATTCCTCTGAGCACTCTACCTCCAGTTCCACAAGCTCCTCCAAAAAATTTGCATAGCGCGTACCTTCCGCCCGGCAGAGGATCAGCTTGAAGGCATCAAAATGGGCGTACATATATTCCACAAAGACGCGCAAATACTCAGTGGACAGCTTCAGGCTGTCCTTCGTCTTTTCCTCGGAGATAAGATCGAAATGGGCGGACTGTGCGGCTTTGAACTGCTCCAGCAGTCCCTTTGCTGCCTCGCCCACAAGATCTTCAAAAAGCGCGGCCTTATCCGGGTAATAGCCGTAGAAGGCGCCTTTCGTGAAGCCCGCCTCTGCGACGATTTTATTCAGAGATGCGTCCTTAAATCCTTTTTCCAGGAATTCTTTTTTCCCAACTTCGAGGATCTTCATTTGAGTCTCTGTACGTTCCATTGATTCCTCCTAATATACCTGTAGTATATACCGCTGGTATATTATAACCGAGCAGATTGAGTTTGTCAATAGGATCTGCATTTTCCGGTTGCCGTGCTTTTCTACCTCGTGGGGCTGAAGTGCTATCGGGCAGTACGCTCAGCTGATTTAACATATAGCAGAGCAGCACCAGATCGAGGCCACTTTTCCTTTGGATACAGGAATATATAGAAGATTTCCATACGCTTTTGTTTTTTCGCTGTACTTTGAGAAGAAATCTGTGATATACTTTCAATTATAGGGATGAGCAAAACGTGAGTTTTGCAAAACCGATACACAATATATAGTGTTCGAGTAAGTTAAGCGGAACCGTTTATTGTATTTCTTCTTGAGCAAATCGGAGTTTTGCTCAACCCTGTATTTAATTAAAGAGATGAGCAAAACAGTTGGAAGGAACTGCCCCCAAACAAGGCAAACGGGAATCAAAAGAGTTTGGGGCATCTCAAGGGCGCAAAAACCACAGCGCGGTAACCGCCGCACCTGAAGAAGGTATGGAAAAGGCAGATCAGGCGGAACGCCGAAGCTGTTTGGCAGAACGGTAGGAGTGAGAGCCGTGCAGAACGGCGGCCAGCGCAACCACTAAGGCAGAGATATGAGCCAGTGTGTTGAGATTAGCAGCACTGCTGCCATTTCGAACCCAGAGCCTTTCTTGACCAGATGCCTTAAAGCGGGAGTTATAACGCTCACACTCTGTACGCAAGGCATAGATACGCTTAAAATGCAGGCATTCCCTGTCAATGGAAAGTCTGTAGTCTGTTGGAATGGTCTTATATTTGGTGCATCCCCGGTTCCTCTTGCCGTTGTTCCAGTTTTTGTGGTTACAAGGGCAAACACCGGTTTTGGACTGGCGGAAGGGGCAGCAGTATTTCTGCCGGATCCCCCCTTTGCCATCGGTGGTCTTACCATCCTTGTGCATAGCCAGCCCGGCCTCACAGACCGGATTACCGGCAGAAAGCGTTTTAGAGGCTTTCGTGCCGCGTGGATTGAGAGGGATAAATGCCTCGCCCTCATAGACTGTTTTTACGGTATTGTAGATGCTTTTCACATCGTAGCCCTTGTCGGCAAGGAAGGCGCACTCTTTCAAAGAAATCGTCTGATCCACGGCCGCGAGGATGTCAGCGGCGACGGCAGAATCGGAGATATTGCCCGGCGTGGTCAGCTCGTAGAGCGGCAGACCGGAGATGCAGTCCACCAGCACATGGCTTTTATAGCCCCAGTAGAACTCATACCGCCGCTCATTGTGCTGGTTGGAGGCCGAGTGGACACCCAGGGCGCAATCCGGATCTGCTTTGGGCTGCTTTTCCGGGTTGAATTTATCCTTGGTAAAGGACTTGGGATTGTTCTGCTTTGTATTTGCTGCAACGGGTGTGGAGTCCAGACCAATAAATGAGGCATCCACAATCCCCATCTCATAGAGCTTCTTCACCAGATCCGCCATGATCGACTTCAACGCACTGTTGTCCAACTGCCGCAGGAAGCGGTCATACGTCCAGTAGGACGGCAGCGGCTCCATGATGTTAAAGCCGCAGTAGTGGGCAATGAGCCGGTTGTTGTCCAGATAATCCGCCAAATCTGCGATTTGTGAGAAACCCTCACATTTCATAACGATAAAAGCACAGACCATGGCTTCTTTGGGGAAGCCCCGCCGCCCGGTTGCCGCTTTGGGCAGCGTGAAGTCCAGACTGCTGAAAAGCTTGTCGTAGAACATGGCGGCGCTTTGGGATGTAAACAATGTCACATCCTGAATGATTTCCTGTCGGTAGATAGCGGCCAGCCCCTTTCTGGTTGGTGTGATTTGCAACTTCATTTTACCAGAATGGGGCTCCGCTTTCTATATCAATGGAGTGATTTTCGGTTTCAGCCATGGCCGGAATCCCTTACAATCTCTACTCTTTTGGAGTTTTGCTCATGGCTGTTTAATTACTGTAGGAGGTGATGCGAATGATCACGGTCGCGGATGTCATGAAACTACCATCTATGTATGGCGCAACTATTCTCGCAGGCCATGCCGGAATGTCAAACCCTGTTGAATCAGTTACCGTTTTGGAGTATGGGTGGATTACCAACACGTTGGATGAATTATTTTCCAAAACCGAGTTTCAAGGGAATGATCTGATTATTACCTCGTTTGCCACAATTGCAGACAATGTTGAGGCACAGTGCGAAAACATCCGTAGATATCAAGCAATGGGGAGCGTTGGGTTTATCCTTTTTTACATCGGGTTGATCCTTCCAAGCGTGGATGATCGGGTTATTGCCTGCTGCAATGAACTTGATTTAGTATTGATTACCATGCCCGAGGATATAAGGACCCATAAATATAGTGACGTGATTGGCGACATATATCATGCGATTTTCAAGGATCAACAGGCAGGTTCAAATTATGTAAGTACACTTATTCGCCGGTTTTCTAATCTTCCTGCAGAGCAGCGCAACACAGGCACATTACTTCGTATGCTCAGCAACCACCTGCAGGCATCGATTATTCTAACTGATTACAAAAAATCAATCAGCAATATCGTGTGCTGGCCGCAATCGCTATCGGAGCTATTAAGCAAGGACCTGAAAAAACAACTGCAAAAAATGCAGGGTGAACAAGCGGTCAAGATTTCTTATGATGATGGTGCAGGTTATTTGCAACACTGCCCAACACTTTTGGAGGGCAAAGAAGGTTTCGACTTATATACATTTAAGTACAATGAATTACTATCAAGGGAAGATCTGTGGCAAGCGAGTGAATTTGTCCAGCTATATAGCCATATTTGGAATAAAGATCTGGGAAAACTTGTAACATCAGAACTGGTTCGAGCCATCATTGACGACGACCCCTTGAAAATGAGGCGATTAGCAGACTTGTTCCAAATTAATGTTGCAGAGTTGAATCAAATGTGGGTGTTTGATTCTGTTGATTCTTCAGAGCCGGATTTGAAATTGCTGAGGAAATGCACAGAGTACTTTTCCGGAATATACAAAACGGTTTTGGTCGGTTACTATGAATCCAATATGGTGATTTTTGCCCATGCTCCCAAAACGGCAGGTGAACGAGATGCTATCGTGCAAGATTTCATTAACGAGTCGGCGGATTCTTATAGTAACTACATAGTGGTTTGCTGTGATTGCCTCAATACGACCAATGATGCCCATAACGCATACTTTGATGTCATGCAGTATGCTTCTTATGCCAGAAGCATCTACCCACAAAAGCGCGTCTTACGTCCATCGGATGTGTCCTTCGCCTCAATATGCGCAAAGGAAGCTGCTTGCAGGGAAGCTCAGATTCACTATCTAAAAATCATAGAAGACATTGAAGCAACGCCTGAGTTGCTGACAACCTTGACCGCATATTTGCTAGACCATGAGAGCAGCATGGCCAATACCGCAAAAGCACTTTGCTGCCACATCAATACGATAAAATATCGATTAAATGCTATCCGCGACAATACGGGCTATTCCCCATCTAAACCAGCAGACGTATATCCACTACTGATTGCTGTAGCAATCAATCGCATGAGGAACTCCGAAAATGAATAATAAAAGAAAAGAGCGGCGGATTTGTCCATTTGGACAAATCCGCCGCTCTTTTCTTTTGCCCTTATAATAAATACAATCGCACGCAACTGGACTTATAATAGTTATTAAGCTGTAGTGCATATTGCACACAGAAATAATTTACATAGGAGGACTTCAAGATGCCGCGTGAACTTACAGCTTGCGAGATCGACAGCATCATGGTCGGAGCGACGTTCCTTGGTGCAGGTGGCGGTGGTCCGCTGGATACCGGCCGCGAACTGCTGAAAAAGCAAACATCCGGTTCGTATTCTATCGACCTCTATTCCATGGACGAGATCCCCGAAAAGGAACGGGATGCAACGTATGGCGCGATGGTCGCCTGTTTGGGTTCTCCGCAAAAGATCAAGGAGAATGGTACCTTTGGTCCAGATGGAGTGGCGTGCTTTGATGCCTTCAAAAAGGCGATGCTGCTGCATGGCAAGGAGATCAAGTATCTGTACTCCGGCGAGATGGGCGGTATGAACACGATGGTTCCGATGTTGGTTTCCATTATCGCAAAGCAGCAGGGTGGATCTTCAATTGGCCTTCTCGATTTTGATGCCAACGGAAGAGCCGTCCCCGAACTCAACACCAGTCTGAATGCCGCTCGCGGCTTCGCTCCGAATCCTGTCGGGCTGGGTGCGCTGCCTACCGTTGGAGGGAAATCTTGCACCGAGTGTATTATCGAGTGCGAAACCGACACCGAATCTGAGGCGATTTGCCGGAAGCTGTGCGAGATTTACAACTCTCAGATTGGATTCTCCACTTGGGCAATGAGCGTGAAGGAACTCAAGGATAACAGCGTGCTCGGCTGCGTAAGCACCGCCGAAAGGATCGGTGAGAACATCAAGATGATTCAGAAAAAGCCAGAGCTTGATCTGACCGGCGTTTTGAATGATGCCGGGTATGCTTGCCGCCGTTTGATCCGCGGAAAAATCAAAGACAAGATTATTGAGGTCGTTCATGGCTTTGATTTGGGGCGAACGGTCATCTGTGACGATGAGACGGGTGAGGATTACACGATCTGCTTCCAGAACGAGAACCTCTATGTGTATAAAGGACCAGAGCCGACGGAAGAGAATGTGCTGATCACAGCGCCGGAGCTGATCTCTGTATTCTGCCGTCTGGACAAGAACGGAGACCCCTATTATCTGCCTGTTGACAACTCCACGACTGAAGTCGGCATGTCCGTTGATGTTATTGTCTCCCCCGCTGACAAGAAGTGGTGGGCGGAAGATAAGCGTGCATACCGCTGCTGGGTAAAAACGCTGCGGGATGCCAGATATCACGGTGCACAGATCGACTACAACGGCGCGCACATTAAGTAAAATCACCAAATAGGGACAGCTCTACATAATTAAAAAACAAGAAAAGGAGATTTTCAAAATGAGAAAGCTGTATGAACAGGACATTATTGAGATTCTGTATGGTGCGACCCTGCTGGGCGCAGGTGGCGGCGGTTCTTTGAAACAGGGACTTGGGATGCTGGACGGCCTGAAAAAGGACGGCAATGCGATTGAGGTTGACCTGCTGGATTTGGATGAAATCGGTGATAACGAGTATGCAGCCGTGGTTTGCGGTCTTGGCTCTCCTGTTGCCATGCTGGATCCCAGCAAGCCTGCGTTTGGCCCCGATGCGGTTCATGCGTTCAAGGCCTTCCAGAAGGCATTTATTGCCGAAGGCAAGGAAGTCAAGTATCTCCAGTCTGGCGAGATGGGTGGCTTTAACACGTTCACTCCTATGCTGGTGGCTATTCTGTCCGACAAAGACCCCGCCAAGCGTATCAAAATGGTGGACGTGGACTGCAATGGCCGCGCCTGCCCGGAGCTGAATACCACACTGACAGCTTACTGGAATCATCCTCCCAAGCCCATGGGACTGGGTAGCCTGCATGGCGATGAGGTTGCTGTTTATCCGGTCAGCGACCATTCCGGCGAGCAAATTGCGCGTGCGCTGTGTATGCTGTATGACATGCGTATCGGTTTCTCCACATGGGGCATGAACAAGGCCGAGATGCGTGAGGCACTGGTTCCCGGCTGCGTTACCAAGGCGCAGAAGATCGGTAAGGCGATTCTGTCCGTCAAGGCCAATGGCGGCGACCTGATGACTGAGCTTAAGAAAGCGTTTGAGGTGCGTGAGTTCTGTCATGGTACCATTGAAAAGCTGGACATCACAGCCGAGGGCGGCTTTGACTTTGGTACGACTGTTGTTAAGGGCGAGGACGGTCGCAATTACTTCATCGACTTCAAGAACGAGAACCTCATCCTGCGTGATGAGAAGGGCGATACCATCATGACTGCTCCCGAAGGTATCGGCATGATCGACATGGATACCCTGATGCCTCTGACCAATGCCGATACCAAGGTTGGGATGAAGGTGCTGGTCACTATGACTCCTGCCCACCCCAACTGGTGGGATGCTGACCGCAAGCCCTATGAGTGCTGGCTGCCTGAGCTGAAGAAAGTCGGCATGAAGGGCGACCAGGTTCGTTACTAAGCGTATATTTCCAGGGGGGAGTGCCAATTCTCTCGGCACTCCCCCCGCCCATCTCACGACTCAACAGTACTAAAAAGAAAGAAGGGAGAACATTATGGAAGAGAGAAAGCAAAAGAAACCCAGCTCCGCAATGGAAACCACGACATTGACGCGAGTACCCGAGAGCGAAAGACGTCCTTGGTGGAGCTTGGCATTTATCTGGGCCGGCAGTGTCATTTGTATTCCCGCGCTGATGGTGGGCAGCATGGTTATGGCGGGTATGGACTTCAAGCAGTCCTGCCTGTGCATGGTCATCGGCTACGTCATCGTAGTATTCTATATGTGCTTAATGGGCATTCAGAGCTCCGATTTGGGGTTGCCCTGCACCGTTGCGATTTCTCGCGCTTATGGTGTGCGAGGATCATCCTTCCTTGTATCACTCGTGATCGCTATCAGCAATATCGGTTGGTTTGGTTCTCAGACAGCTCTGTGCGCCACCAGCTTCTGTAACATTATGAGTGGATACCTGCACATCGATTTCCCCCTGTGGCTATCCTGCATCATTTGGGGCTCGTTGATGTTTATCACCTCCGTCTATGGCGTGAAGCTCATTGATTTTTTGAATCGTGTATCTGTTCCTGCGCTGTTCATCATGCTTATCTGGGGAGTTATTGCTGCGCTTATGCGTGGTGCGGCTGCCGCAGTGACGGTCTATCAGCCGCCCATGGTTCTTGGCTGGACCTATGGAATTACGCTGGCGGTGGCAGGCTTCGCCTCTGGTGCAGTTACCTGTGGTGACTATACACGATATGGAAAAAACCGGAAAGACACCATTCTCTCCTGCGTCGTTGGTGTTCTGCCTGCCGGTATTGGCGCACTGGTCATCGGTGGTTTCTTAGCTGTCGCTATGGGCAACTTTGACCTTTCTGTGGTGTTCTCCAGCTTCGGGTTTCCCATCATCGGCATGCTTGTGCTGATTCTTGCCACGTGGACAACAAATACAGGCAACGCGTATATCTCTGGTATTGCTATCTGCAATATGTTTAAGCTGAAGGATGGTCGGCGTCCGGTCGTTACATTGATAGCAGGCGCAGCAGGAACCGCACTGGCGCTACTCGGCATCGCTGATGTGTTTGCCGGCTTCCTAAATATCATTGCGGCACTGGTTCCCGCTGTTGCCGGCGTTGCTATCGCCGACTACTGGATTATGGGAAAAGGGCGCGCGGATCTGTGGGAGCCGTTTGAAGGAGTAAATTGGATCGGTGTTGTATCGTGGCTGGCAGGCGCCGCTGTCGCCAAGTGGGGAACGTTCTTTGTACCCACGCTTATGGGTATTGTCGTGGCCATTGTTGTTTACTGCCTTGGTGCACTGATCATCAAGAATGAGAAGATCAATCCTATTTATGCGATGAACCTGAAACTTACACAGACTGCTGAAAAGGAGTGAATTGTAATGAGTGTCAAGATCCTGAACCTGCTTCCCGTCACGGGGGATGTGTTGACACCGGAAATGTTCAAGTATATGTGCAAATATTTGGAACCTGATACGGAAGTACAGACGTATCAGATCACTTCCGGACCTCCCTCTATCGAATGTGAGTATGATGAGGCTTTGGCTGCGCCAGATGTTCTAAGACTTGCCAAACAGGGAGAAGAAGACGGCTTTCAGGCAATCTTTATCAACTGCTTTGGCGATCCTGCAGTAAAGGCAGCACGCGAGTATGTGGACATTCCTGTTTTTGGCGGCTTCGAGCCAGCAACACACTTTGCACTGGGACTTGCCGATAATATTTCCATCGTGACGGTGATGCCGAACGTGGTATCCCTTATGGAAGGGAATGTATCTAAGGCTAAGCTGAATGGCCGTATTGTCAGCATCCGTAATGTCAACATCCCAGTAGAGGAATTGCAGGATCATGAGAAGCTCTGCAAAGCATTGGTCGAACAGTCCCTTCTTGCTATCCGAGAGGATGGCGCACAGGCAATCGTTATGGGCTGCACAGGTTTTGTGGATGTGGCAGAACGCATCAAGCATGATCTGTTGGCTGAGGGCTACGATGTTCCCGTCCTGGAGGCAGCGCAGTCTGCTTTAAAGCTGTGTGAGGTATACGCCAAAATGGGGTTGCGGCAGAGCCGTTTGACGTACATGACCCCACCGAAACGAAAGTAACAGGAGGGAAAAAACATGAGTGTGCTTGCTAATTACGAGCCGAAAAGCGTGTTCTCATATTTTGAGAAGCTCTGCACTATTCCCCGCGGATCAGGCAACACAGACGGCATAGCATCCTACCTGATCAGTTTTGCTAAAGAGCGCGGACTGGAGAGCTACCGGGATGCGGCAAATAATGTGATTATCCGCAAGCCCGCCAGTGCAGGGTACGAAAACGCTGATACGATTATTCTGCAGGGCCATCACGATATGGTCTGCGAGAAGAACGAAGGCGTGGACTTCGACTTCCTCACCGACGGTATCCAGATTTATGTGGACGGCGATGACATCCGCGCCAAGGGTACAACACTGGGCGGCGACAACGGTATTGCTGTGGCAATGATCCTTGCGATCCTGAGCGATGACTCTTTGGCACATCCTCCTATTGAAGCCCTTATCACTGCCGACGAGGAAATCGGAATGCTTGGCGCGTTTGCTCTTGACTGCACCAAGCTGACCGGTCACAAGCTGATCAATCTGGACTCTGAGTATGAGGGTGTACTGATGTGCAGTTGCGCTGGTGGTGTGAATGTGCGCGGCAAGCTGCCTGTCTCCTTTAAGGAGGCTACGGGCACTGCTGTGACCGTTCAGATCAAGGGCCTTACCAGCGGTCACTCCGGCGTTGAGATCGACAAGTGCCGTGCCAATGCCAATGTACTTATGGGCCGTCTGCTGGCTGAGTTGAGCGAGAGCACCTGCTACAAGCTGGTCGCTCTGGAGGGTGGCGCCCGTGAAACGGCTATTGCCCCCATTGCTTCCTGCGTGATACTGGCTGATGATGCCGCTGCAGTGGTACAGAAGGTCTTGGAGCTAGGTGCCGTGTTCGCCAAGGAATATGCTACCACCGAGCCCAATATGGTCGTTGATGCCGCCGCTGGTGATACCAGAACAGTATCTGCATTGACCTGTGCCGACACGAAAAAGGTTGCCAAAATGCTGGTGGCTCTGCCCGACAGCGTACAGGAAATGAGCGTGGACATGCCTGGCCTCGTCCAGACTTCCACCAACCTTGGTCTGATGAAGCTGACTGATAGTGACATGACCTTCTCCACCACGACCCGCAGTTCCATGACTACCCAGAAAGAATGGATCGTCCGCAAGGTGCGCGCCATTGTGGAACTGGCCGGCGGAGAAGTGACAGTGGACGGCAACTATCCCGGCTGGGCTTACAACCCCCATTCCGTGGTGAAGGATACCGTACTGGTATGCTATAAGGAACTGTTCGGCAAGGAAGCCACCGTGGATGCTGTACACGCCGGCATCGAATGCGGCCTGTTCTCTGACAGTATCCCGAATCTGGACTGTGTATCCATCGGCCCCAACATGGGTGATGTTCATACTCCTAATGAGCACCTGAGCATTGCCTCCACAGAGCGTACCTATCGACTGCTCTGTGCTGTTTTGGCAAAGAGCAAGTAATTACTCTCTAACTTGCATCGTTCATTTCCAGGGGTCCTGCCCTGTTCTTGCTACCTCTAACTTCGGGGCAGGCCCCTCTCTTTACGCGATTATATCTGCGATGCTGTCCGCCAAGTGTTTTATAACACCGACCGGGGTATCCTCTAAATTCACGCCGCAATGCGGCATCAATCATGGAGGTCAGTATCATGAATAACAAGTACACATTACCCGTTCCTGCGCCCCATCATTTTTCTTTTGCTGTCCGCGACATCCCCGATGTGACGGTAGAACAGCGTGAACGTGTGCTGAAAGCACTGCACTACAATGAGTTTGCTTTCCCCGCTGGCATGCTGACGGTGGACATGCTCTCCGACTCCGGTACCACTGCCATGACCAACCACCAATGGGCAGCTCTCTTTATGGGCGATGAAGCCTATGGCCGCAATACCGGCTATTATGTGCTGCTGGATACATTCCGCGACATCTTTGAGCGCGGCGGCGAGAAGAACTGGAAGAAGATTCTGGATCTGGTCCGTACCGACTGCCGCGATGTGGAGAAGATGATAGAAGAAGTCTATCTCCGTGAGTATGAGGGTGGTCTCTTTAATGGTGGTGCTGCCCAGATGGAGCGCCCCAATACTTTCATCATTCAGCAAGGCCGTGCTGCCGAATCTGTGCTGATGGAAATCGTGAAGAAGATTCTCGCCGAGCGTTATCCCGGTAAGATCTTCACCATCCCCTCCAACGGTCACTTTGACACCACTGAGGGCAACATCAAGCAAATGGGCTCTATCCCTCGCAATCTGTACAATAAGCAACTGTTGTATGAGGTTCCCGAGGACGGCCGCTATGAGAAAAATCCCTTTAAGGGCAATATGGACTTGGATAAACTCCAGGAGCTCATTGATGCTGTTGGTGTAGATAATGTCCCGCTGATTTTCTCCTGTATCACAAACAACCCCGTCTGTGGTCAGGCCGTGTCCATGGCCAACCTGCGTGCAGTCAGCGAGATCGCGCATAAGAACAACATCCCCTACATTCTGGATGCTGCCCGTTGGGCTGAGAACGCGTATTTCATCAAGAAGTTCGAAGATGGATATGCCGACAAATCCATCGCCGAGATCGCTACCGAGATGTTCTCCTACTGCGACGGCTTCTGCATGTCCGCCAAAAAGGACGGCCACGCCAACATGGGCGGTATGCTGGCCTTCCGCGACAAGGGCCTATTCTGGAAGAACTTCTCCGACTTCAATGAAGACGGGACCACGAAGATGGACGTGGGCGTTCGCCTGAAGGTCAAGCAGATCTCCTGCTATGGCAACGACTCCTATGGCGGCATGTCCGGCCGTGACATTATGGCGCTGGCTGTTGGTATGTACGAAAGCTGCGACTTCAACTACATGGAAGAGCGCGTGGCACAGTGCAACTATCTGGCTGAGGGCTTCTACGATGCCGGCGTCAAAGGCGTGGTGCTGCCCGCTGGCGGCCATGCCGTCTATATCAATATGGATGAGTTCTTCGATGGCAAGCGCGGTCACGACACTTTTGCCGGCCAGGGCTTCTCCATCGAGCTGATCCGCCGCTACGGTATCCGCACCTCCGAGCTGGGTGACTACTCCATGGAGTACGACCTCAAGACGCCCGAGCAGCAGGCAGAGGTGGCCAACGTGGTACGTTTCGCCATCGACCGCAGCCGTCTGACCAAGGAGCATCTGGACTATGTCATTGCTGCTGTAAAGGCACTCTATGAGGATCGTGAGAGTATCCCCAATATGCGTATTGTTTGGGGCACGAACCTGCCTATGCGTCACTTCCACGCATTTTTAGAGCCCTATCCCAACACCTGATATTGTGTGTGGAGATAAAGCTTTTTTGTAGCGGCAACGAGCATCCGATTTCTTCCCTCATCCGCCGTACACTGGTGGAGGTAAATGCTATCGACTGCCCTTCTCATGAGATCGCGTATCTCTATGGCAGGTATGAACCTGATACGATTGCAGAAATCGCAAAAGCGGGTCATACCTATGTGCTTTGGCATGATGGTAAGATTATCGGTTGCGGCTCGGTAGTTCCTGATGAGAATACGCCAGAGATCGTTGCCGCGTTCTTGCTTCCAGAGTATATAGGGCGGGGGTACGGACGGAAGCTTTTTGAAGTGTTGGAAAGTGATGAACTATGCACAATTGCAGGTCGCGTATGGCTCACATCTTCTGTGACCGCCATGCCATTCTATGAAAAGATGGGGTATACTTGCCGCTTCGGCTATCGAAACAGAGGCGGTGAGGACAACCTAATCGAGATGGAAAAGAGTTTGTGATTAGAATGGCCATTTTTTCTCTCCCTACGGAATTGGGCACCTCTCTACGTTGCTTGCGTAGGTAGGTGCTCAATTTTTTCGAAAAAATATAAAAATATCAATAACAGGAGCGTATCTGATTCTGAACCGAAACATCAAGCGCGGAAACCGGCTCATCGCAGACAATGAGTGCTGGGTCGAGGGCGATGGCGCGGGCAATACCTATCCTCTGGCGTTGCCCGCCGGAGAACTTGTGGGGGTAGCGGAAGAGGAACTCCTCCGGGATACCGACGTCGCGCAGAAGCGAGGGCACGCGTTCGGTCATTTCCTCCCTTGTGTGGCAGAGCTTGTGCGTTTTCAGCGGTCCGCCACAATGTCGCGCACGGTCATGCGCGGATTAAGGGAGGCGTAGGGATCCTGAAATATGAACTGCATACGACGACGGTATGGGCCGAAATCATTCTCACCAAGCGCGGTGATATTAGTTCCGCCGAACGTTATCTCTCCAGACGTCGCCTTTATGAGCCGGATAAGCGCTCGTCCAAGTGTCGATTTGCCGCAGCCGGACTCACCCACGAGGGCAAGAGTTTCACCCTTGAATATCTCAAGTGACACGTCGGAAACGGCGTGTACTTTTTTCTGTTTTTCAGAGTGAACTCCTTTGCCAGCCCCTTGGCCTCAAGCAGAATTTCGCTCATAGATGCACCTCCGGTATGCTGATACAGCGCACAAGATGACCGGGAGATACCTCTTTTAGCTCTGGCACGGCATTGCAGCAGCTCGGACGCCTGCACATTCCGCAAATTCCGCCGCAGTCCGGCGGGGCGGTATAGGTAAAAGGAGCGCCTGCCCCAGCAGAAAGTGGAGCGGCAGCAGGCACGGCCCCTTGGGCGACAGCCGCCGGTTCAGCTGCCGGATGTCGGCGAGCAGCGCCTCGCGGTTCTCGCAGGGGCAGGGAAACAAGCTCCCCGTCTTGATGTCCGCCAGCGTGGGCGCGCCCTGCCTGACTAGTATTTCTTCGGACATTTGCTCTCGCCTCCTTTGAATGTTTATTGGTTAGCATGCTCTAACCATATAGTCCTTGAGAAGCCGCCCGAAAGCGGCTCTCCAAAGATCACCTCAAGAACGGGAACGGCTCCTTCTTTTCGCATATCTTCTTTTGGATATCCCCGTGGCATAACCGGTGGCGTCAATGACAGCGCGAAAGGCTTTTTCGTCCAGCGGCTCCTGAGAGAGGATCACCGCCTGCCGCCGCGCCCCAATGCCATGGTTCTCATCCAAGTAAGCCTCAGATGCAGACCAGCATTGCTGATGTCATCGATGCTTTACTTTATTCCCAGCAGCAATGTTGAGCCGCGAAGCATCAGGCGTTTGGCTTCCTTCGGTGTCATGAAGCTGCCGTCGGTCGTGTCGATCAGCTCCACGCGCTCATAGTCCATATCCCTAAGCTTTTGGACAAATGCCTGCATATCGCCGTATCTACTGGGCGACATCAGGTCATGGATGGCATATGTTCCACCCTTTTTCAGAACCCGCAGTGTTTCCAGCAGAAGTGCCTGCTTGTCTGCTCCTGTGATATTATGATAGACATAGTTGCTGGTCACCGCGTCGAAGCTCTCGTCGGGGAAATCCAGCTTTACGGCGTTCCCGCGCCGGAACGAAGCGTTTTTCACGCTCTCCGCAGCGGCGTTTTTTTCGCACAGCGGCAGGCTGAAGGAGGCGTATTCCTTGCCCCAACGGTCAATGCCGACCATTTTCCCCTGCGGATTGCGCTTTGCGCAGGCAATGGTCAGCGCGCCGCTGCCGCAGCCGATATCCAGTCCCACGCCGCCCTCCGGCAGCGTGATATGCTCCGCCGTGCCGTCAATGATCTCCTTTGAGAGTTTGCGTTCGCCGTCATAGGAAAAGCTCCGATAGGCATACACGCACCACTCGGTGTACTTTGCATAGATGACAAAGGCGATGCCGAATACCACGCCCAGCACGACGCGCAGCTTTCCGCTCACACCGATGCCAAATACACCGAAAACGAGCAGCAGCGCAAGGGACAGCACCGTCCCCGCGATGAGCAAAAACAGCATTTCCTTGGGGATCCAGTTTTTGTAGTCAGGCTTCATTCTTGGGACTCCTTTCTTTTCTAACGGTCTTCATGCAAAAATCCCAGCGGTCGTCGCCGCGACCGAGCGTTTTCCTTCGATGCCCGACGATCTTCGGATGCAGACCGGCGTAGCTGATGTCATAGCTGTTGCAAAAGCAGCGGCACCTCCTTCAGCAGCGCCGTCAGGCCGCGCCCAGTGTTGTTCCCAGGAAAGGAATCATGATTCCGAGAAAAGTTTCCATTTGCTTCACCGCCTTTGCGTTGCAGTATCATTTGTTTCTTCTGAATCCTGCCTCGTCCCGGTATTCGGGATGTTCCTTTAAGTACGGGTCTTTGTCGCCGCAGATGGTATAGTCGCATTTGCAGCCGTCCACGCAGGTGGTCGTCCGCACCAGCCTTGCGTGGAGCAGCTCCATGGAAGCATAGTCCACATTGCACAGGGCGGGCATGATATCCGTAAGGCCGTGCCGGATGGCAAATTCCGCTGCCGGACACGATGTAAATTCATAGTAAATAGGTTTGTCGGTTTCATACGGTGCAACCGTCATCTCGTAATCGTGCCATTTGTCGCAGCCGCCTTTCGCCTGCACAAACGCTCTGTACATCAGCTTCCTCCAGAACGGCTTGTTGCAGTCCACAAACCGCAGCCTGCGGAAGATCGGCAGGATCAGGTTTTCCTCCATCTCCTCGATCTCGCGGAAGGATGTGACGGCTTTGCAGACTGTGTAGTAGCTCATGATGGCGATGCAGTCGTAGGTGCCGCCTACGCCGTTGTGGAAGTTCCGCTTGCCGCCCAAATCGGTACGCCAGTCGGAGAGAAAGTCCGCATACTGCCGCTGTACCTGTTCCCATATCGTCTCCCGCTCCGCTTCCGGATAGTGCAGGGCGATTTTCGCCAGGATTTCTTTCTTGCAAGGCTTTGAATACAGCACATGGCCTTTGCGGTCGAATAGGAGCTTCTTGTCTTTCATCTGTCTGCTTCTCCCTCATTTCCGCGCCGTAATGCAGAGCCAGCCTTTCTTTTTGTGTATCTGTACATCGTGAAAGCCCGCCTGCTCCAGATACGTCTTCAGCTCGGCGTCCTTGTAGATGGTCATGCCGCCGATGATCTCCGTCCACTTCTTGTCCTTGTCCGTATCGCCGTTGCTTTCGTTGCAGATGAGTAATGTCCCGCCGGGCTTCAGCACCCGGTAAACCTCCCGGAAGCACTGCGGCAGATTGGGCCAGAAATAGACGGTTTCAAACGCCGTGACCGCATCGAACCAGTCCTTTGCGAAAATGATACGCTCCACGCTGCCCTGCCACACCACGCAGCGCCCCTCCTGAATTGCGGCTCGGTTGAGGCTTCGAGCCTTCTCCACACTGACGGGCGAATAGTCGATGCCCTTGACAATGCCCTGTGGGCATTTTTTCAGCAGCCTTTTCATGTTCGCCCCGCCACCGCAGCCGCAGTCCAGCACCTTGGCGTCCGGCGCAGCATTCAGAAATTGAAGCCCCCACCGGGCCACGGCGCTGTGCCCGACATTCATCATGGCGACCATAATTTTCCCGCCAAAGCCTACGGGCTTGCGGGTGTTTTCAATGAATGACATATCACACCTCCATTTTTACACACTCGGCTGAAGCGATCGTACCAACCGGCATCTCTGTCCCAGAAATTCTTTCGTCCTTTCATAGCCGTCCTTTTATCTGCGGGAAATAGCTAACCGATGCTTGTGCGGTTTTGCGGTTAGATGCAGCTAACCGCCCCGCCGTGGAAAAGCCGCACCTCTGCGGCATTTTGTCTTATTCAAATAACTCCCTGCAAGCGCCGCATACCAGCGTTTGAAGCGCCTGCGGGTACAACTCCCCGATCTGCTCCCTGTGGGAGACCGTCAGGATCAATCCCCGAACTGTAGCGGCGGCAAGAGAAACGCCGCGCTTAGGCACGAGGTCGTGTTTCTCCAGCAGCTCACGTATGTGCGCTTCGCCGTCGTGATAATGCTCCCTTTTGACGGGTTCCGGAAGCCTTTGCAGGAGCAGCTTCGCGTCGTTTTCGATGAAAACCATATCGCCGGTGTCGGAAAGCCGCTTGCAAACGGCAAGAACCGCCTTTGCCACGCGCTCCGATGGCGGCACGCCGCCATTTTCGCTCAACGCCCGGTCAGCTACATTGTAAAGCTCCGAGTGGACTCCCTCTAAAACCGCGAAGAAAAGCATTTCCTTGGATTCGTAGAATTTATAAAAGGAGCCCTTGGCGATACCCACGGCCTTCGTCAACTGATCCACGGAGGTCTTCTTCATTCCTAACGTCACCGCGCAACGTCTCGTTTCCTTCAGCAGCGCCTTGCGAAGCTGTTCGGTTTCGTAATCGGTAAAAGCCAAGACTGTGCCTCCTTGAAATATGACCACTTCGGTTCTTTCAGTCATATTATACCGTGTTTCCTTCAATTTGGCAAGGGGCGGGATAAATATACTGCGTTAAAAAGCAAAAGACAACGCTTGGGCGGCTATTGCCGCGGAGCAAAATAAATCAGGGGCGAAGTCATTCCCATGAATGTCCCCGCCCCTTTGCGTGTTCTATATTATCTTCGACAGGCTATCTTACGGCTTACTGCGCTGATTCGTAAGGAGTTTCCTGAACAGGCGTGTTGGCGTTTTTGCCCTTGCCCATTACGCAGCTCCACAGAAACACCCCGAGGCAGGCCGCGGCGAAAGCGATTCCCACCGGATATGCAACGGAGGTGGGGAGCTTAAAGCCCTCCTGCGCCATCAGTATATAGGTGCAGGATACGGCGGACATGAAGCTCGCAGGAACCACGGTGATCCAATAGTTCCTCTTCCTGCGGAACAGGTACACGCTGGCCGCCCAGAGGGCGATCATGGCAAGGGTCTGGTTGGACCAGGAGAAATACCGCCATACGATCTGCACATCTACCTGTGTCAGCACCGCGCCTACGGCGAGCAGCGGCACGGTTAGAATCAGGCGGTTCTTGACCGGCTTCTGATCGTAGTTAAACCAATCCGCCAGGGTCAGCCTCGCGCTGCGATAGGCGGTATCCGCGGAGGAAACGGGACAGGCGATAACGCCTATCATGGCGATCACCGCGCCCACGGGGCCAAGCAGGGTAAAGCATATATCGTATACCACTACGGACTGTCCCTGAGAGAGAGCCTCAGCAAGGCCGCCGGTACCGTTGTAGAAGGCCACTCCCGCAGCAGCCCATATCAGGGCTATGATGCCCTCCGCCACCATAGCGCCGTAAAATACCTTTCGTCCGTCCTTTTCCGTCCTGATGCAGCGCGCCATCAGTGGCGACTGAGTGGCGTGGAAGCCGGATATGGCCCCGCAGGCCACGGATACAAACATGATGGGCCAAATGGGAGTGTTAGATGGATGCAGGTTTGTCAGGGTGATCTCGGGGATGTGGTAGCCCTTTAGCAGTATGCCGCCGCCCACGCCGAGCGCCATGACGATAAGGCATATACCAAATACCGGGTAAATTTTACCAATCACCTTGTCGATGGGGACGAATGTGGCGATGAAGTAATAAACAAGCACCACGACCAGCCAGAACTTGGTATCCAGCACCTTAGGGGTGAGCATGGCTAGAAGATTGGCAGGGCCGGTAGAGAAGGTAACGCCCACGAGCACCAGCAGCACCACGGAGAACACGCGCATCACCTGAAGCATACCCTTGCCCAGGTAGGTTCCGGTAAGTTCGGAAACGCTGGCGCCCTTATGCCGCATAGACATCATGCCTATCATAAAATCGTGGACTGCGCCGGCAAAAATGGTGCCCAATGTGATCCAGAGAAATACGCTTGGGCCCCAACACGCGCCGGCAAGCGCGCCGAATATCGGGCCAAGGCCTGCGATGTTCAAAAGCTGAATGAGAAAGACCCTCGGCGTGCTCATAGGCACATAGTCCGCGCCGTCCGTCATGGCAAGGGAAGGCGGCGTCCTGTCATCGGAGCCAAAAACCTTCTCCGCTATTTTCCCATAAGTGAAAAAGCCTACGATCAAAACCACAAGACATACAAAAAAGCTAATCATTCTTTTTCCCTCCTTATTTTCTTTTTGTACGGTTCCATCTTCCGTTTATCCGAGGTTTTGGGTATTTTGTATTATACATAAAAGAAAAGTTAAGGGAAGCTTATTTGCGCCAAGTGTATATTGCGCTGTGTAAAGTGTAAAATGCGCGGCATAAACGGAGCCAGCACATCGGCTGCCGGCTCAAAGCGTCTCTTTAGAAATCCCAAAGCTGACGCAGGGTTTTTATCTTTTCCCTGCTCACGGGCAGTATATTTTGCTCATAGCCCTGCATTTTAAGGGCAAATCCATTATTGGCCCAGGGGAGGATCTCGCTTATGTAGCTCAAATTGACCAGAAAGCTCTTATGTATCCGGCAAAAGCCGCTGCCGGCGAGCTTCTTTTCGTATTCTCCCAGCAGCGCGTTTTCAACGTAATCCTTGCGGGTGGTGTGGATAACGCATCCCCGTCCCAGGGTTTCGATATATACGATCTGGTCAATATCCAGCAGCACGATAGTCCTGTTGATATTCACCGGCAGGCGGCGCGAGGTATGGAGCTGTTCCCTGCCCTGCCGCGTATCCGCTGCTTTAGCAGCCTCGCCCTCCAGTTCCCTGCGGCACTTTTCCAGCACGGTATGCACCCTCGCCGGGTCAAAGGGCTTTAGCAGGTAATTGTTTACCCCCAGCTCAAAGGCCCTTACCCCGTATTGGGAATAAGCCGTGGCAAAGACTATCTGGGCGGCGGGCAGCAGCTTTCTTGCCGCGGCGGCTAACATCGTGCCCTCCATATCGTTTAACCCGATATCCACGAACAATATATCAAAGTCATTCTCGCTCATCAGCGCAAGCGCGCTGCTTCCGCTGTCCGCCTCTGATATCTCGCTCTCCGGCATCGTATGCAGTATCTGATATATCAATTCGTTTCTGGCGGAGCGCTCGTCGTCTATCACCGCAATTTTCATACGCTTTCTCCCCCGTTCATCCTTCATACCCATGCTTTGCCTCAAACCGCCCGTCCCTGCGCCGAAATCGCCGCAGGCTCCCCAAGATCCTCGATCTTCCCCAAGGGGATGCGAAAAGCCACCCGGGAGCCATTTTCTGTAACGGTGATCTGTAATCCCCCGTCCTCTCCGTAAAGGCTTTGCAGCCGCTTATGCACATTGAGCAGGCCAACGCCCTTGCCTTGCCCTGCCTTTAAGCTCCGTACCACCTCGTCGGGTATGCCGGAGCCATGATCCGTCACAGCGATGACCGCCGCATCCTCCTTTGTCTCCGCGCTGATGTTTATAATGCGGAAGCCCCTTTTATCCACGCCATAGCGCACCGCATTTTCCACAAGAGGCTGCAGGATAAAAGAGGGCAGGACGCAATCCAGCTCCTCCTCAATATCAAATTCCACAGCCAGCTTTTCTTCAAAGCGGGCCTGCTCCAGCTTGAGATAGTTCATTACCTGATATAGCTCTGTGGAAAGGCGTATCATGTATTGTTCATTCTCCAGGGTCTGCCTGTAGTATAAGGACAGGGTCAAAAGCAGCTCTCTGGCTCTGTCCGGGTTTTCGCGGCATACGCTGGATATGGTGTTCAATATGTTGTACAGAAAATGCGGGTTGACCTGATTTTGCAGAGCCCTAAGCTCGGCCCGCTTTCTCAGCCGCCTCTGATAATCCAGATCCGAAAGCTCAAGCTGGGTAGAAAAAAGCCGGGCCAGCTCCGTGACGATTATCAGGTGGGGCTTATAGCCATGCCAACGCTTTTTCACGATGATAGCCAGTGAGCCCACCACCTTGTCCTGCTCCACGAGCGGCGCGGCGATCACCACATTACCCTCCAGCACCGGACAGAAGATCTCCCGCTGATCGCCTTGGGCGGTATATATCTCCATCAGCGCATTTCCCGTCCGGATTGAGTCGGGTATGGGCGCGATGAGCGGGCAATGCTCGAGCGCCTCAAATTCGCCCCCTCCGCCGACCTTTGCCAGCACCTCCTTAGCGTCAGTTATCATGACCGCCTCGCAGTCGGTGGAGTGGTGGATTATCCTCACCGCCTCCGCCATATCCTCCCTGCTGTGCAGTCCGTTTCTTAAATGTGGCAGGCTTTTTTCCGCAATGGCAAGGGCTATCCTCATTTTCTCACCGTACAGGCTTTCCTCCACCAGAAAAATACGGTTGAAGACCCCGATAAATACCATCATGCCAAAAGAATTCATCAGTATCATGGGAAGGGCTATCTTCTCCACCAGCGCGATCGCCGCCGAGTATGGCCTCGCCACCAAAAGGATGATGGCCATCTGCCCCATCTCAGCCACCGCCGTGAGCAAAAACAGCTCCCCGCCTCCGATTTCCCCCGCCTTGAATTTGCGGGAAAACGCAGCCCCTATGGCGCCCTCCATTATGGTAGACAGGGCGCAGCTTACCGCAGTAAAGCCGCCGATGTCGAAAAGATATCGATGGATCCCTCCGATCAGGGCGGCTCCGACGCCCACGTACGGGCCGCCCAAAAGCCCCGCGGCCATCACGCCGATGACGCGGGTGTTAACGATTGCGCCCTGAATAGGCACCCCGATATAGGTGGAGCAAATGCTGACCATGCCAAAAATCAGGGAAAGCCAAAGCCGACTGCGGAATGTCTGCTTTTCCTCCAGCAGGAGGGCCCTCACCGGTGGCAGATTGGTCAGCATGGTAGCGATCAGAACGAGAAGCCCTATATTGAGAAGCAGGTTAAAAAGCATGCTGTCCGCCATTATCCGTTCTCATCAGGCAGCTCCGGATCTTCCTTGGCATTCTCCGTCGCGCCTGCCTGTTCCTTAGGCGTCCCATCGCAATTCCTGCCCATCCTGCAATAATGCGGACAGCCGCCGCAGAGCTTGCCGCCCGCCTTCGCTCCTTTTTTTCGGGAATCCTCGATGAGCCAGTAGGCTCCACCTATCAAGGCAAGCACCGCTATCATCACGGCCCAGTCTACCGGGGTCATATTTGCAAATACGCTCATCTTCTCTTTTACAACACCAGCGAGGGCACGGCGTAGACCCGGGCCTTCAGCTCGCTGTTGAGCATATACAGCCCCTTGCTGTCACCGCCGAACAGCTCCATCTTGGTGATGAGGTCGGCGGCATTCTTCTCCTCCTCGCCCTGCTCCTTGATGAACCAGTCCAGCATCTGCATGGCGCGGAAGTCCCTGGCCTCGTATGCGGCGGCGAAGATGGCGTCGATGCTGGCGGTGACGAGCTTCTCATGCGCCAGTGCCTTTTTCAGCGGGGTCATGTGGTCGCCGCGTTCCCACTCCGGCTTTGCGACGGCCTCAAAGGTGACACCCTCGCCGTTATTCTGCAAATACTGATAAAACAGCATGGCGTGATCCCGCTCCTCCTGCGCCTGCACCCGGTACCAGTTCTCAAAGCCGTCTAAGCCCACGGAGGCGTAGTAATTGGCAAAGTCCAGATACAGATAGGCGGAGTAGAACTCCTTGTTGATTTGCTCGTTGAGCAGCTTCGATACATTAGCGTTCATGATGCTTCTCCTCCATAATATTGTCTTTTTTTTGCTCCCGGCAAGCGGGGCAGATGTACCGGATCCTAAGGTCGTAGGAGAGGATCTTCTGCCCCAGTGCCTTCTGGATCCGCTCCTGCATATCCGGCAGGCGAACGTCCGTGATTTTCCCGCACCGGCTGCAAATCAGGTGATCGTGCCGTTCCGTCCGGTCGTACCGGTCCGGCGAACCCGGCTCGGTGATGCGGAGCAAAAGCCCCTCCTCCGCCAAACCGTTCAGGTGCTTATATACCGTACCCAGAGCGATGCTGGGGTGCTCCTTTTTCATCTCCAGGAACACCTGCTCCGCAGTGGGATGCCGCTGCAGCTCCGTGACGGCGGCCAATATCTCCTCTGCGTATTTCGGCATACTGCACCCCTCCAAAAGCAAGAACTATTCTTATTCTCGTTTTCCATTATACGCATATTCACCCTGTTGTCAACAGCTATGGAGGGCTTCCGTTGAAAAAATTGGTGGAAAAGCTTGACACACCAAACTATATCTGTTATAGTTACAGTATAAACTGTACCAGTGACAAACACAGTTACATTGGAGGTTAATTATGCGTCAGATATTACTCTTTGCGGCACTTGCCGCCTCGCTGGCACTGCTGGCTGGCTGCACGCTGTCCAAAACAAAAAAGGACGCGCCCGGCAAGGCGGCGTATCATAAGCTCAGCGCCGAGGAAGCCTATGAGATGATGACCTCGCAGGAGGTCGTGGTGGTGGATGTTCGCACCCGGGAGGAATACGACGGCGGGCATATTGAAAACGCCGTCCTTGTGCCCAACGAGAGCATCGGGAGCGAAATGCCCGAGGCGCTGCCCGATAAGGAGGCAACGCTGCTGATCTACTGCCGCAGCGGCCGCCGCAGCAAAGGCGCCGCGGAAAAGCTGCTATCGCTTGGGTATCAGAACGTCTACGACTTCGGCGGCGTCATCGACTGGCCCTACGAGCTTGTGAAGGAGGGATAAGGGTGGACAGTTCCTTTAATCTGGCGGTTCACGCGCTGGTCTGCCTGAGCCACAGCAGACGATCACTCAGCAGCGAAGCGCTGGCGGAGAACATCTGCACCAACCCCACTCGCGTCCGCCGCGTGCTGGCGGGGCTGAAAAAGGCAGGGATGGTGGAGACCCGGGAGGGCCTGGACGGCGGCTATCGCCTGACGGCAGACCCCGTGAGCCTGACTCTGCGGCAGGTGGCGGAGGCGGTGAACGCCCGCTTTGTGGACTGCGCGTGGCACAGCGGGGACATTGACCGGGACTGCGCCATCTGCTCCGGTATGGCGGGCGTGATGGATGCGCTCTACCGGCAGATGAATGAACAGTGCGCCGCCTATCTCTCGCACATCACGATTACAGATATTGAAACACAACTTTTTGCACACAAATAGGAGGATCTTATGATGCTTACCATTACGACCAACAGCTTTGAAAACGACGTTCTCCGCGCGGACAAGCCCGTGCTGGTGGATTTCTGGGCACAGTGGTGCCCCTACTGCCGCCGCATTGCCCCGGCCTTCGACAAGGTGGGCGAGCAGTACGCAGACACGCTTATCGCCGGCAAGATCAACTACGACGAGGAGCCGCAGCTCATCGAGCGTTTCGGCATCGACACCATCCCCACGCTGATGCTCTTCAAGGACGGCAAGGTGCTCGGCTCTGTTGTTGCTCCCGCCTCCAAGGCGGCTATCGAGGCGTTTATCAAGGAAACGCTGGCACAGTGAGGACACGATTATGGATCAGATCTATGATATGATCGTCATCGGCGGTGGACCCGCCGGTTACACCGCCGCCCTGTACGCCGCCAGAAGTGGACTTTC
Organism: Diplocloster hominis; assembly: GCF_032380655.1. Lineage (NCBI taxonomy): Bacteria > Bacillati > Bacillota > Clostridia > Lachnospirales > Lachnospiraceae > Diplocloster > Diplocloster hominis. The sequence goes on along the minus strand of NZ_JAWDIY010000009.1, from coordinate 21,354 downwards.
CACGCTGGTGCTTGAAAAGCTCTCCGCCGGCGGGCAGATGGCGCTGACGGAGCAGATCGACAACTATCCCGGCTTTGAGGACGGCATCGACGGCTTTACGCTGGGCGAAAAAATGCAGCAGAGCGCGGAGCGTTTCGGCGCGGTGACGGAGCTGGCAGAGGTGTACAAAGTAAGTCTTTCCGGCAAGATCAAGACGTTGGAAACCAGCGAGGGCGTCTTTCAGGGGCGCACGGTGGTCATCGCCACCGGCGCGTCGCATCGTCCCTTGGGCGTTCCCGGCGAGGAAACGCTCGTTGGCAAGGGCGTTCACTACTGTGCCGCCTGCGACGGCGCGCCCTATCGGGGCAAGACCGTGGCGGTGGTGGGCGGCGGCAACTCCGCCGCGGCGGACGCCCTCGCCCTGTCCCGCATTGCAAAGAAGGTCTATCTCATCCACCGCCGCGACAGCCTGCGGGCGACGAAGGTCTATCATGAGCCGCTGATGAACGCGCCCAATGTGGAATTCCGCTGGAACAGCACCGTTTCCGCGCTGCTGCACGAAAGCCGCCTGACGGGGCTTCGTTTGAAGAATGTCCTGACGGGTGAGGAACATGACCTTGCCTGTGACGGCGTGTTCGTCAGTGTGGGACGCGCCCCGGCGACGGAGCTGTTCCGAAGCGAGCTGGCACTGGACAAATCCGGCTACATCATCGCGGACGAATCCACCCGCACGAATCTTCCCGGCGTGTTCGCCGTGGGCGACGTGCGCACCAAGGCGCTGCGGCAGGTGGTCACCGCCGTATCGGACGGCGCGGTGGCTGTCCACTATGCAGAGGAATATCTGGCGGAGAATTGGTAAGGGAGGGATATTTTGAGAACATACAAGGATAAAGCGGAACTCAAAAATGAGATCAATCAGAGCTTTGAGGAGTATATTTCCGAATTTGATACGATCCCGGAACCCCTGAAGGATAAAAGAGTTCCCGAGGTGGACAGAACCCCGGCAGAGAATCTTGCGTATCAGGTGGGGTGGACAACACTGCTTTTGAAATGGGAGGCCGATGAGAAGCACGGAATGGGAGTGAAAACACCATCAGAGCAGTTCAAGTGGAATCAGCTGGGCGACCTGTACCAATGGTTCACAGATACCTATTCTCCTTTGTCCTTGGCGGAATTGAAGGACAAATTAAATGAAAATATCGCCGCGATCCAGACCATGATCGATTCCATGAGCGAGGAGGAGCTGTTCCAGCCGCACATGAGAAGGTGGGCGGATGACGCCACCAAAACAGCGGTGTGGGAGGTGTACAAATTCATCCATGTCAATACCGTCGCGCCCTTTGGAACGTTTCGGACGAAGATCAGGAAGTGGAAAAAGGCAGTGCTGATGGTAAGGAAATAAACAGCAAACCCAGTCGAGCCTGTCAGCGGTCAAGATGAACGGCGCAAAAGCACCATCACTGATAGTCCCGCCCGCCTTTGCTGTTCGGGACTCAAGAGGGCGGCAGCACACATGCTGCCGCCCTCTGCTATTGTTTAGAATGAGGGGACTTTACGTCCATGAGCTTGTCATTCTCCATGATAAAGGGGCTCGCCGTATCCTGTCCCCATGAGGTGTCATATTTCCTCATAAGGTAATCGCTCAGCACCGTTCGGTCCGCAAAGCGCAGCATCCGATACGGCTCCTGAAAGGCGACCTTTTCTACAAAGTACAGCGTCCCGTCCTCCGCCGTCAAAAGTACGCCAGCATGCCCGACAAACAGCAGAGATTCCTCCTCGGTCGGCTTATCATGGAAGAATACCGTGATGAGGCGGATCCGTTCATTCTCCCGAAACGTAACGCCGCGGGATGCCCATTCCTCTTGTACGGTTTGTACATGACGCTTGATCTCCGTGGTATCCTCCGCCTTCATGGAGGAATACAGTGCGCGGAAATCTGCAAGGCTGCTTCCGCCCAGCGCATCGGGATCTGTTTTCAGCGTCTCCTCGTCCACAAACAGCACATCTTCACCGGCATTGATTTGAGAGTCTGCGCTCACGGAGAGGAAGTCCCCAAACAGGTTCATGGCGGTGATCCGGCAGTTATAGCCCGGAAACGTCCCGTTTTTCGCCGTCCATTCGTCCTGCATCGCGTAAGGGTCATATTTCGTATACAGCAGCTCCGCTTCCTCAAAGCCATCCGTAAGCCATTCCTGCTTCACGCTGTCATTAAAGCGATCCACACGACGGAAAAAGCCCTGAATACGCCCATCTGACACGCCTGCGTCGGAGAGCAGCTCCTGCAAAAGCTCCCTCGAACCACTGTCGTTCAGGTTCGTGTACTCGATCCTTTCCAATGCCGGTCGCTGCTCGGCTGTGCCGCAGCCTGCAAGTACGGCGGCAATAAGCACAATGCATAAAACGAGAAAGCTTTCCCGTCGTGATCTCATAGTCCTAATCTATCCTTTCTTTGGCGATTGCCCAGTTTGCTGAGGTTATTATAGCACCGAGCCATAAATCTTATGTTAAGATACAAAGTGTTGCGGCTTTTGCAGCAAGCAGCTTTCCTCACATCTCCAGGTGTTCTGCCATGAGAAGCATTATCTGGTGCAGGCGGCGTGTAGGAGTATCGAAGCAAAGAACAAAAAGCAAACGGACAACTCATGAGTGGCGCGGATAAATGACCGCGCCTCCAATGATTGCTTTTAAAAAAGGCGGCTACGGAGATGTTCCTCTCCGCAGCCGCATTACGGTTTGTCAGCGCTTCAGCAGCACCTTCAGATCCTCCTCCGGGGTGGTGACCGGAGCAATATGGAAATTCTCCACCAGATAGTTCAGCACACCCGGCGAGACGAACGCCGGCAGCGTGGGGCCGAGACGGATATTCCTGATGCCCAGATACAGCAGCGTCAGCAGGATACACACCGCCTTCTGCTCATACCACGAGAGCACCAGAGACAGGGGCAGGTCGTTGACCCCGCAGCCAAAGGCGTCCGCCAAGGCCAGCGCGATCTTCACAGCTCCGTAGGCGTCGTTACACTGTCCTACATCCATCAGCCGCGGCAGCCCGCCGATGGTTCCAAGATCCAGGTCGTTGAAGCGGAATTTGCCGCAGGCCAGCGTCAGCACCACAGTGTCGGCAGGCGTCTGCTTGACAAACTCGGTATAGTAGTTGCGTCCCGGGCGCGCACCGTCGCAGCCGCCAACCAGGAAGAAGTGCCGGACGGCGCCGCTTTTTACCGCGTCAATCACCTGCTCCGCCACGCTCAGCACCGCACCGTGACCGAAGCCGGTCACGACCGTGCTGCCGCCGTTGATGCCGGTAAACACCATATTCTCGGCGTAACCCCCCAGAGCCAGTGCCTTTTCGATGACGGGGGTGAAATCCTTATCTTCGCCTATGTGGGTGATTTCAGGATAGGATACCAGCGCCGTGGTGAACACACGGTCTGCATAGCCGGGGCGCGGCGGCATCAGACAGTTGGTGGTGAACAGCACCGGTGCAGGGATGTCTGCAAACTCCTTCTGCTGGTTCTGCCACGCCGTGCCGAAGTTACCCTTGAGGTGCGGGTATTTCTTCAGCTCCGGATAGCCGTGGGCAGGCAGCATTTCGCCGTGGGTATAGACATTGACGCCTTTGCCCTCGGTCTGCTCCAGAAGCAGCTTCAGGTCGTGGAGATCGTGGCCGGTGATGACGATGAACGGCCCCTTCTCCACGGTCAGAGGTACGGTGACGGGCACAGGTGTGCCGTAGCTCTCGGTGTTGGCTCTATCCAGCAGCGCCATGCACTGGAGGTTCTTCTCGCCCACCTCCATCACGATGGGCAGCAGCTCATCCATGCCCCAGTCCTCGCCAACGGCAAAAAGTGCTTTTCCGAAGAAGCGGTTTACCTCATCGTCGATATAGCCCAGTACCATGGCGTGATGGGCATACGCCGCCATGCCGCGCACACCAAAGAGGATCAGGGATTTGAGACTGCGCACATCCTCCTGTGCGCTCCAAAGTAGGCGCATGTCATAGTCGTCGTTCCGCCCACAGCGGGAGGTGCAGCCGGAGCAGCCAGGAACAAGGCAGGCCTTTTCCTCGTGTACCCGGTCAATCAAATCCCGGATAGTCTTTTCGTTAAAGTTCACATTGGTGACGGTGGTGAACAGTCCCTCGACCATCAGCCGCCATGTATTTGACGTTGCCAGCGTATCGCCGTCAGCGGCGCGTGCCAGACCAATGAGTGCGCCGGTCAGCTCGTCCTGAAGCTGCGCCACCTCGGCGCTCTTGCCGCAGACACCTGCCTTTCCCGTGCAGCCGGTGCAGAGCGCCGTCTGCTCGCACTGAAAACAAAACATCCTGTTATCCATTGTCGTTCGTCTCCTTCTGCTTTTTAGTTCAGAACCTGCATTTCCGGGTTCTTCTCTCCGAATTTCTCGCGCAGCATGTTGCAGATCTCATCCCGGGACTTGCCCTGCTTCTCGCTATTTTTAATGAGCTTATATGCCTGAAACAGCGCCGAGGGGCCGATCTCACTGCTGAAAAAGCCGATGCCCTGATTCCATGCCAGCAGCTCGAACACATCGTCCAGAGCTGCGCTTTCCAAGCCATAGATATATGCCTTTACCAGTTCCCGCGCCGCCTGCCGCATCCGGCCCGCACCCACAGCATTTGTCAGGGACAGCAGCAGCCGCGTTTCGTAGGGAAGCGTGCGCTTCTCGCTTTGCCATGTGGTCTCCCAGAAATCCACGGCGATCTGCCCCAGCTTTTCGTCGATCATGGGATAGTTCAAAAGAGCCAGCGGCTTGAAGGGGGCGGAGCTGTCGCCTACATTCTTCTCTGTGCGGCAGAACCAGACATGGAACTCCGCCTCACCCCGCTGCTCGGTGTGGTGCTCGTAGCCCAAGCCCTCCATGACAGCGTACAGTGGATGCGGCTCAAAGGTCTGGATGATGTGTAACCCTTCGCCCACCTCCAACGCCTCGACTCGTTTCCTCAGCCCTTCAAAAAAGCTGCCCTGTATATGGCGCACATCCACGGTCTGAAACCCCTGCGCCTTATCCTTCCAGTTTTCGTAGCTCATGCGGTTATTCTCCTTTCCTCACTCGATAAAACCAGACGTGATATTCACTGCCGCTCACCTTCTCCGTGTGACGCTCAAAGCCCATAAGGGCCAGCACCGGGTACAGGGGAACAGGCTCGAAGGTCTGGATGATATGCAGTCCTTCGCCATTTTTCAGCGCGGCAGCCTTTGCCTTCAATGCGGGGAAGAAGTCCATCTTTTTGCCCCGCACGTCCATCACTTCGAATGCGCTGATTTTGTCCTTCCAGTTTTCATAACTCATAGTCTTTGCCTCTCTTGCAGAAAGCTCACGCCTCTTCGAAGGAATCCTTACCCACGCCGCACAGGGGGCACTCAAAATCCTCCGGCACCTCGCTCCACGGCGTACCGGGAGCGATGCCGCCCTCCGGGTAACCCGCGCTCTCGTCGTATTCCCAACCGCAAAGACTGCATACATACTTCATTGTGCTTCTTCCTTTCTTTTTTCTGATGAGTTTATCATTCTTCCTTCAGCCGACCGTCCACCGTGACGGTGACGACCTGCCACGGGATAAATTTCCCGCTCTGTTGGAGCGCCTTTTTCGCCGCCAGCTCCAGCCCGCCGCAGCAGGGCACCTCCATCCGCACGACGGTGACGCTTTTGATGTTGTTCTCCCGGATGATCTCCGTCAGCTTTTCGGAATAGTCCACGCTGTCCAGCTTGGGGCAGCCCATCAGGGTGATGTGCCCCTTGATGAACCGCTCATGGAAGGCGGCGTAGGCATAGGCGGTGCAGTCGGCAGCGATGAGGAGCCGCGCGCCGTCGAAATACGGTGCGTTCACCGGCACCAGCTTGATCTGCACCGGCCACTGGGAAAGGCGGCTCGTCTGCTGCGCTTGCGGCGTTTCCACGGCGGGCGCGTCCTGCCGCTGAATATTCCGGGACTGGCTGCCGGGGCAGCCGCAGGGCAACGTCATGCCCTGCTCCCGCATTTTCCGCTGCTTGTTCTCCATGACGGCTTTTTCATCGTAGGCGGCGGCCTCCCGCTCCACAAAGGTAATGGCCCCGGTGGGGCAGGTGGGCAGACAGTCTCCCAGCCCATCGCAGTAGTCGTCCCGCATGAGCCGCGCCTTGCCATCCACCATGGCGATGGCGCCCTCGTGACACGCCTCGGCGCAGGCGCCGCAGCCGTTGCATTTTTCCTGATCGATCTGGATGATCCTTCGAATCATTTTGATACCCCCTTGCGGTTTCTCTTGACTTTGTGATTTTATTCTACTATCATAATTTATGAAAGTCCGTTGGCACACCAACATGGAGGCGAAAAATATGCAGATCAATTTAGCAAACACACGGCTTTTTCGCGGAATGGAGCCGTCGGACATTGAGGAAATGCTCGGTTGCCTGCACGCGAAGGAGCACGCCTTTCAAAAGGGCGAGATTATTTTCCCGGAGGGGGTTGCCACGGAGCAGATTGGCGTGGTGCTCTCCGGCCGAGTCATCATTGAGATGGGGGACGTGTGGGGCAATAACAGCGTCCTGAGCAGTATCGGACCCGGTGGCGTCTTTGCGGAGGCGTACGCCTGCGTACCGGGCGAGCCGCTGATGGTCAACGTGACCGCCGCCGAGGATACGCGAGCGCTGCTGCTGAATATCAGGCGCGTACTGGAACCCTGCGCCAATGTCTGCCCGCGCCATGTACGGCTTGTGCGGAACCTGCTGACGCTTTGCTCGGAGAAGAATTTGCAGCTCTCCCGCCGGGTGCTGCACACCGGCCCCAAGTCCATTCGAAAGCGGCTGCTGTCCTACTTTTCGGAGTGTATCAAGCGCACCGGCAGCTATTCCTTTGATATTCCCTACAACCGCCAGCAGCTGGCGGATTATCTCAGCGTAGAGCGCAGCGCGCTTTCCAACGAGCTGTCCCTCATGCGGCGGGACGGGCTTATCCGGTATGAGAAAAACCATTTTGATGTTATGGAGCAAATTGATGGTTAATGTAAAGGAGGTCGCCGATGAATATCAGAAAGCGAACGGGCGAAGTTGTCCCGTTTCAAGAAGAAAAGATCCTGAACGCCATGAAAAAGGCATTTTCCGGCCAAGGGCAGGAGATAGACGACCGGGTGCTCGATGAAATGCTGTCTGTCGTGCTCAAGCGCCTGCCGGAAAACAGTGGGCTGACCGTGGAGCGTGTACAGGATGAGGTGGAGCGCGTACTCATGGAGTGCGGACACTATGCGGTAGCAAAGGCATATATTTTGTACCGTGAAAAGCGCGCCGCCCTGCGCCGCGTCCGCGCAGACCTCGCCCGCGAGGTGGGGGATGATGCCCTTGAGGACCTCCTACGACAGATCCAGAGGGATTTCGAAGAAGAGGTTTATCCCCTCAGCGCCTTGCAGTTGAAATTTGAGAGCTTCTGCAAGCCCGCCATGACCATGGAAGCGAAAATGGAAGCCCTTACCAAGGCGGCGGTGGAACTGACCACAGTGGAGGCGCCCAAATGGGAGTTCATCGCGGCACGGCTTTTGAATCACACCTTTTCCAAGCGCAATGCCTCGCGGTGGACAGAGCGCGGTGTGAAAGGCCTGTATGAAAAGCTCCGCTATCTGACGGATAAGGGGCTGTACGGCGACTATATCCTCGCCCGCTATTCCCGTGAGGAGATCGACACTGCGGAGGGCTTTCTATGCCCGGAGCGGGACACGCTGTTCACCTATTCCGGCCTTGACCTGCTGCTCAAGCGATACGTCATCCAGTCCCGCAGCCGTGAGCCGTTGGAAACGCCGCAGGAGATGTTCCTGGGCATCGCGCTCCACCTTGCCATGAATGAGGCCTCTGACCGCATGGGCTGGGTCAGGCGGTTTTACGATATGCTCAGCCGCATGGAGGTCACCATGGCCACACCCACCATGTCCAACGCACGAAAGCCCCATCACCAGCTTTCCAGCTGCTTTATCGACACGGTGCCGGACAGTCTGGACGGCATCTACCGCTCCGTTGACAATTTTGCAAAGGTGTCCAAGTTCGGTGGAGGCATGGGGCTGTACTTTGGCAAGGTACGGGCCACCGGCAGTGCCATCCGGGGCTTTCAGGGTGCGGCGGGCGGCGTCATCCGCTGGATCCGGCTGGTGAACGACACTGCCGTCGCCGTGGATCAGCTGGGTATGCGGCAGGGCGCAGTGGCGGTCTACTTAGATGCGTGGCACAAGGATCTCCCTGAGTTTTTGCAGCTGCGCACCAACAACGGCGACGACCGCATGAAGGCGCACGACGTGTTTCCTGCCGTGTGCTATCCCGATCTGTTCTGGAAATTGGCGGAGAAAAATCTTGACGCGCCGTGGCATCTCATGTGTCCCCACGATATCCTCACCGTCAAGGGCTACGCGCTGGAGGACTATTGGGGCGAGGAGTGGGAGAAACGGTATCTGGACTGCGTCAGTGACCCCCGCATCGAAAAGCGCACCGTCACCGTCAAGGATATCGTGCGGCTGGTGCTGCGCTCGGCGGTGGAGACCGGCACGCCCTTCGCATTTTACCGCGACGCCGTCAACCGCATGAACCCCAACGGCCATGCGGGCATGATCTACTGCTCCAACCTCTGCACAGAGATCGCCCAGAATATGGCGCCCATTGAGCATATCAGCACCGAGGTGCGGACGGAGAACGGCGATACGGTGGTGGTGACGGTCACCCGCCCCGGCGAGTTCGTGGTCTGCAATCTGGCCAGCCTCTCCCTCGGAAATCTTCCCGTGGAGGACGAGGCCTACTTGGAGCGTACGGTGGAGACGGCCATCCGCGCGCTGGACAACGTCATCGACCTGAACTTCTACCCGCTGGAATACGCCCGGCTCACGAACCACAAATACCGCAGCATCGGCCTTGGCGTCAGCGGCTATCACCACATGCTGGCAAAGCGCGGCATCCGCTGGGAGAGCGAGGAGCATCTCGCCTTCGCCGACGCGGTGTTTGAGCGCATCAATTATGCCGCCATCCGGGCGGACACGGCACTGGCACGGGAAAAGGGCTGCTATGCGCTGTTTGAGGGCAGCGACTGGCAGACCGGCGCGTATTTTGAGAAGCGGGGCTACACCTCCGACAAGTGGCAGGTGCTTGCCGAAACGGTGGCAGCGCAGGGGATGCGCAACGCCTACCTGCTGGCCGTCGCCCCCACCTCCAGCACCTCCATCCTCTCCGGCACTACGGCTGGGATCGACCCGGTCATGAGGCGCTTCTTTTTAGAGGAGAAGAAGGGCAGCATCCTGCCCCGCGTGGCCCCGGAGCTGTCGCTGGATACATGGTGGTACTATAAGGCGGCTCACCTCATCGACCAAAGCTGGTCGGTACGGGCCGCAGGCGTGCGCCAGCGGCACATCGATCAGGCACAGAGCATGAACCTGTATATCACCAACAACTACACCATGCGGCAGGTACTGGCGCTGTATCTGGATGCGTGGCACAGCGGCGTCAAGACGATCTACTACATCCGCAGCAAGTCCCTTGAGGTGGAGGACTGCGAAAGCTGCGCGTCATAGGGAGGAGCAGTACCATGGTAGAACTGAAGAAAAAGCCACTTTTTAATCCGGAGGGTGACATCGACGTGCGGCTGCGGCGGATGATCGGCGGCAACACAACGAACCTCAACGATTTCAACAACATGAAGTATCCGTGGGTCAGCGACTGGTACCGGCAGGCCATGAACAATTTCTGGATTCCGGAGGAGATCAATCTCTCGCAGGATGTGAAGGACTATCCCCGCCTGCTGCCGGCCGAGCGCACGGCCTACGACAAAATTTTAAGCTTTCTCGTCTTTCTGGACTCCATCCAGACGGCGAATCTGCCCAACATCGGCGCGTATATTACCGCCAACGAGGTCAATCTCTGCCTGTCCATTCAGGCGTTTCAGGAGTGCGTCCACTCCCAGAGCTATAGCTATATGCTGGACACCATCTGCTCCCCCGTGGAGCGCAACGACATCCTCTACCAGTGGAAGACCGACGAGCACCTTCTGCGGCGCAACACCTTCATTGGGAACTGCTACAACGAGTTCCAGGAGCAAAAGGACGCCCCTACGCTGCTGCGCGTGATGATGGCCAACTTCATTTTGGAGGGCATCTATTTTTACAGTGGCTTCATGTTCTTCTACAACCTTTCACGCAATGGCAAGATGCCCGGCTCGGCACAGGAGATCCGCTACATTAACCGGGACGAGAACACCCACCTGTGGCTGTTTCGCAACATTATTTTGGAGCTACAGAAGGAGCAGCCGGAGCTGTTCACGGCGGAAAACGTGCAGGCGCTTCGGGAAATGATGCTGGAGGGCGTGGAACAGGAGATCGCGTGGGGGCATTATGTCATCGGGGACGAGGTGCCGGGGCTGAACCGCCGGATGGTCACAGATTACATCCGCTACCTCGGCAATCTCCGCTGGACAAGCCTCGGCTATTCGGCGTTGTATCCCGGCTATGAGAGTGAGCCTGAGAGCATGGCATGGGTCAGCCAGTACGCCGACGCCAACATGGTCAAGACGGATTTCTTTGAGGCGCGCAGCACCGCCTACGCCAAGAGCACCGCACTGGTGGACGATCTATAAGGGATAAGGAAAGATAATGTACAATATTCTCCGTCAGCAGAAGAAAACTGCATGACCGAGAATGTTTCGTCACTTCGTTCCGTCAAGGTGGCTACACCCCCTTGCACCGCTTATGCGGTTATTCCCTGTGGACTTGCCGTCCGCAGAGACGGTTTTGAGAACCGTCCGCCGCCAGCAAGTTTGAAAAACTACTATGGAGGGAGTTGTAAAAATGCAGAGCTATAACATAAAGGATTATTCAGTCGAATTTGATAGAACCGCATGAATAATTCCTCTTGCAAAAGCCCTAACAGTAGAATAAAGAATCAGCCCAGCAGCTTTGCCTTTATGCTGCTCTCCTTTACAAACGGATCCGACCAGAAGCGGGAATCATAGGAGTGGTTGGCATTGTCGCCCTGAACGTAATAACAGTTTTCCGGCACAATCAGCGTAATGCCATTCCGAACGACAGCTTCGCCGCCGGATGCCGTAATTCGCTTTACAAGAAGCCTCCCATCCCGCTCAAAAATGATAATATCCCCATCGGTCAAATCTCCGTACAGCCGTGTCCCCAGAATAAATGAGTCTTTCTTCAGTGTCGGTTCCATGGACTCAGTCGGGACATATCCGAGAAAGAGCACTGTTTTCATAAGGACAAGCAGCAGGAGCGAGGACAGGATCGGGATAAGCAGCCAGCGGTTATTCTTGAAGAGTTTCATAACTTCCTCCAAAATGCAAAACCCGCCCTCCGCAGTGTTTATACTGGGGAGGGCGGGTTTGCTGTATCATTTTCAATTGTGCATAAATCAGAATGCCGCAAGGTCCGGATGCGACCTGAGATATTTCCTGGTTCGGGAGATTCGGGCGGCGACACATTTGTCGCTTTCCCCGAGTATGCTGCCGATTTCCGCGTGGGAATAGCCTTCGGCGCTGAGACGGATCGCCCGGATGCCTTTCGCCATCGCCTCGGAAGCGTTGGCCTCCAGTCGGTCAAGTATCATACTCAGTTCGTGATGCTCGTCTAAACTATCTTCTTTCCCGAGCACCTCCGGGATCAGCTCACACTCCTTTGCCGCCCGACGGTTGGCATAGATTAACGCCGTGCATATCTCGTTCCAGATTAGCCTGTATGCATACGTAGAGAAGCATCCTCCCTTATCGCTGTATGCCGCCTTGCAGAGGCCAATGCAGCCGATCTGATAGAGGTCATCGTAACTGTAGATAATGTTTTGACCGGGATTATGGACCTTGTCCTTGATCACCTTCCCGACCAGGCCGAGGTTTTGCTCCACTTTTCTCTGCTGGGGTTGTGTAAGCGTCATGATGCTTCGCCTCCTTTGCATGGGCGAAATCCGGCCGGCTGTTGTTTCCTGCGCCGCTCCAGGAGCTTCTTGCTTTCGGCGATGACCTCGTTGCAGTAATATTCACCGAGAAAGCCAATGTGCGCTTTGGAAAGCGGTACCTGCAGAAGCCCTGCCAGCCACAGGTAGGCGTCCTGCTTACTCATCAAACCGCTTAGATAGAGTTGGTCGAAATAGTGGTGCGCCTGATTCCGAAGCGTGCGCAGCTCGCGGTTAGCCAATGTGCCGACGGGGATATTCGTGCCCGGATGGGTGCGGACATAAGCGTCACACCGCGGATAATTGCTGCAAACATAGAGCATGGTATGGCTGTGGTTCTCATGGTAGATGCCGTCTGCGGAGCGCAGCACAACGGTGCCGCCGCAATACTGACAGCGCATGGCGGACGGGTTGATTCCTTTCTTCCTTTTCTTGTGTTTCACGGTTCCTTTCACCTCCGTCAGGATATAGAGAAAGGCCGGAAAACTGCATGAAAACCAAGGACGGCAAAGTCGGTTTCTACATACCGAGCACGTTCCTGTCATCAAAGCAGCTTTCCGGCCAATGAGTTCAGTTGTGGCTTGCACCGTATGGATCGCTCAGTGCGCAAATCCGTAACAGTTTCTCTCCCGCGGGGAGAGTCTAACTCCGGGAGCTCTTCCGAAGTACTGAAAGCCTGAGTGCAAGCCCCTGCCACGGTTACAGCTTAACATATCAGGATCCAAAAGTCAAGCCCTAAAGTAATGTTTTTAATTATTTTATTATAATATTTCTAAAAGTTTTGTATTTTGCGATTCAGAACCGGTCTGGAGGAAAGATACACCTCTCTAAACTGCCCGCGCTCTCCAGAATGGCGATGTCAATATTCGTATTCATCCTCGTCATCGTCCTCATCGTCCGGATCATACGGCGAGCGTTCTGATGGGCGCCGGTTCCGAATAAAGCGCATGGCGACCAGCGAACCTGCCGCAAGAAGGAGCCCTCCGACAAACAGGATAATGTGCATCACGGGAATCCCGCCGACGGTAGGATGGCCCGAATCCTGCTCTTGCACATTCTGCGAAGCGGCGTCCGAGTTCTCCGCACTGCCTGTTGTCAGCGGCTCCTGTTCTTGTTGCGTCACATCAGGACTTGGGATATCGCCCGGCGCCGGCACGGCGGCATTTAGAGTCAGGCAAGAAAGGACGTAGCTGCCGCTATTGCCCAGCTCGGTTCGTAAAATCCCGTCCTGCCCCACGGCAATCGTGCCCGGATAAAGGCCTGCATCCGTTTTGAGCTGGAATTCAACACCCGCCCATTGGGGGCCAAGCTGTACCTCAAGGATGACGGGCTGCGCGACTTGAAGCTCCGTGCCGTCCGTGTCATCGCCGGTAGCATAGACAACGCCTGTACACATGAGGATGCAGCACAATAGCGCCAGCATTACGCCGATGCCTGTTTTCATCTTTTTCATAATGACCTCCTGTAATTTGCATAGAAAAAGACGGCCTGATTTCTCAAGCCGTCCTCTCTGATGCTGTATTTTGTTTTTACTTGATCGTGTCCTTGAGCGCCTTTCCCGCCTTAAAGGAAGGGGATTTGCCGGCTGGGATCTCAATCGTTTCGCCGGTAGCCGGGTTTTTGCCCATCCTCGCGGCGCGCTCCTTCACTTCAAAACTGCCGAAGCCGACCAGTTGGATCTTGCCGTCGGTTTTCAGAGCTTCCGTGATGCCGTCAAATACGGAATTGACCGCTATTTCCGCGTCCTTTTTGCTGAGATTGGCCTTTTCAGCCACATAAGAAACAAGCTCTTTCTTTGTCATAGACTTTATTCCTCCTTCTGCACCCGTTTACAACCGTGCACCAATTATCCTTTGGTCTGAGCGCAGTCAGTCATAGCCTCACGAGTGATGTGGGTATATTATAGCATGAAGAATTCTGATTGCAATGCTCTTTCAATACTACGTTCATCACCGGCAATAACTGAGAAAGGGACACCATGTCCGCTGGGGATGAAAAAGCCCATCGGCCCACAGGAGAAAGACGTGGATGCTTTCGGCTTCTTGTATAAGCTCTCCGGCAGCGGGCACAGCCGGGTGGAGCAACTTGCGTTTACGCCAGACTGATTTTGTAAAAAGCTTCGGTCATGCTCTTCCCATCAACTATCTCTGAGATCTGTACTGCCCGCATGATTTTGTCCTGCGGGCAGTTTTTCACTGTTTGAGCGCGGGTTTTGCTGCAAGCACCCGCATTTAAGGCATACGCCGCCCGACCATACGTGCCGGCATTCCTTGCCCGGGGACTGCTTGACGCCCTTCTTCTCACGGTTCCGCGGCCGATTTCTTCTACGCCTGTCGTTTTTCATATCGTTCCTCCATAACGAATCCGGGGATGCGCGTTCAAGCGTATCCCCGGATTGGTGTTATTTACTTCTTCATGGCAATATGCTTGCCCGTTCTGCGCTTTTTCAGGTAGAAAAACGCTGTGCAGCCCGCTCCTGCCGCCGCAAGCCCGAGCAGTGAGATCCAGAGCATAAGATCGGTGTCGTCTCCGGTCTTGGGAACATCCACCTTCGTCTTGTCGTTATGGATCTTTACCGTCAGCGTTTCGTTTGCAACAAGCGTGATTTTGACGGGGTCTGCGATCTTGTACCCTTCGCTGGCGCTGTTTTTCAGCTCCGTGACGGTATACTCGCCGATGCGCAGCTTCTCAATGAAGATTTCGCCCTTGGCGTCGGTCGTAAACGTCATATCGTAGCCGTTGGCGCCGGTGATGCGGAACGCAAAGCCCTCTCTCTTTCCGTCGCTGGTGGTCTTAATAATCTTGAGGGAGCCCTTCAGAGCATGGTTGATAAAGCCCTTTCCGGCTTCGTTCTCAACGGTGTAGGTTTTTCCGTCGGTATCGATCTCCACATAGTAGGCTTTCTCGTCCGGAATAAAGCCCTCCGGTGCGGTTTTCTCCCTTACCAGTACGCCGCCGTACTCCAGATTCTTCATCCAGTAAACGCCGGCAGAGGACTCCTCCATGGTGCCGAGCAATACATCGTCCTTGTCCAGCGCCTTGTTCCCGTTAACATCACGGTAGACCTCGAATACCGCGCCGCTGAGTTTATTCTCGGGATAGTCTGCGTCATACTTTGTCAGCGTGACGCTGCCGCGGATTAGTTTGTTCTCAATCTTGATCTCAATGACCTGTCCCTGCTCCTTGACCGTTACCGGGAACAGCTCTTCGTTCAGAACGAAGCCCTTGGGCTGCTCGATCTCGCGCACGAGCCAGTTGCCGGCGGGGATCTTTTCGAAGCGGAATCTGCCATCCTCGGCGGATACGGCTGTCAGCAGTGCGGTATCCTTCGTGAATCTCGTTTCGGATGCAGCAAACAGACCCATGACTGCACCGGAGAGTGGCTTATCGTTTGCATCAACCTTCAGACCCGAAACGGAGCCGTAGATCAGCTTATTCTCAATGGCTGCGCCCTCGTTGGCAATCAGCTTGACAAGCTTCTTGTCTTGCCCGGCATAGTCAAACGACACCGGATACTTCGTATCGCCAAGCTGGTAATGGCTGTCGGTAGATATCTCCTGCAGGTAGAAGCGTCCAAAGGGGAGATCCGTCTTGCACGTCGCTTTTCCGTCTTTATTCAAGGACACCATCTCGATCAGGCCGTCCTGCGGGATGCTGCTGCCATCAGCTGCCACAAGCTTCTCCGCGGCATAAAGGCCGAATGTAACGTGCGTGAGCTCGTCTCTTTGGCCAATGCCGAACAGCGTATCCGTTTCCATGGTCTTTACCAGACTGATCTCAACACGCTGGCGTTCATTGTACATATCTGCCCGAAGCTCGGTGACCGTAACCTCCTGTCCGGCATATACCAGCTCAACCGTATGCGGTTCGGTCTGAAGTGCCATGCCGTGCGGAGCTTGCTTCTCGGTGATCACATACTTGCCAAGGTAGAGTGCCTTACTGGCGGCCATGCCGTCCGATTGCGTGGTGACGGTGTCTACAATATCTCCGGCCTTTGCGCGCAAGGTTCCGTCGGGGGTGTAAATATCCTCCGCAGCAGCGATATCAAAAACTGCGCCCGGAAGTCCGGCATTCTCATATACAGGCCGGAAGATGGATCCCTCGTTTACAACGCTGCTGAAGACCTCGCCGGCCTTTCGGATGCGGATGACGCCTTTTTGCGCCATGTTGGACTTTGTAACTGTCACGACAGCCTCTGACCCATCCACGGTAAACGGAACCGGGGCGGTATCCAGCACATAGCCATGGCAGGTTGTCACCTCGATCAGCTCATAGCGGCCGTAGGGCAGCTCGCAGGGGAGCATCAGCGTGCCATCGTCTGCGGTATAGAATGTGGAGATGGTCACCGGAGCCGGATAATAGACGGTCTGTGAAATCAGTTCACCGGAGGTCAGGTCTCTGACCTGAAAACCGATGCCCGCTGCCGGAATGATCTTTCCGGTCTCAGCATCGCGTTTTTCCACGCGGACAAAGCTGGTGATGGTCTGGTTGTTCAGGATATAGGAGTATAGGTGTCCGTTGGAGCTGATGAATACGGTGAAGTCCGGAACAAAGGCCTGTCCTTCCCGACCCTCGATCTGGTGTACGGTATAGCGGCCGTAAGGCAGATCCTTGGAAAGCGCCACGCCGTTTTCATCCGTCACGAGCAGATCGCGCTCGCTATCTTTGGCTGCGTCATAGCTTCCGGCACCGGAGAGATAAAGCTGGAACATCGCGCCTGCTTCCGGCTGCTCGATAATGCCTGCATTGCCGGAGGGCTTGAACTCCGCCGTCGGTACAGATCCGTTTCCGGGCTCCGGCTCCGCTTCATTCTGACCGGGAATCAGCGTATCGGCTGCTTCCGACTCAGACTCGGCCGGCGTTTCCATGTCGGCTTGATTGGGCATTTGTGTTTCTTCCGCTGCCGGTTCGGCTGCGTCCTTTGCATCATCGGAAGCTGCAGTTCCCTGCGCATCCTCCGGTGCGGCAGCGTCCGGGCTAACAAAATATGCGGAGCCTTCCGGCGCGGTGGGGTCCGTTGCCGCGGGGATCTCAGCCTCCGCCTGCGGGGTTGGCGCGTTCTCGGGGTTTTCCAGTTCCGCATCAATATGCTTGATCAGGCGGATGCTGCCCTTGATTACCGTTTCGGTCACGGCGTTAGCCGTTGTATTGTGTTCAACCGTATACTGACCGGGCGCTGCACCAACGGCGTGTTCCGTCGTATCGAGGAGGTACCCCTCCGAGGGTTCCATTTCACGGATCGTCCAGTCGGTATCGCAGATATACTCTTTGCTGGTGAACTGACCATTGGCGTCTGTGTAATACACATCGACAAGATTCCCACCCTTGTAGATCCCGTATTTAGCGCCTGACAGCGTGGCGTCGCCCTGCGGTGTTCCGGTTTCTGCGTCCGTCTTGGTTACGGTCACGGTAAACTTTTTGAGGATATTGGCAAAGCTGCGCTCTGCAACCCGGTTCCACTGGATAGATACCGACTGGGGATCAGGGATAACGTAACGAATGGCCGTATCGACCTCCTCGATGGTATATGGGCCGCCAATCAGGACATTACGGAACTTAGCCACGCCGGTGGAGTCCGTTACCGCATACTCATCGACGCTCAGGCCGGAAAGGGATTTGCCGTACAAGCGAAACTTTACGCCCTCAACGAATCCGTCTTCTGAAGTCTTGGTCACCTCCAATGCGCCGCGCTTGAGCACGTTGTTGAAGGTCACGGTCGAGGTCTGACCACCGACAATGGTGACCTGCTGTGAAGTCTGGGGCGTATAACGCTCAATGTCCGCTTCTGTTACGGTATAGGTGCCGGCCATGAGTTCAGATACGTCAATCGTACCGTCGCGGCCGGTAGTCACAGTCTTGGTAATGCCGTTGCCGGAGATCGTGAAAGAAATGCCGGCCACAACGCCATCCTCGCTGGTCTTGACCAGGTGCATGGTGCCGAGCGCCTCCATCTCAAGCCGAAGATAGGCGCTGACAGGATCTGACACGTTTTCGCCGTAGGTAACAACGTCCTGAATGCCGGCGCCTTTGTTGCCGTCCGTCCAGACGACCACACCGCTTCGCACGCCGTTGGTCTTGCCGGCGCTTACGCGGATATCGCCTGCAATCGGCGTATCGGAGGTGATTGTCAGGCGGTTCCCGCTTCGGGAGAAGCTGATTCCGGGTTCCGGGGAGCTGAACGAGAAGTTCGACAGCACTCCATTGGTATCCGTCAGTGTCACGGTATATCGCGTGCCGTCGTATTTGAGTTCATAGCTGCGTGCGCTGCCAATGCTTCGTGCGCAGAAGCTGGGGATCTCTGCGTGACTCTGCACGCTGGCGGCCATGGAATTATAATAGGAGCGGATCTGGCTGCGAAGCGGATGCTCATCCCGGATATAACTCCAAACCGCGCTCTTCCCATAGCCGGAGGGGTCCACCTTGTTGAAGCTTGCGTCACGCTCGCCGACAACCGTCTCCCAGACCAGCAGCTGTGTAGCGATTATATGGCTTAACGCAGCTGCATCCGAGGCGTTCTGAGAACGCCAGGATGTGGATACATTGCCCTGATAGCCATACTGCATGATCCGGCCAAGCAGGACCTTGATGGTATCCGGGGAAATGGTCGGATTGAGATGGCTGGGGTAGTTTTCCCAAAATGTCTCATCCTTGTGGGAGAGAGTATCGCCGGCATTTTGCCCGATGCCGGGCTCGATGCAATACGAAACCTGACCGTTATAGGTGCCGATGCTATGCACCGTTGTGTATTTGCTGTTGAGAAACCGCCAACCGCCCATCAGAGACGTGGCAGAGTGGCCCCACGCCGTCGCAGAGTAGTTGCTGTCACCGTCGCGTGGGAAATCCACCATGTAAGCGTCTACCGTCGTTGCGGCAAACACAGGTGTGCTGATAGACAAAAGCGTCATCATGCACATGAGCAGGGACAAGAATGCCGAAAGGGCTTTCTTGAGTGTTTTACGTTTCATCGGTCCTTTACCTCCTGTTTTTTGCAGCAAAGAAGCGCACCGTTTCCGATGCGCTTCTCGCTGCGTGATGTGGTTTGGCTCAGGCGCAGCCGATATACAGATCGTATCGTCCGTCCGCTCTCGGCAGTGCCCAAACGCAGAAATATATGATGCCGTCTGCTGCGTTCAGTTCCGGCCATGATTTGATATCCCGCGCAGGATGGATGGATATATCTCCGGCGATAATGGGGGTATCCCGGCGTTCTGTTGCGGTAGAGTCATAGGTGAAACCAACTCCAACGCCGCGGTTTCGCGCAAATGAGGTTCGTTCATGGCCGGCTCTTCGAGTATGGCTGGTTCTGATTCCGGAGGGCTTGACGGCTGTAAGGTGTACTCCGGAGTGCCGCAGTATGGCTCCCGGCTCTCACTTGAGGCTTTCCCCGGGTACTGCCGGGAGGCGGTGGGATTGTCCGGTACGCGGATACGCACTGAGCATTACGGCAATATACTCATCCTGCCAGATTGAAATAGCCACGATCCGCTTCGTCAACGCAGCGGCTGAGTATTTCAAAGAACCGTTCCGGCGTGAGCTCCGTATCCAGCCAGTGGGTGGCGCGATAGGAATAACAGCCGACGTCCTCGTTGATGGCGTGGCTGCCCAACACGCTGTGCAGGTTCAGTTCGTTGGCAAGCTGCTGTTTTCGTGCGCCATCCGGGTTTCGGATCGCCTTAGCCAGGCAGACGACCAGCAGCGGGTGCAGCGGCGAGAACGAGATCTGCATATAGTAGCCGCGGTGATCCAGCGTCAGCGAAGTTTCGTCCTCCGCCTCCACCTTCATGTGGGACAGGATCATCCTGCGGGCTTTTTGCACAAGATCCGTTCTTCTGACCTGCTCTGCGCGGGTCAGATCGTAATCAAGCATAGTTGTTCAACCTCCTTGTCATTTTCTGTTCGCTCCAGTCATCTCGGGGTAGCGATGTGTGTGATCGCGCCCCAGATCCGATTGGATTCGTTGTTGATGCCCAGAATCCGTACCGTTACGCGAGAGCCTCTGGGCGGGCGCCCGCGCTTAGGATAGCTGCACAGACAGTCGATGCCGCCGTCCAGTGAGACGAACACGCCGTTCATGTCCACCATACTGACAGTACCTACATAGCGGTTGCCCACAGAATAACGCCGCAGCGCCTTTTCATAGGGGTTCTCGCCGGCCTGCTTGATGGAGGCGCTGACCCGGATACGGGTTCGGTCACTGCGGTCGATGCTCAGGATCTTAACCAGAATGCGCTGCCCGGGCTGAAAGCTGTCCTGCGCATCCAGCATACGCTGGTAGCTCAGCTCACGAAGCGGGATGTAGAGCTCCAGGCCGAACAGATCCACGAAGATGCCGGCACGAATGACGGATACGACGCGAGCTTCCGCACAGATACCTTCGTAGAGAAGATTGTTTCCATCCCGGTCTGTACCGAAATAGTACGCGCGGCGCTTGGCGGACATAGCCTCAAGACGACTGCCGACTGCAACGCCCGCCTTGGCGTCGATGCCCTTGATGATGTAATCCACCTCCGCCCCCAGGCGCTTGGTGACCATGTAGTGCAGCACATCCTCCGGAAGTCTGCCACGGAAATCCTCCGGCGGCTCCACCGCCTCCTCCGCAGGAATAATAACCTTGATATCGCCATGATAAATGACTGCAAGAGAACGTGAGGGATGGTCAGCGGGGCGCTCGATGCCCTGAATGGTCCCGGTCAGGATCCGTTTGGTCTTTAAGGATTCTACCAAGTCCAGCAAATCGTTGCGGGCTTTGTCCGCTTCCGTTTCCACACTGGGGCGCTCGTCGATGGATACTACCGGCGACGCCGGTCTGGCAGCGGCGCGCCTGCGCGGCTTCTTCTCCGGAGCTTCGACGCCGTCGGATGCATCCCCGGACAGTTCTGCCGCTGCTGTGTCAGACTCACTTTTCTTGGCTCTTGGTTTTCTGGTTCGGCGGGCCGGCGGGCTCTCTTCAGGTTTTTTCTCCTCCAAGTCGGAATCGGTCTGGGACACCGGAGCTTCCGGCGCAGTTAATTCATCGGATCCGGCCGGAAATTCTCCGGGAAGTTCAGTGCCCGATCCGGTCTGGGATACCGGTGCTTCCGGGGTGTTGCGCGCGGCGTCTTCGATCGGCATCCCTTCGGGATTCGCAGATTCGGAATCAGTCTGGCAAATGTCGATGGGATCAGCGTCTCCGGGCGCCCCTTCAGCGCTGAGCACTCTATCCGGCTCAGGTTCAGTTTCAGTCTGATGTAATGCGTGTTCATTGATGTTTTCTTCCGTTGCGGCCGCAAGAATTTCTTCTTCCGGAATCACCGCCGTTTTTTTCGTTGCCATTGTTTGATCCTCCGTTTCTTTTGTTTGAATATGAAAAAGTGTCTTCGACACTTCAACCCCCTAGCCCCCATTCATGGGGGAATTAGGGGTTTCTTTTTGTGTCGGTTTCCTGCATAATAGTCTTATGAGTATATTACAAGATATTTTTAA
>NZ_JAWDIY010000008.1:0-201035 GCF_032380655.1 Diplocloster hominis | reverse complement strand
AAAATATATTTTTCTAAGAGGCTTCGCCGCACATTTTTGGATATATGTCAAGTGTTTTTGCAAAAAAGCAGAGAATATTTTTATACATTCTCTGCTTTTTCCTTAACTAAATGACATTGGTCCCCGGAATATGTAATTCGTGCCCAGCGTGGCAATCATGGGCGTGACTTTTAGAGTTCCCACCACAAATCCGTTAAACATCCCGCATACCGTACCGACCAGGACCGCGACGATCAGCCAGAGGAAAACCGGCACCTGGGGGTGGTTAAATTGGAGCAGAGAGCACACGCATCCCGACAGGGCCATGATGCAGGATATGGAGATATCGATCCCCCCGCTGATGATCACGATCATCTCCCCCACAGCCAGAAAGACAAATACACAATTATTGCGCAGCATATTCATCAGCGATCCTACAGAATACAGATCCGGAGTAATAACCGCGGCCAGGATCAGCAGAGCGATCAAACCTACCATCAGACCAAAATTCTTGTTCCCTGTAATCTTTCTCATGCGCCCGCCTCCTTCTGCCTCAGAGATGCCTCCAGAATCATTTCCTGGGTAGCCTCCCCCTTTTCAAACGTCCCGGTCACCCGGCCGGCTTTCATCACCACGATACGATCGGCCATGCCCAGTACTTCCGGCATTTCGGATGAGACCATAATGATCGCATAGCCCCCGGACGCCAGTTCGTTCATAATCTCATAGATCGAGGATTTGGCCCCCACATCGATCCCCTTGGTCGGTTCATCCAGGATCAGCACTTTCAGGTCACAGTCCAGAAGCTTCGCGAATACCACCTTCTGCTGGTTCCCGCCGGACAGGGAGGAGGGCGGGGCCTCGATGCTTTCCGCCTTCAGCTGAATCTTTTGGCAGAAGCCCCGTGCCGCTTCTTTTTCCTGCTCAACGTTTAAAATCCCATATTTCAGAAATTTGTCCATAGCGGCTGAAGTCACATTCTGATAGATCGGGAGCTCATTGATCAGCCCCTGGATCTGCCGGTCTTCCGGCAGCATGCCGATCCCGTAGCGGAAGGCATCCTTGGGGCTTCGGATATGGATCTCCCGTCCGTTCAGCTTAAGGCTCCCCGTATCCGGGGGCATGATACCGAATATACTCTGGCAAACTTCGGTCCGGCCCGCCCCTACCAGCCCGGTCAGCGCTACGATCTCTCCCTGGCGGACGTCGAAGGACACATCCTTGAAATAACCTTCCCTGGATATTCCCTCCACCGCAAAGATAACCTCCCCGATCTGCGCGGTTTTCACCGGATACATCTGGTTCAGTTCCCGTCCTACCATCTTCGAGATCAGGTCGTGGTTCGTGATCCGGTCCACATCCCAGCAGCCGATATACTCCGCATCCCGGAATACAGTAACCCGGGAGGCCAGCCGGTACATGTCCTCGAACTTATGTGTAATGAAGATAATGGATACCCCCTGGTCCCGCAGATTCTCGGTGATCCGGTAGAGTTCCTCACATTCGTGGTTCGTCAAAGACGCGGTCGGCTCATCCATGATCATGATACGTGCGTTTCTGGACAGGGCTTTGGCGATCTCCACCAGCTGCTGTTCCGCCACAGACAGGGCGGACATGGGCTTATGTACATCCAGGGCCGGACTCAGCGGCGCTATCAGTTCTTTTGCCTTCTGATTCATACGCTTCCAGTTATAGAAGCCCATCTTGTTCTTGATCTCCTGGCCCATAAATATATTCTCAGTCACCGTCAGATCCGGGAATGCGGTCACATGCTGGTAAATAGCTGCAATTCCCATACGGGCGGATTCCAGCGGGGAACGGAAGGTTACCTGTTCCCCTTCTAACAGCATAGTCCCGCTGTCCGGCTGATGCACACCGGTGATCACTTTTATAAATGTAGATTTTCCAGCTCCATTCTCCCCCATCAGGGCATGTATCTCCCCCGGTTTCAGCTGAAAGCTGACCCCCTTCAGCGCCTGAACGCCTCCAAACGTCTTTACCACATCTTTCAGCTCCAATATATAGTCACCCATTGGTTAAAGTCTCCTTTCCTCCACCCATTCTCTATGGAATCAGTATTACTTTGGAGGCTTCCTGTGTTCTGGACATTTCAAACCCCTGATGATATTGTTCCAACGGCAGTTCGCAGGTGATAATGGATTTGAGATCCAGACGGCCGGCGGCAGCCAGGGCCAGACTGTTTCTCCAGGATTCCGCGTTATAACCCATGTGTCCGATAATCCGGACATTTTTCAGCGCGAAATCGTCCAGCCCACGGTTATAGGTCTTGTCACTCATTCCGATTCTGACGACCGCCCCTTCATTTCTTACGATCCGAATCGCCTGTTCCGTGATCATCGGTACACCGGCAGCATCTACCACCACGGCCACTCCGCTCTCGCCTGCTATCTTCCGGACACTCCCCACCAGATCCTCTTCCTCATCCGATGCCAGGAAATCAGTAGCTCCGTATTTCCTGGCAATAGCCTCCCGGCTTCTGCGGTCGGAGGACATGCCGACGGCAATCACCCTGGAAGCACCGCCGATATAGGCCTGCTGGATCGACATAAGGCCCAGCGCCCCGACACCGAATACGACGGCAGTTTCCCCTGATCGGAATCCGGCCTGCTGGATGACGGCGTTGTAACCGTTTGCCGCCGGGTCCATCAGGGTTGCCTCCGAAAAGCTCAGATTATCCGGGATATGATACAGACAGTTGGGGTACATCTGTAACAGCCTGCCCGGTATCCGCACGTATTTTGTAAATCCTCCATCCATGGAACAGCCCATGGTCTGGCGGTGTGCGCAGGCCACGAAGTTACCCGCGGCACAGGATGGGCAGCGCCCGCAGGCGTCTCCTGTATTCTCCGACACCACCCGGTCCCCGATCTTCCAATAGTCTGTGACATTTTTACCGATTCCTGCTATGACGCCGGCAAATTCGTGTCCCATGATAAACGGGACCTGGCCCATGGGCTCCAGCCGGCCATAGTAAAAATGCAGGTCACTTCCGCAGATTCCGCATGCTTTCACCTCCAGCAGAATATCGTCGTCACCGATCACCGGCTCCGGTACCTCCCGGTATTCCACCTGCCCTTTTCCGCACAAAACAACCGCTTTCATTTTTACACTCTCCTTTCTGGTTACCTTCATCGATGCATTCCCATATCTCAATTTCAATGCATCCTACACCACTTTCTTTTTTCCTTCCTAACGGATTACCTGATTCAGCTCCAGCCGTTCTCCGCTGGGTCCGCGGAATGTAACGTATTTCACTCCTTTGCCCCAAAGCTCTTCGTCCTGTACAATAGGGCCGTCAAATATCACTCCCCTGGCGGAAAGCTCCTCCACCGCCTGTTCTATAGGGTCAGCAGCGATGGCGATATGTTCAATCCTGCCTCTGTCCGGAAGTTCTGTCCCGGGCTGGCAGATGCATTCCAGAATCAGACTGCCTTTCTGTAAAAATACGATCTCTGTTATAATACCTGTTTCCTGATCAACCGTGGTTTTCGCAGTGGGGGCCTCAAATCCCAGGATGTCCTGATAGAATCTCCTCGTCTCCGCCATGTCCGTTACCCAGAGACCAATGTGGGCCAGATCTTTCCAGTTATTCTCCTGCATAATTCCTTCCTCCTGTCTGTTTTTCTGATTTCTGTGTATATCTGTGTGTCCTCTGTAATTTACACATAAAATCCTGGTAATCCGATGTCTAAAAGCAGTATTCATACATCGCCTTCAACGCGGTTTTGTTATACTCCTCTTCTATCCCGTTAGCCAGACAGTCCGTGTAAGCCGCTTCTACCAGGAGATCCACCTCCCTGGTAGGGATCTCCCCTTCCTTAAAGGAAGCCGGGACACCGATCCGGTGATACCACTCCTGCAGGGCTTTCATACCCAGCTGTGCCTGGAATGCCTCAGGGAACATCCGGATTCCAAACACCTGCCGTGCGAATTTAGCAAATCTCCCGGTCAGGTGCTCATCCTTTTTATCCAGCATGTAGCGCATCCAGCCGGTCGTGACGATGGAGACCGCCGCGCCATGGGGTGTGTCATAACGTCCGCTGAGCGGATGGGACAGAATATGGCAGGGTACATAAGTTTTTCCAAGGCCGCAGCGGTAAAATTCATTCCAGGAAATGGAGGCCGCCCACATCATCGTGTCCCGTGCTTCCTCGTCCCTCGGATTCTCCAGCAGGCATTCCATACACTCTATAACCGTGCGCATCAGGCTCTCGCAATATCCATCCTGGATCGGTGTCCAGTGCTCCTGCTCCGTAAAATAAGCTTCCGACAGATGAGATATAATATCCGCGGCCGAGCAGGCAGTATTCCTGATCGGAATGCCGTAGGTCAGCACAGGGTCCAGGATAGAAGCTCTGGGATAGATCTCCGGTCCGGACAGCGCTGATTTTTGTTTTTTCTCCTCATTGTTCATGACGGAGATACAGTTCATCTCCGAGCTGGTGGCCGGTATAGTACAGATAGTGACCAGCGGAAGGGCATCCGACAGTTCCCCTTTTCCCTCGTACAGGTCCCAGACATCCCCGTCATAGAGCGCGCCGGCGGCAATGCACTTGCCTTCGTCCATCACGCTTCCTCCGCCTACCGCCAGGATGACACCGATCCCGTTCTCCAGGACCTTCCGGATTCCTTCCCTGGCATGAGCCACATCGGGATTGGATTTGACTCCCAGATGCTCCACCGTCTGCACTCCTGCCCCGTTTAAGGACTGATGCAGCTGATCATAGATTCCGATCTGTTCCAGTACCGCTTTGTCATAGGACAGCAGGAGGACTTTATCTCCCCGCAGCTTTACCTGTTCTCCCGCCTCATTTACTCTTCCTTTTCCGTATAACATCTCCGTAGGAATACAGAAATTAAATGGTCTCATGGCCAGTCCCTCCCCTAGAACTCTATGGCTACCTTTACTGCCGTCTGCTTCTCATAAAGCGCACATTCGAACGCCTTCTGCACTTCCTCGAATTTAAAAGTGTGAGATACCACCCCGGATACATCCACCTTACCGGACGCCACCGCATCCAGGACCAGCGGATAGATCCCGTGATAACGGAATACGCTCAGGACATCCACCTCATTGTTGTTCAGCTGCAGTTGATTGATCGGAACATCCTCATGGACATTGCCCACCAGGACGATCTTCCCGCCCTTCTTCACCAGATCCGGCGTCATGGCAGCGGTAACTTTACTTCCGGCCGTCTCGAACACGAAGTCCGCGCCTTTCCCGCCGGTAAGCCTAAATACTTCTTCCATCAGATTCTGTCTGGAGGAGTTGATGACCGCAGACGCCCCCAGTTCCTTCGCCTTCGCCAGACGGTTATCATACAGATCCGCTATAATCACGGCAGAAGCTCCCAGCGCCCGGCATGCCAGCAGTGTCATCAGGCCGATACAGCCGGAGCCCAGCACTACTGCTGTCTTTCCCAGAGAAATACCGCTCCGCTTGGCCGCGTGCATGCCTACGGCAAATGGTTCGAACATGGCACCCTCCAAAGTGGAAACAGAGTCCGGAAGCTGGAATGCCATAAAAGCCGGATAGGATATGTAACGGCTCAGCGCTGCTGTCTGAAACGGCGGAGAAGCCATAAAAATCATGTGATCGCAGAGGTTATAGCGTCCCTCCAGGCAATAGTCACATTTTCCGCAGGGGATTCCGGGCTCCACGGCCACGCGGTCCCCCTCTTTCAGATGCTTCACATCTTTTCCTGTCCGGCAGACGATTCCGGCACATTCATGTCCCAGGATAAATGGCAGCGGCGGTTCTTTCACGAACCCTCCATAGGTGGGGTCTTCAAAGAAACCCACATCGGAGCCGCAGACTCCCACATGCTTAATTTCGATGATGATATCGTCCGGCCCGCACTCCGGCATAGGTACATCCCTGATCTCAAACTCAAACGCTTTTAACAGATAGGCACTCTGATTCTGCATAGCTAAACTCCCCCTTTCAATCCAGATTGTCCGCGATGGCCGCATCTATCATCGCCATCTCTTCCGGTGACAGTTCCCAATCCATTCCACGGCAGTTTTCCGCCGCTTCTCTTTCATTCCTCACACCTACAATCGCCGTATGTACATAATCCTTCTGAATACTCCAGTTCAGAGCTACCTGGGCTACCGGCGCATGATGGTTCGCCGCCGCTGTATCCAGTGTTTTCAGAAGCTCCATAATCTGCGTAAACATAGGCTCCTCGAAATACGGATAGAAGGTTCTCCTGGTATCCTCAGGCGGGAAATCCGGCATGGACCGTATCGCTCCGGTCAGAATCCCTGCCCCCAGAGATCCGTAGGTCATGATTCCGATCTCACGCCGGGCACACCAGCGCATCAGATCGGTTTCCACACGGTTTACCATGGAGAACGGCGGCTGAATCACCTCCACCGGCCCGTACTTTTCCGCTTCCCGGATCTGTGCTTCGGAAAAATTCGATACGCCGATATGCCGGATCTTTCCCTGGTCCAGCAGCTTTACCATGGCTCCCATAGATTCCCCGATCTCCACCTTCGGGTCCGGCCAATGGATCAGGTAAATATCGATATAGTCCGTACCCAGATTCTTTAGCGATTCCTCGCATTGGCGCAATATATTTGCCGCTCTTCCATCTTTGATATAGCTCCCGTCGTATCCGGTGTAGACCGCTGTCTTTGTCGTCAGATACACTTGATCCCGTATGCTTCTGACCGCCTCTCCCACTACCCGTTCGGAATGTCCGGCATTATAACCGGGCGCTGTATCGATCAGATTCACTCCCTGTGCGGTCATCTCCCGGATCGCCGCGATGCTGTCCACTTCATTGACTTCACCCCAGTTGGCCCCGCCAATCGCCCAGGTCCCTGTGGTCAGAACAGATACATCCAGCCCTGTCTTTCCGAATCTCTTATAACGCATATGATACCTCCTTCTGCGAATCCAAAACTTCCTGCAGCTGTTCCCGGCTCTGAATACCGGTGGAAGCCCCTATATGGCGGACCGCGATCGAAGCCGCCGCATTGGCATACCTGCAGCAGTGGTACAGATCCTGGCCTTCCATCAGGCCCGCAATAAATCCTGCTGCAAAATTATCCCCGGCTCCTGTGGTGTCCACCGCTTCCACCAGGAAAGGCGGTACGATCATGCGGGTATCCCGGCTTCTGGCCAGACAGCCCCGCTTTCCGATCTTGATTATGACATTAGCCACACCGAACGAGAGAATCCGTTCTGCCATCCGGTCCGGGTCCTCTTCCCCTGTCAGGCCCCGGGCTTCCTCCTGGTTAGGAAAGAAATAATCGATGCAGGGCCAGAGATCCCGGTAAGTCTCAAGTCTGCATCCCTCGGAATACATCATATCGGCACAGACAATCGCTCCGCTCTCCTTCGCCGCCCTGGCCACAGCCAACGCGTTATCCACATCGTCAAAGGGTGGGAAGTAGAGGCTGGCCAGGGAAACTACCCGCGCTCCCCGGATCTTCTCCGGCTCCACACGGTAGCTCAGCGATTCCGGGCGTGCTGCGTTGAAAAAGCTGCGCTCCGCATCCTCCCGAATCAAAGGCACCGATAACATGGAAGGACTGTCCGGATTCGTTACGCTTTTGGAATAATCCACGCCGGCCGCATCCAGTACCATACGGATAAAGTCCGCGGTTGGATCATTGCCCAGGCCAATGATCAGCTCCACTTTATTCCCCAGTTTGTTCAGCACATAGGCCTCATTCACCGCATCACCGCCGATCCAGATGGAAGTCTCCTTTACCGGAATCAGCTCTCTGCTGAAATCAATCTGCGCGACCCCGCGAATGCATACATCCACGCAGCAGAACCCGACGCATATTACTTTATCTGGCATCCTGTTCCCCTCCATATCTTCAGCATCCGGTGAACGGCTGCGTTTGAAAGATCTCTATGTGCTCCTTTACGATCTCCGTAACCGCCCGGTCCGCCGCTTCCTGAATCTCCTGCATATGAATCGGACGGTCACCCGCCCCGGCGACAGTCTCCTTCACCGCGCCGGCCGCTGCCAGGGACATACCGGTGAAAAAGTTAATCTTGTTAATTCCATGTTCCACGGCTCCACGGAAAGCCTCCGGTGTCAAACCGGAACCGCCGTGCATCACCAGAGGGATGTCCACCTGACTGCGGATATCGGCCAGCCGCTTCAGGTCCAGCTTCGGTATCCCCCGGTATATTCCGTGGACGGTACCGATCGCTACAGCCAAAGCATCCACCCCGGTGGCTTCCACAAACCTCACGGCTTCTTCCGGCGTAGTGAAATTCGCGCTGTCCGCGACCGCCCCATCTCTGAGAAGCGCGCCTCCCTCCGCGCCTCCCACATGTCCGATCTCCGCTTCCACACTGACGCCGCAGGCATGAGCAGCCTCTGTAACTTTTTTCGTGATGCGGATGTTCTCTTCCATAGGCAGGGATGAACCGTCGAACATCACTCCTGAAAAACCGGCGTGAATCGCCTTCATGCAATCCTCGAAGCTTCCCCCATGATCCAGGTGGAACGCAACCGGCACACTGGCGTTGCGGATCATTTCCAGCGTCAGCTTCACATATTCCCCGGGGTTCTCCTGCTCCTCGATCATCCCCCACGTAACCATCAGGATCATGGGTGTTCCGGTCTGCTCCGCAGCCCTCAGTATCGCGGCTGTGTTCTGATAGCCGGTAGTGTCGAATGCCCCCACGGCGTATCTTCGTTCCACGGACTCACGAAGTACCTCTTTGAGCGTAACTAGTGACATTTTCCTTCTCCTCCTTTTACTGTAACGGTTCCTTAATCAGTCAGGTGGTCAAGAGTGATCCACCGGAGGCTTCTGCGTCTCATCCGGGAATTCCTCTGTCTGCAGCTGCTTTCTACAGGCTTCATAACCCGCGGCGAAAGCCAGCAGTTGTTTTGTTTCCGATTCATCCAGGCAATCCAGCACATGGATCAGCGCTCTTCGATTATCATACTTAATCTTCATAATCCGCCTCCTTTCTTTGACTTAAGCAAAGTATATATCGAACAAAGTCAAATGTCAAGCTAATTTTTATTTGACTAGGTGATACTTTTATGATATGCTAGCTTCAAGAATTGAGGTGGTATGGTATGACACTGGGTGATCGGATAAAATGTATCCTGTCAGAAAAAAATATGAAACAGGTGGAATTTGCTTCCACCCTGGGGATAAGCGCCAACTATGTGAATCAGCTGGTCAATGGAAAAAAGACGAATATCTCAGAGACATTGGCAAAATTAATTGAAGAACGTTTCGGATATTCAGCAGAATGGATCATAAACGAAAGCGGCAGCAAACTGGCATCTCCTACCCTTTCGGCGATTAAAAAAGAATTTATCCGGAAAATCAGGAAAATGCCGGACGAGGAAGTTCTCGCGATGCTGGCATTTGCGGAAACTTTCGCGAGTTTTAAACGGCAGTTCGGTATGGCAGACCCGGAAACGCGAAGCTGAGATATCCCGGATATACCGGAGCGGAAGCCGGGGATTCTGCCGGAGGGTTCCTTTCGAAAATCCTCCCGGCTTTTCCCTGGCTCCCTATATCTTAGATGACCGGATATACATCCCGACTCGATCGATCCGCCTTCCACTTTCCCCGGTCCTGATAGCAGTCGAAGAGGATCAGCCAGACACGAAAACCATAAGTACGGATAATCTGCTCACTTACAGGCGCCAGTCCGCTGTCCGGATCGTTTATATAGGGAAAGCAGGACCCGGCGATCCTGGCAAACATGTCCACATCCTGCGCAGGAACCACAGGATCTACAAACAAGGTGTCTGCATTTAAGTCATACAGAACCACGAATTCATCCGGCTCCATCGTATACCTTTCATACAGCAGCAGCTTCATGGCCTCTGTCAGCTCGTTTTTTTCTACACGGATTATATTCATGTAATTCAAAGCATACAGCTCCTTTCCGGAAACATCCTTCCTACCTCTTAAATTCTAATGCTCTCATATACTGCCGTTATTGTTTTCAAATGGAATTTCTGTGTTGGAACTACACAGAGAAATTACTGGAATTCCTTCGGATGGGAAGGAACAAGAATGGTTGAGTGTTTTAAAATTCCATAGAGTCAATTCACTCTATGGAATCATTATAGCAGTGTGTTTGCGCTCTGTCAAGAACATATGTTCTGTTTTTTGGGGATTGGTCCGGCAGCCGTTTGTTTACATGTTTGTTTACATGTTTGTTTACACTACAGGAAGAAAGGATGCGGCGGACACCGCAGGAGGTGGTTATGACAGATCATCAGAATTCCATCGGATCACGAATCCGATACTATCGGAATATACGGAAATTGACTCAGAAACAGCTGGCTGAATCCGCCGGCATCAACGAAGTGACTCTGCGCTGTTATGAAACCGGAAAATACCGGCCGCGCTATGACAAGGTCTGCAGTTTATGTAAAGTTCTCGGCCTTCGGCCGGAGGACCTTCTGAATCCGCCGGCATCCAAGCCCAAGGCCACAGACCCCGTAACATATTCCTGTATTCAGGAAGAAACAACCTATTCTAATCCCGACCCGGAAATGTCATTTTCGTCGTCATTATCATCGTCGTTTTCATCATATGGGGAGAACCAGGATCTGGTAGACGAGGCACTCCGGCATCTTCTGGCATTAAATCGCTCCGGCCTTCTGAAGGCTCTGGAACAGCTGGAACTTTTGGGCAGGATTCCTGAATTCAGGTTAAAGTGAGATCCTGATAAGTGAAAGTGAGATTCTGATAAGTGAAAGTGAGATCGTAATAGGCGAAAGTGAGATCCTAATAGGTGAAAGTGAGATTGTAATCAGAGATAAGCAGCTGTGCTTTATGCAGACTGCAGAAGAGCAAACCGACCGGTTGTGGGCAAAAGACTGCGCTCCATGCAGCCTTTCGGGGGCTGCTGAACCTCGAATGCATACGGCATTCGGGGGTTCTTTCTGAGAGTTGGGTATAGCCTGGTAACCGGAATGCCCGCATACTTATACATTAAGCCGGTTGCGGACATTCCAATTACCAGGCTATACCCAACTCTCAGAAAGAACCCATTCGGGACGAATCAGCCACGTACCGGCAACCGGCCGGTCCCCAAAGGACACGACCGTACAGAGCGGATAACTGGCGGGCTGCGCTCTGGTTTTCGGACGGTCTCACCGGGTGCATAAGGAATCGGCTCCGCGGCTCTGCGTATCCTGCAGTCTTAAACCAGCCTGTTGGCCGGTTCCCGTCCCTCAAATACGGCGATCAGCGCTTCCGCTGTAACCCGGGATGTGGCCGCACAGTTTTCATAAGTCTCTGCTGAAGTATGGGGGGTGGCGACATACTGCTCAAAGGCAAACAGCGGGTTCTCAGGCAGTACCGGCTCGGAGGCAAATACGTCAGTGCCCACACCCGCGATTTTGCCGGATTCCAGGGCTTCACAGAGCGCTTCTTCATCTACTATGGTTCCGCGGGCTGTGTTGATGATGCAGACTCCGTCTTTCATGCGGGCAATGTTTTCCCGATTGATCAGCTGTGCAGTCTCAGGTGTTGCCGGCAGATGGATGGAGATGATATCGCTTCGTTCTAATACCTCTTCCAGACTGCAGAGCTGTACGCCCAGCTGGTCTGCTTTTTCCTGGTTCGGATATTTATCGTATGCAATCATAGTCGGGTGGAAGCCCTGCAGCTTTTCCGAAACATTTCGGGCGATAGCTCCGAATCCCAGGAAGCCGATGGTCTGGCTTTTCAGCTCATGAGCCATAGGGCGGACCCAGTCCCCCCGGCGGATGGAGGCATTCAGGAACGGAATCCGTCTGGTGAGGCTGAGCATAAGGCCGACCGCCTGCTCCGCAACCGCGGAGGTATTCACTCCCGGGCAGTTGCTGACACTGATTCCATGAGCTTTGGCAGCTTCCAGATCTATGTTGTCCACTCCCACGCCGAAGCGCGCAAGGGCTTTCAGTTTCGGCGCCAGATCAAAAATCTCCCCGTTCCACGTGTCGACTCCGACAACCACACCGTCGATATCCGCTACGACTTCCTTTAACTCGTCCGGAGTATAGGGGCGGTCATGGGGGTTCTCCACAATTTCACATCCATAATCCACCAGTATCTTTTTGCCTTCCTGACAATATTTTGAATAGTTGGTGGCCGTTACTAATATTTTTTTCATTTCTTTTACCTTTCTGTTTATGTATTGGGGACATGTCCATTTGGCTTTACCTGTCAATTTGGGACATGTCCATTTGACTTTACCTGCCGATTGGGGACATGTCCATTTGGCTTTACCTGCCGATTGGGGACATGTCCATTTTCCACTTTACCTGCTGATTGGAGACATGTCCATTTGGCTTTACCTGCTGATTGGGGACATGTCACTGGCTTCATCTGATTCGGTTCAGCCATTTATATGCTCAGGTAATTTGGTCAGGTTCAATCTATCCCGTTCCATCGGATCTTAAACACGACCTTTTTAACCAAAGAAGCTCCGCCTACCTGACAGCAGGGAAGATGCGCGTCCCACGGATACATCAGCAGAAACATCCCTGTTTTTAGTTTTGCGCAGACGGATTCGTCCGGCGTCCGGTAAAAGACAAAATCCCCCTCCGGTGTCTGATCCTCCAGCACCTGCAGCTCATCCGAAAAATTAAAGTAAACCAGTTCTTCCCCGTCCATCATGTACTGCAGGTCCAGATAAGCTTTATGGGATTCCATTTTCCCAACTGATTTTTCACGGGTCTCATAACACTGGACCAGTGCAAAAAGCTTATCGCCGTCCAGTTCATACCTGCCTTCCGGCGGCATGTTTAAGCCTGCCTCCCGGATAAAATCCTGAATCAGGCCGCACTGGCGCTTTGTCAGCGCATATTCCCGAAGGCGTTCTATTTTATCAATGATCATGCGTAATCTCTCCTTCCAGCTCCGCTATCACAATCTGCCCCTGAAGTCCATACGGCTTCAGGACATACGCATCCGTATGGGACTCGCCGGTGGTCCGGAAATCCTCCCAGCTGATCCTGCTGCACCCGGTGTATTTCTGGTGGAATGGCCCGAACATATTCCTGGGACTTCCTATAACCTGAATATCTATGGCATTGCAATCCATAGTTAAATAGTCAGTGATATCCACATTTCTCCTGGTATTTCCAATCAGAATTCCAGCGTCCTTCCCGTTGACGGTTACTTTTCCGAGAGTACCCCTGTAGTCGCCCAGCTTCAGCTCGTACCTCTTTTGCCTCTCCGGAGATTTCTCCACCTGGAAATGATAGACAACGCTGCCCGGATAGTGGAAAAGGCCCTGCATCGTCCAATCCCCAAAATGCAGTGTTCCGCGGTCCTGAACAATACAGCGGTCCTGATCCACCATAAAATCCCCCAGAAGGTAAATATCCTCCAATTCAGTTGTATTCCGGTAGATTCCTCTAAGAATCAGCTCATTTTCACCCTTCTTCAGCCCCGGGACCCGAAAACGTATCATCTTCCGGTCCAGGAAATAATCCGTCGTCTCCTGGCACGCCTGCTGGTTACAGGTGAGGTGAAAGTCCAGCGGTTTTTCAACCACTACATACAAGGCACCGTCCGGGACCTCTTTTACCTCAAACTGAAACTTGAGTTCAAATATTCTGCCGTCCGTGCCGCATTCCCCATAGATCCAGCTGTACCGCTGGGGAGCGCCATTATAGTAGATCTGCTGAAGTCCCATGGTATCCCGCATCTGCCGCTGGGCCTGCCAGACCTCCAGAACCGGCGACCATGGAAGCCGGCTGATTTCCTGCTCCGTATCCGCCAGCCGGTAACTACAGCGGTCCAGCGTCAGGACATTTTCCATGTCTCTGGTAATCAAAACTTCCGGCCCCAGGCACGCCCATACTTTGTCCGCCCGGTGCGGATGCTCGTAAGGGAACTGTGCGCTGCCTTCCAAAGGCTTCTGCCCGGTGCGGATAAAATAAACACAGCTCATGGCAGGTGTAAATGTTTCTACAAATTTTATTCCACCATTTCCTGCCGCTTCGACCGCAACCGGACGTGTCACATCAGTCAGCGCGTCATAGCTCTCTACTGCTCCCGCGGCGGCAAACTCCATCATTACCCGGTGCTGGTGTTCCCGGTCATTGTTCACGGCAAATATCAGATATCCGTCCTGGGTTTTACGGATCATGGACAGAATATCCGTATCTTCCTGCATCCGGTCATTTTTAACACGCAGCAGGCGGGAATTTATGTGGTTCAATCGCGAAAGTGTCTGTTCATAATCTTCTGTCCTGTGCAGATTCGGATGCTGTTCCAGGCCTTTTATCCTACATCGATTCGGATACTGCGCCAGGCTCCTTATCCCACATTGGGTTGTATCGCAGGAAGGTATTTCACACCCGTTTACATCCCCTGTAAGAGTTTCCCAGCAGTCCGTCTCTTTACCGGGCTTTGATTCGTCCGGAATATATTTCCCATCGATCATAGAGACCATGGGACCGGTCCAGATTACGGCTCCGCCCTGATCCATAAAATCGTTCAGAAGCTTTACCGTGCTGGAAAACAATGTGGCTACCCTGGGCACAATGACAATACGGTAAGCGCGTTCCTGCACGCAAAGCTTCCCATTCTCTGCCCTGCCCGCTTCTTCCAGTATGATCTCGTCGCCAAAATCAAAATCCTGATGATTACCCATTAACATTTTCGCCAGACGGTTGTACTCTTCCCCGGCCCGGTTCAGACGGAAAATATGTTCATCCAGCCACCCCATATTCATTTCCACATGATTCAAATCCTCGTCCGGCGCGCTTGCGCACATGGTCCAGATCGTAGACATGGGATGTATGACCAGAATATCCCGCACCACTTCCCCGGTGCGTACACATGCGGAGACTCTTCCGAAATAATCCTCCAGAATCCTGTTATTCTCCCACCAGGTAGTCTGGTAGTTGAATACCGGAGGATAATCCCGTTTACGGCAGCCGGTAATGGAATACAGCGCCAGATGCTGGCACCTGCGGTTCACCCCCAGTACGAACTGCCAGTCGCCCAGCCACTTCTGTCCTTCGAACGTAAAATCCCAGCCCGTACAGCCATAAGTCTCGGTCAAAACCATATCCCGGTTATACTGGTTGGCCACGCTGGTACATTGCTTAACCGTCAGATATTCCTGCGTCTGCTCTCCCAGGATATCAATCCCGGGCGCGTGCATATACCGGTAATGGGGCATAGCTGCGCCGCATACCCGTGTCCCATAACCTAAGTCATTTTCATACAGCATGTGTCCCGTCATCTGCAGTTGGTTCTCTTCGCACCAGTCATAGAGCTGCTTCGCATAACACTCACTAAAGCGCTCCGTCAGCGTATACCAGTAATCATGCCTTATCTTTTCGCACCCCTCCCCGTCATAATACAGGTAGGGTAAATATTTATAAAAAGAATACCCTCTCTTCTCCCGGAAATATTCCTCCATCCCTTCCCCCCAGGGAATCCAGGGCCGTCCCTTCGTAAATACGCTATAGAAATCGCAGAAGTTCGGTTCATCCGTAAAAAAGCCTTTCACCGTGCGGCCGAATTCCAGCTGAAAGCGTACCTTATAGCGCTCATGCGTCAGATCCAGGAACGTTCTGACCGCATCCGGATTCAGATTATCCGATGGCGCGAAACCATTATACCATTCACTCTCCCCGGAGACCTCCAACCGGAACACCAGCCAGGCCATCCCATCCGGAATCTTAAGCCCGGCCTTCAGCACCTCTTCCCGTGTATACTCACCGATCGTCCTTCCCTCGATCCGGGCCGACACAAGCGCCACCACCGTACCATCCGCACAGGCCTCTCCCATCCGAATCGTCCGATCCGGCAAACGCCCCGCGTCAAACACTTCCAGACTAATCGCCTTCGCCGTATACTTCTTACGTTCCGCTTTGCTTACCAGTCCGCCGGCACTGCCCGACGGCCATTTATCCTCATCATAGATCCAGGCCTCCATATGCTGTTTGGCAGCTCTATCCACCGCCGTACCCACCGCCTGCATCCATTCCTCCGACAGATATTCCGTCTCCAGACCTTCCCGGGAATGAATAAAAAATCCCCCCATTCCCTGTTCCTTCATCCCGTCAATCTGCCGGACCAGCTCCCCTTCCTTAAGCCTGTCATTCCAGGCCCAGAACGGAGCGCTCCGATATGCTTCCGAAGGATTCGTCAATTCCAGCTTCAATTCTTCTATTGTTCTCAATCGGCCACCTCAATTTTCCCGCCTTCGGAGTTATTACAGCAATACACTCTTCATATACTCAGTCAACCGGATAAACTGTTCCACCTCAGACACACAGGTGTCATTCAGCAGAGCCGGATCTTTCGTGCGGGATACGATTGTCTGGAAATTTCCGATCTTACGCTGATAATATTTCGCATTGATCGGATATACCTGGCGCTCAATGAAGGAGGCCATGGTCAGGAAGTCGGCCATGGTTCTGGCCTTTTCCGGATCTTTGTCAAAGTTTTCCGTGAGCCATACATAGAGCTCGGGATGGAAATTTGCCATAACGCCGCTGAAGCCGCCGGCCCCTTCCTGAAGGGAGTCCAGAAGGGTGGAAGTATTGGCGTTGAACAATTTTAATTTACTGCCCTTGATGGCTTCCAGTTTTCCTTTGATATTTTCCATATCACAGCTGGTATCTTTGGTAAAATAGAACCGTCCGGTCTGCGCACACCACTTCAGCAGTTCGGGGGTCATGACCCTCTTATAGGGATAAGGGCACTCATAAAATCCCAGAGGGAGGTCTTCGGGCAGCTCTTTTAACAGTTCTTTCAGATTGGAGAGCCAGATTTCATCGCTTTCCTCTTCTTTTGCCAGGCGGTTCGTTAACATGATCACTGCATCCGCTCCGGCTTTTGCGATTTCGTTCAGTTCTTTCGCCTGATCCTCAAGAGATTCGGAAATGTGGCCGGAGGAAACTACAGCGACTCTGCCTGCCGCTTTTTCCACCACGAAGCGGGTGATTTCCACACGCTCTTCCAGGGAAAGGAAGAACATCTCGCTGGACTGGCAGACGGCAAACAAACCGGCTACCCCTGCGTCGATATACCACTCGATCAGTCTGCCGAGGGATTCATAATCTACCTTATTGTCCTCTGTGAATGGTGTTAACATGACCGGATATACGCCTTTTGGAAATTCTGTTCTCATAACTTTACTCCTCCTAAATATTTAGATTTAAATTTTTTCATCTCATGGATTTTCTGTATTAACCCAGTTCCAGACACCAGTAAGCGATCGCTTCCCGTTTATATGTGTATGTGACATGAATGCGGCGGCCCTCTGCGATCACAGCGGGGTAGGAAAATTCCCCCTGCCCGTTCTCCATATCCATCCGTTTCTTCCAGTGGATTCCATTATCCTCCGAACTCAGCAGCGAGATTGGAGAACGTTTGCCCCAGTTATCGGAAACCGGATTACACGCCAGAACCAGCCGGCCGTCCTCCATCCGCGCCAGATCCAGCCCGCTGTTATTATTCGGCAGTCCCGTCGCGTAGGCCGGACACCAGCTCTGCCCAAAATCCCCGGAATCGCTTCGGTATATCCGGCCTTCCGAGCTTCTCAGCAGCATATGTACATTTCCCGGCGCGGATTCCCACAGGGAGGGCTGAATAACCCCCCTGCCCGCAAAAGACTGTTCGGTAACCGGAATATCGCTGCCGTTCCTTTCCTGCCGGGGCAGATAATCTCCGTCCGCCAAAAAGACATCATTACTCCTGCTCCAGTGGACGCCCTCATCCGTGCTCCTGTCCGCATAGGCTTTCCACACACCCTTTTCCAGGGATGCCGGCGCCAGGATACTTCCGTCGGACAAACGGATCATTTTGTTTTTCACAGGTCCGCGGCCTCCGAGATCACCAGGAACCAGTTCTCTGGATTTCGTCCAGCTTCTGCCGCCATCCGTGGATTCCGCCGTCATGGTTCTCCATTCGCTGATCTTATGCCCGACCTTAAAGTAAAGGCGGATTACCTGTTCATTTAAGCGGAACAGTACCGGATTCCAGTGAGGTTCTTCCGTGGATTCGATGAGCCATGGGCTGCAAAAGGTTCCTCCCTCTTTGGCTGACATCCAGATTCCGGTGTCCGGCGCGCCTTCCGCACTGCCTCCGAACCAGGCGGCCAGCATCCGGTTCTCATCTACTTTCAAAATGGTGGAGGCATGGCACATTTTCGTTTTCCCCTCCAGGGAAATGAGCTGTTTTTCTATCACCTGATACATTCTTTTTCCTCTATTCCCCTTCAAGCCAGTAGACAGGAGTGGTCAGAATTCCCATCTCTTTCAACTGATATTCATAGCTCCACTTGTTCCCTTGCGTACGCCACAGATTCGGTCCATACCAGGTTTCCGAAGCATCCGCATTGTGGACCGGGCCGAACGCATTGTGCCGGTTTCCGAAGATCCTTATTTTCAACTGATGTGCTCCCGTTTCCACACAGCCGCAGTTGATCCGATACGGAGCCAGTGCTACATTTCCCACGGTCCTGCCATCCAATTCCACCTGTATCAGTGCTCCGCGGTAATGGGAGAACTCCAGATGAAGCTCACCTTCCCCGCAGGTTAACGGGACCTCATAGACCAGATTCCCCGCATAGAACGGCAGGCCCTGCCTGGTAAAGTCACCGAACTGAATTTTTTTCGGAAGGGGAATCAGCTTCTTTTTCCGGCCGCTCACCGAAACGCCGAAGCTTCCCAGCAGATAACACCATTCCACATTGGTCTTTTGGCCGAACGGAAGGGAAATCTCCAGCATATTTTTCCCAGCGTGGATCGGAGGCAGCGCGATCTTGCGGATACACTCGTCCACATACCAGCCGGTATCCTGCAGCGAAACCGGGTGCTCATTCAGCCTGATCTGCGCCAGCTCCGGGTGTTCCATCGCCAGAACAGGGGCCTCCACTTCCACATCCGATGTTATCTCGTATCTCAACCGCAGCATATGGGCGGCCTGCTCTTCCTCCTCATAGATCCAGGGCTGGGCAAGGGCTTCCATCCGCAGGGGCAGACCCAGTTTTTCCCTGAACTTGTTGTCGATTCTCAGGATTTCATCTTCCGGCTGCCAGGCCTCCCCGTCGAACGCGTATTGCGCCAGATCCAGCAGCAGCGCGTTTTCCTCCTCCAGCTCAAATCCAGTGGGATCTGGTAGTTCGGATGTCTCTTTGGGCAGACTGCAGATTTGTTTTTCCCGCACAGCCTTAACTTGTTCTTCCTGCCGTTTCCCCTGCCGCTCTTCCTCTTCCCGGGGGACCGGTTCTAACCGCAGAAGCAGGCTGTCGTGCTGCGAACCGTAATAGGTAATGAGGGTCCTGCCGCTTCTGTAGTTTGCTTCTATAGAATATATTTCACCCGTCATGGTATCGTAGACCACCGGGCGGCAGAGCCCGTTGATTCGGATGGTCCATTCCTCCGTGTAGGTGATATGCTCGTTTCTGGGCTTATTCACATGGCAGATAAACAGCCACTGGCCGCTGCCGTCATCCCGGAGCTGATAGAACAGATTGGCAGCCCGGTTTCCGGTCTCTTTGTGTTTCATCCTGGTGGGATCGTCTCCGTCCACGCCCCGTACCGTGATGTCGATATCCCGGTATCTTTCCAGCGCTTCCAGAAGGTTTCCCTGGTTAAACGGGATTCTGGTACAACGCGCGGCCAACTGCCCGGGTACCTCGCTTACCATGGCATCCATATACCGCGGCAGATTTCCCATAAACAGGACTTCGCCGCCCTTACCCGCAAATGCTTCCAGCAGATCAACGGTATGTTTTCGCAGCGTATGGCATTCGGGTACGATAACCACGTCATAGGCCATAGCTCCCATATGGAATCTGTGATCCTGATTATCCGTCCGCTCATCTTCCAGAACGGATTCTGATAGGAAGTCAAAGTCAATCAAACCGAACAGGAGCCAATCGATCAGGGTTTCAAAATTATGTTCCAGCACCTGACGGACTAAGGAGGTCTGTTCTTTATTTCCCCAATAGATCCAATAGGATTCCACCGGGTGGACAACACCGACCCGCACATGGGGGGTTCCCCGGGTCAGGGCGGTGTTCAGTCTGGCAAAGTGGTTCTCTATGTAGGGATATTCTTTGTACCACGGGGACTGGTAACCGATACTGGCCGGATAATCCCGCTTGGCTTCTCCCTCCATGGAGACCCAGCTTAAGTGAGGTACACGTACCGTGATCCCCAGTGCCGCCTGCCAGTCACCCGCCAGTTTGTGGTTCCGGAAATCAAAGTCCCAGCCGGTCACTCCGTATAACTCACTCATGACCCCTTCCCGGCCTTCCTGATGGGCGATGCTCTGGGCCTGCTTGGCAGTGGAAAATTCCCGGCGGTCGCACAGCATATCGATGCCGGGCAGGCCGAAATTCTTCATGGGGCGCATCACTTCCCCGATCGCCAACGTCTGGGAGTGCAGCGTCCATTCATTCATCATATGGCCGGTCAGGGCGATGCCATGCTTCCGGCACCAATTACCGATATTATCCCCGAAAGCCTCGGAGAAACGGTCACTGACATGGACATGATATAGATAACGAATCTTTGATACCGGGCTGTCCTTCTGTTCCCAGATGAGTTCCGGCAGATGCGCAATGATGGAAAAGCCATATTTATTCCGGAAGGTTTCCTCAAAATCGTCGGTGAACGGAAAGATAACCGGTTCTCTGGAAAATGGTTCCCGCAGCATTTCTTTATGGCTGGTCTGGGGCTCGTCGGTAAAGATCGCCGGGATTGCCGTTCCGAAATCCTCTTTTAGCTCTTCATAATATTTTTCATGGGTCAGTTCGATAAAGCGGTCAATGGCCTTCTTATCAAGCGTATTCACGTAAGCCTGGTTGTTAAACCAGGGGGTATCACCGGAGATTTCCAGATAAGCTTTCCACAGATCGCTGCCTGCTTCTTCCCGGTCTCCCACTTTTTCGTAGGATGTCATATATCCATCTTCGTCCAGATGAATCCGGTATTTTCCGATCAGCCTCCGGTTCTTACTGCGCACCGCTTTGGCCGCGGCCATATAGGCCCCCTCCTCCGGCTCCGGCACGTCATTCGGAGCGAAAACCAGGAACCTGGTACGATACTGCTGGTCCCGGGTTACAAAGCCGCCGGCGCTGCCTGAGGGCCAGCGGTCCTCATCGTAGAGCCAGCAGAGCATATTCTGCCTCTTGGCCTCCTCCTCACACATCTTGATTTTCTGAAAGAAATCCTCTCCCAGGTAACGGGTATTCAGGCCCACACGGCAATGCATATGGAAACCACCCATTCCCATTTCCTTTAACTGTCCGATTTCCTTTAATAAAAGCTCATCCTTCAGGTCGCAGTTCCAGGCCCAGAATGGAGCCGCCCGGTACTCGCTGGTCGGATTTCGGAACAGAGATTCTGAAAGCTTTGGTTCCTGTGCTTTCTTGTATAACATGCAAATGTCCTCCGTTTCAGTTGGGGACATGTCCATTACGGTTTGGGACATGTCCATTTCAGTCTGGGACATGTCCATTTCAATTTGGGACATGTCCATTTCAATCTGGACATGTCCCAAACCGAAATGGACATGTCCCAAATTGAAATCCTACCGGTATTGGTTGCGGTATTCCACCGGCGTTAAGTTGGTCATTTTCTTGAATATTTTGAAAAAGTATTTGGGATTGGAATAGCCGATCTCGTCTGATATCCGCTCCGCGCTCAGGTCGGTCTCCTGCAGCAGCTGCTTGGCTTTCTCCAGCCGGATGTCTGCCAGATATTCATTGAAGCTCATGTTTAACTTTTCTTTGATCAGGCTGCTGCAGCTGGCAGACGGAATATAGAACTGGGAGGCCAGTACCTGAAGGGTCAGCTTCCGGTGGTAATTGTTCAGGATGTACTCTTGGATCCGGTCGAACAGCAGATCACTCTCCTGGGAAGCCATCCGAATGGAATTCAGGATGAGAATCACATAACCGGAAATCTCTTTCTGCATTTTCTCAAGGCTTGACTGAAACATGTAGCGGCGGTAGAAGACGCTCATGATATCATCGGTTTCCGTGTTGTTCTGCACGGCATAATCATTTACTTTATTGATCAGATTTTCACAGGTATTCCCGATCACGCCCAGTGTATGTTTGGACAGATCCATCCCGTTGAAAAAATCATCCAGCAATTCTTTCGTATTCTGGCTTTGATATTTCAGGCGCCGGAACAGATTCTTCATGTGGTCCTCGGAATAAGCCATGCCTTTCTGTTCGGAAATGGCTTTTGCCGGAAGAATACGCACCCGGTCGTTTAAGAAGATCTGCCGCTCCAGCCTTTCGTTTAACTGGTAACAGCGGTTCAGCTTCTCAAATCCCCGGACCGGATCAGAGAGGAAGATAAACAGCTTGCCTGCCGGAGTGGCTTTCTCCAGATAGCGGGCGATATGCTGCGCTTTCGCTTCCATTTTCTCCCGTAAGTCTTCCCGGGCGGTTTCCATCAGGATAAAATACTGGTATTTATTCGTCGGGTTTTCCAGGATAATATAATTAATGTCGTTCAGATGTTCCCTGCAGATCTCCTTTGCTTTGCAGATACATTCCCGATCCTTGCTGTTTACAGATATCAGGAGATTGTAACTTTGCAGGTTATAGTTTCTGGAGGATAATGCTTCCTCCGTCGTGTCGTTCCAGGGCTCCAGCAGTGCCTGAAGCAGTACGTCCTGCTCCTGTTTCAGTTCGAAGAACGCTACCTTTTCCTCCAGCTGGATCAGATTTTTCTGCTGTTCGATCTGAGCGGCCGCCTTAGCCAGCTGCTTTTCGATCTCTTCCGTGGAGAATGGTTTCAGCACGTATCCAACCGCTTTTTTCTCGATCGCTTTGCTGACATAGTCAAAGGCTTTGTAACCGCTGATGACAATAATCGGTTTGTCAGGATAGCGCTCTGCGATTTTCTCCAGGAATTCCATTCCGTCCATTTTCGTCATTTTCATGTCGGTAATGATAATATCCGGGTCCTGTGCTTCTATGAGCGTCAGGCCCTCGATCCCATTGGCCGCTTCCCCCGCGCAGGTGATCGGAATCGAAGTAATGTCTTTTATCTTGCTGATTAACCCTTTTCTGATCAGGACTTCATCATCTACAATAATATAACGGTACATATAGTTCTAAAGCCCCTTTCCATTCGTAATTTTATGAGATATTTAGCGGCAGGGTCATGGTTACGGTTACCCCTTCGCCCGGACGGCTGTCTATGGCCAGACCGAACTTCTCGCAGTACAGTAACTGGATCCGCTTATGGATATTAGACAATCCGATGCTGCTGTATCTGGCGTCCTCGGATATCGAGTCGGGATGATAGATCCGCTCCCTGACCTGAATGAGAGTCTCATCATCCATTCCACTTCCGTTGTCCTTCACCTGAATCACCAGGCGGCCGTTTTCGCGGATCGCTTTTATCGAGATCTTCCAGGGCATTTCCTGCCCGGTCAGTCCGTGCTCAATGGCATTTTCCACCACAGGCTGCAGCATGAACTTCAGTACTTTCGCTTCCAGCAGCTCCTCGTTTATATCCAGATCCACCTGGATCTGATTGCCAAACCGTATCTCCTGGATATT
This sequence comes from Diplocloster hominis, assembly GCF_032380655.1. Classification (NCBI taxonomy): domain Bacteria; kingdom Bacillati; phylum Bacillota; class Clostridia; order Lachnospirales; family Lachnospiraceae; genus Diplocloster; species Diplocloster hominis. The sequence continues at coordinate 177,526 of NZ_JAWDIY010000008.1, read as the reverse complement.
GATATACTGTCGTATGTGCATGACCTCGGTTTTCAGTTTCTCTTCGTCCCGTTCGTACTCGATACTGTAACGAAGCATATCACCCAGGGATTTTGACATGGTGACGATCTGCTGGTTATTCTCGATCTGAGCCAGACAATTAATATTTTCCAACGTATTGAAAATAAAATGCGCATTTATCTGTGACATCAGGTTGCGGAGCCTGCTTTTCAGGAATTGGATCTCGCTGACATATTTTTCTTCGATCAGCTGATTGATCTGCTTTAACATATTTTCATAGCAGCGGTACAACACGCCGATCTCATCCTGCCGGGTCCGGTATTTATTTTCAAAACACTGTCTGATATCTCTCGTATTGCTCATAATACTGGCCAGTGATACCAGCGGCGTCAGCAGTACCTTTTCTGTAAATAAAAGCAGGACGATGATAAAGATCAGGATAGCTGCGATAATCGCGATCAGATATACCGTACTTTTATTGGAAACCTGGGCCAGTGTCTCAAAGGACACCTCATTGACAATGTTCCAGTCCTCCACGTTCAGGGTCCCGTAGATATAAGCGTCATTGCTGCCGTTCTTGATGATCACTCCGCTCTCGTTGCCGATAATTTCCTGGATTTCGCTTTCCTTTAAGCTGACATCCTCTGAATCCCCGTAGAGAATGGTGCCGTCTGCGCCCATGACAAAGCTCTTCCCCCAGGGAAGGCTGTTATCCTGAATATTGTCAAAGATACTGTCATTACAGACCAGGGCCAATACCGCGGAGTGCTCGCCTTTTACATCTGTGAAACGTCTGGCGATCACGATTTTCTGCTGGTCGGGCGGAAAATTGTCCGGCTGGTACATCTTGGTAATCTGGAGGCTCTCGCTTTCCATCAGTTCCTGATACCAGACGGAATCCCTGTACCCCTTCTCCAACCCCAGTTCCCGGTTTCTCACAAAGGAATAGGTATACCCGCTTTCGTTGAACAGATAAACACCCTCCGCGTACTGGTTGTTCCCGATCAGGTTACTGCACACATACTCATACATACGGTAATTTTCCAACCGCTGGCCGGCAGTCAGAAGATTCTCTTCTGTCTCATTCTGACAGATATACAGCATGCAGTTCCGGCCGTCGTATTCGCTGAAGATCAGAGATGTCATCACACCGTCGAGATTTTCAAATATATTGTTTATCCTTGAGGTAACTACTTTTACCTCATTGTTGCTGGCCGTCGATATCTGGGCATGGTAAAACTGTGTGATATTTCTTAAGGTAAAGATAAATAGTACAACGATAGGCAGAATGGATATCGCCAGCAGGCATCCTAATATTTTAATACGGATACTTTTCGAACGTTTCATAAACGCACCTCCACTGTTATCCATTCTACCCTATCACTTATAATTATACAAATACGGTCCGGAGTCAGCCTTTGACCGCTCCTACGGTCAGACCGCTGACGAAGTACCGCTGCAGGAATATGTAAATGATGAGAATCGGGATCGCGCTAAGGAAGCAGGCGGCGAACAGCATATTCCACTGGGTCGCATTTTCCATATCACCGATGAAGTTCAGCATGGTCAGCGGCAGCGTCTTTTTCTCCGGTGCGGACAGGAACAGCATACTGAAGAAGAAGTCGTTCCAGATCGGTACTCCCTGTGTGATCACGATCGATGTCAGCGCCGGTTTGGTCAGCGGGATTACGATCTGCCCGAAGGTCCGAAGCGTTCCGGCCCCATCGATCGTAGCAGCTTCCTCCAGCGCATAGGGCACACTGGATTTGATGAAATTCGTGTACAGGAAAATGGAAAACGGCAGGGCCGAGGTCACGTACAGGGCGATAGGAGCCGCGATCGTATTGCCGATTCCGATTCCATTTACAATCCGGTACATCGGAATGATGGACATCTGGGCGGACACGATCATGCCGGCCAGGAAAAAGATCTGGAAGAAGGGTCCTAATTTTCCTCTCAGTCTGGCGATGGCATAGCCGGCCATGGAGGTAAATAAAAGCAGCAGGGCCGCGCTGATAAAGGTTATCAATACGCTGTTCTTCAGAGACCGGAAGTAGTTCATTTTATCGAAGGCCATCCCATAGCTCTCCAGGGAAAAGCTGCGGAACAGGTTCAGGTAAGAGCTGGAATCCTTCAGCTCCCGGAAGGAACCGGATAACGCGATAATAATCGGGGAAAGGAACAGCAGGAAAAATAATGCCAGGCAGATGGTGATGATGATTTCTTTTCTTACACTTTTTCTCATTATGCCTCTATCTCCTTTCTCCTCATGAATAACAATACAACCACGGATATAATCAATATGAATACGAAGGCGAAGGCTGCCAGCGCTTCCGCTTTGCCGAACTGGCCTTCCACAAACGCCATCTTGTAGATGGTATACATCAAGGTACTGGAAGAGCTGCCCGGGCCGCCGCCTGTCAATGCGAACACATAGTCGAAGGATTTGAATCCGCCGATCAGTCCAAGCATTACGTTAACGGTTATGGTGTTGGCCAGCATGGGAATACGGACCCTGGTGGTGGTCTGCCATGCGCTGCAGCCGTCGATCCTGGCCGCTTCGATGACATCCTCATCGATCCCCTGAAGTCCGGCCAGATAGATGATAGTCATGGTGCCGGAGGTCTTCCAGGTTTCTACAAAAGCCACCGCCAGCAATGCGGTCCCCTTGCTGCCCAGCAGGTTCGGCACGATGCCGGAACCCAGGGAACTCAGCACTTCGGATATCATTCCGTAGTAAGGCGCATATACATAACTCCACAGGAATGCCACAACGATGGTGCTGAACAGGGCGGGCAGATAGAATATCGTACGGAATACCCCTTTCGCCCGGATCTTCATATTCAGGATCAATGCCAGCGACAGCGCCTGGATGTTTCCCCAGACTACCACGAATACCGCATAGATGATGGTATTCTTCATGGCATTGGTCAGTGTTCCTTCCTGGAACAGATACTTGAAGTTCTTAAGTCCTACAAAATCAAAATCACCCATACCGCTCCAGTTGGTCAATCCATAGTAGAATGACATCAGAACCGGAGAGATCCAGAAAATCAGGTAAAAGAGAAGTGCCGGAATCAGGAACGCAAGCAATATATTTCGTTTCTTTTTATTGATCATGAATAGCCTCCTATTAGATTCAGAAAGGCATTTACAAATGTGAACTCACTATTTGCAAATGCCTTTTATGCCCGTTTTATCTTATCGACTTATCGGTCTATTTGTCCGTAAGCTCTTCAAATTTACTTTGCATTGCGTTGCAGACATCTTCTGCGGTCGCATCACCGGCAATTACTTCCTGGAACTTCGTGCACATCATATCGCTGACACCTTCCGGCCATGCATTGTTCAGGTTATAGATATTCTTGTAGTCTTTGTAGCGGTCCAGATATTCCTGAATCAGGGGTCTCTTATCTTCCACACCTTCGTAGCAGGGGATGTCAGAGCTTAACTCTACCCATTTCTCGAATAACGGGGTTCCTTCCGTGAACCAGTATTCCAGAACTTTGTCGATGGCTTCCTGATTCTTGGAGTTGGCGCTTACGAAGATACCGTTTGACGGGGTTAAATTGTATACGAATTCTTTTCCTGCTTCGTTGGAAGGAATCGCGAACATGCCTTTTTCGAACTCTACCGCGCCCTGTTTGTTCAGCGCGTCATAGCCAAAGCTGCCGTCGAAGATCATCGCCGCTTTTCCGTCCAGGTAAGCCTGACGGCTCTGTTCCTGGGATAAGCCTAATGAGTTATCAATGATATATCCCTTATCGTACAGAGTTTTGTACTTGTTGATCGTGTCAATCCAGGCGGGATCTGTAAATTTGGTTTCGCCTGTGAATAACTGTTTGTCAAAGTCATAGTTGTCGGCATAGATGGCGGATGCGCCGATCTGATATACACCAAACTGGATTACGAAGGACTGCTTGTCACCCATGGTAATCGGAGTGTAGCCTTTTGCTTTTAATTTATCGCAGGCTGCCAGGAACTCGTCCCAGTTTTCGGGGATCTTGTCGATACCGGCATCGGTGAAGGCATCTTTGTTGTACCAGGTGGTCAGGAAGCTGGAACCTAACGGAATCGCGTAGGTCTTTCCGTCAAAGCTGTAGGAATCGGCGATGGATTTGCTGAATTTTCCTAACTGGGAGAAATCGGACATGTCTCTTACATAACCGGCGTCTACCAGATCCTGTGCCTGAAGTCCGGCCCACCAGGTGAAGATGTCAGGGCCTTGTCCGCTGGCGAATTTTAATTTAACAGTCTGTTTGTACTGGTCGGTGGGAAGCTGTTCTACCTCGATGTTGATGTTGGGGTATTTTTCTTTCACCAGTTCCGGCAGCCAGTCCAGATAGAAGTCCTTGTTGTCGGTGGTCGGTCTGGTGGTTACCATTAAGGATAAGGTTACTTCTTCGCCGCTGTCCTCTGCGGGCGCTGCGTCTTTGTCCTCATCCGCCGCTGCGGTGGCAGCCGGTGCTGCTGATGCGTCTGCATTGGTGTCGTCTGCTTTCTTGTCGTTTCCGCTTCCACATGCTACCAGGGATAAGGTCATAACAGCTGCTAATAATAAACTGACTATTTTCTTTTTCATTCTTAACTGAATCCTCCTGATCTTTTTTTTGATCTTTTAAGGGGCCTGCAGGACTTCCTTTATCATGGTCTAAGGTTATCATAGGGCAGAGTAACTTTTCTACATTAGATATAGTAACTTTTTTGGTTTTGTGAATATTTTGTGTACGAGCTATATAGAAATTATAAGCGTGTTATCACTTTTCTTATATCAAAGGAGCTCCGCTCACACAGCTTAGCGTATTTTTCAAATAAAAACAAACTCAATGCGTAAGAAAACAAACAACTATCTATTTCATACATGTTATAATTAAATGAAATAGAAGTGTAAAATGACGGACATTTTATGTATTTAGATTACATTTCTGATCAGGGGTGAAGTTATGTTAAAAGTATTTTTAGTGGAAGACGAATTCGTAATCCGGGAAGGAATTAAAAACAACATTGACTGGAAATCCCATGGATATGACTTCTGTGGGGAAGCCAGCGACGGGGAACTGGCCTTTCCAATGATACAGAAGCTGAAACCGGATATTGTAATCACTGATATCCGCATGCCCTTTATGGATGGTTTAGTTTTAAGTAAACTGATCAAAAAGGAACTGCCCTACACGGAGATCATCATTCTGACCGGGTACGAGGAATTCGAGTACGCAAAGGAAGGAATCAAGATCGGCATCGCACAGTATCTAACCAAACCGATCAACGGAGAAGATCTTTTAAAAGAAGTCGACACTCTGGCTGCCAAAATAGAAGAAAAGCGCCAGGAGCGGAAAATCAGGGAAATGTATATGAAGGAAATGGAAGAGAACTTTCTCAAAGACAGAAAGGATCTGTTTCATTTTCTGGTTACAGGTTCCAAGTCCGCAGGCGAATTGCTGGAGATTGCAGACAAATTGGATATCGATCTGTCTTCCCTGTGGTATAATATCGTTTTGTTTAAGACACAGTCTCTGAAACATGGTCACAGCGAGTATTCCGACAGCCTGGTGGAAATCGAGCAGAAACTGGAAAAGCTGGAGGATGAGGCGCATCTGCTGATCTTTGACCGGAATCTGGAGGGAAAGGCGCTCTTATTCAAAGCGGATTCGAAGCCGGAGCTGGAAAGATTACAGAACGATTCTCTTTCCAAACTCAAGGACATATTGGAAAAATATGAAAATGTCCGCTATTTTGGAGGGATCGGGGAGCCGGTGAACCGGCTGAGGGAACTGCCCGCTTCCTTCGAAAGTGCGAGTCACGCGTTCGCGCACCGTTATCTGGTACAGGAAAGCTGCATCTTGGACCTCAGGGATATCGAGCGGCGGGTTTATCTGGAAAAAGAAGAATTCAGCATCTGCAATGTGGATCCGAGACAGATAGACAGAAGCAAAATCAGGGAATTTCTCAAATCCGGAGACAGAGAGGAAGCCATTTATTTTGTGGAAGAATTTTACAAAGGACTTGGCTCCAGCCTTATGAAATCGAATATATTCAGGCAATACATTACCATGGACGCTTACTTTTGTGTTGTCGATTTCCTGGAAGGGCTGCAGATACCGAAGGATGAGATCACCCCTTTCGATTCGAGATATTTACACAACCTGGAAAGCACTGTGGACTATGTGTCGAAGATCATCAAAAAGGCGCTGGAGCTGCGGGATAAAAGCGCCAGCAACCGATACGGCGATATTGTCTCGGAGGTGACGAAGTACATAGAGGAGCATTACGGCGAAGAAGAACTCTCCCTAAACCTGCTGGCCTCGCAGGTAAACTTTTCTCCCAACCATCTGAGTACGATCTTCAGCCAGCAGACCGGCCAGACCTTTACCAAGTACCTGACCGACTACAGAATGAGCAAGGCAAAAGAACTGCTTCGGTGCACCGGCAAAAGAAGCAGTGAAATCGGGATGGAAGTCGGCTACAAGGACCCACATTATTTTTCATATCTGTTCAAGAAAACACAGGGAATGACTCCGACCCAGTACCGGGGCGATAAAACACCCGAAGGAGACGTGTAAATGTTGAATCGGATCAAACAGTTTTATAATAATTCGACTCTCGCTACCAAGATCAGATATTCTTACCTGGTGCTGCTGGTCCCTATCGTTCTGTTTTTAATCTTTTGTTTCTATAATCTATGGTCCCTTAACCGCAATTATGAAAATATGATCAATTCAACATCCGTTGCCAGTGAGTTCAGTCTGGATTTCAAGAAAGATTTTGATTATGAAACCTATCTGTTAATCGTCGAGAACAAAACCATCGGGGAATCCAATCTGAACGGGATGCTGGACGAGGCCAACCGAATCGTGAACGGATTGGAGGAGCTGACAAACCTGCCGGAAAATGTCAACCGGCTGAACAGTGCTAAAAAATATCTGACAAATCTGAATATCTATACCGACCGAATTATGCAGAACCTGAGAGAGGGCAACAAATACGAGGAAAATATTGAGATCTGGGAAAATGATGTGCAAATCGTCACCTCCCTGCTCCGGGAAACTATTTTTGAATATATCTATTATGAAATCAGGGATATTCAGCGTTCACGCGAGGAGTACCAGAATTTCTTTATGTCTATGATCCGGTTCTCCATATTTGTATCCGCAGGTATTATCCTGCTGATCACCTTTCTGTCTTATTATATTCCGCTGAGCATCACACGCCCCATCAGGACGCTGATCGATGTGACCGACCAGGTGGCGAAGGGGGATCTCTCCGTGCGTTCGGACGTCAGGACCGGTGTGGAAGCCAGCGCGCTAAGCGATTCCCTGAACACCATGATCGATAAGATCAATGAGCTGCTGAACCAGGTGACAAAGGAACAGATCCGTATCCGAAAAGCGGAATTCCAGCTTCTGCAGTCACAGATCAACCCTCATTTCCTATACAACACTCTGGACGCTATCGTATGGCTGGCGGAAGCCGGTGAACAAAAGAAGGTCGTCAGCATGGTGGGCAGTCTGTCCGAGTTCTTCCGCACATCACTGAATCAGGGAAAGGACATCATCCCGATAAAAGAAGAGCTGCAGCATGTAAGAAGTTATCTCGAAATACAGCAGGTCCGCTACCAGGACATTTTAAAATATGAAATTCATGTACCGGAAGAACTGGATTCCCGCCTGATTCCCAAGATCACCATCCAACCGCTGGTGGAAAACGCTCTGTACCACGGCATCAAAAACAAACGTGGGTTTGGCCGTATCGTAATCAGAGGAAGTATGTCTGAAGATTTCTTCACGATACAAATCGAAGATAATGGGATCGGAATCAGCCCGGAACGTCTGCGGCAGCTCCAGGATGGCATACGGCGCAAGATAGCCACCGCAAACGATATCTATGGGCTGTATAACGTGAATGAGCGCATCCGGCTGAATTTCGGGGAGGACTACGGGATTTCCATACAGAGTACCTACAGGGAAGGGACTGTCGTCAGTATTCGGCTTCCTTATGAGGATGAGGACGAAACCGCTGTTCACCCGCATCAAGTATAAGATTTTCCCGGAATACGTACAATCCTATTGAATAAAAAAACAAACTTAAATAAGAGAATATTCAACTTATTTCCATTTCACTGAAAAATTCCAACTTTTGTGTGAGTTATCTGCATGGATTTACTGTCTGATCAGATTTAAGATAGAAACATCAAAAGAATAAATCTTTGAAACTCATAACAAAAGGAGGATTTTTAATGAAAAGGAAAATTTTAGCAGCTATGATGGCGGCGGCCATGGTAATCAGTTTGACAGCCTGCGGTTCGAAGACAGAGGAAGCGGCAGCCGATCCGGCTCCGGCGAAGACACAGGCTCCGGCAGCTCCGACAGCGGAAGCCCCGGCTGATGATGCAGGCGCAGCGGACGCGGCAGCTCCGGCGGCAGACTCCGGGGAACTGATTAAGGTTGGTATCATTAACAATGATCCGAATGAATCCGGATACCGGACCGCTAACGATAAGGACATGAAGGAAATGTTCACCGAAGCGAATGGGTATGAAGCCTCTTTTGCTTACAGCCTTAAAAATGACGAACAGATTACGGCGGCACAGAAGTTCATTCAGGACGGTGTGGATTATCTTCTTCTGTCCGCTGCGGACACCGCAGGTTGGGATTCGGTTCTGAAGGATGCACAGGACGAAGGAATCCGGGTGATCCTGTTTGACCGTACGATCGATGCGGACCCCAGCCTTTACGAAGCTTCCATTGTCTCCGATATGGCCAAAGAGGGACAGACGGCGGTCGACTGGCTGAAAGGGCAGGGATTCAGCGAGTATAATATCATCCACCTTCAGGGAGTTATGGGTTCCGCGGCGCAGCAGGGACGTACCGGCGCTCTGGATAAAGCAGTCAAAAATGACGGTTGGAAGCTGGTTACACAGCAGACCGCAGAGTGGAACGCGGAAAAGGCTCAGCAGATCGTTCAGTCCGTGATTGATTCCGGAGAATCCTTTAATGTCGTTTACGCAGAAAATGACGATATGGCCAAAGGTGCAGTAGCCGCTCTGGATAAAGCGAATATTTCCCATGGTGTCGGCAAAGACGTCATAATTATGGGATTTGACTGCAACAAATGGGCTTTGGAAGAACTGCTGAACCAGAATTGGAACTACGACGGACAGTGTAACCCGTTCCAGGCTTCCTACATAGATGAGATCATCAAAACCATCCAGGGCGGCGGAACGATCTCCGAAAAAACGATCATCATGGATGAGAAAGGATTCGACGCTTCTACCATTACTCAGGACGATGTAGATAAATACGGGATCTAAATCCTTAAAAGCTGGGCTACCATAAAGTACATAGTAAGCTTTAGTTAAGTTCATGGTTAAGAAAGTGATATAAGCGCGGCGCAGCGTAAACGAAGATTCGACGCTTGCTCTGCGCTTATTTTAAAAAAGAATTGAAGGGGTGAATACACGTTTGAATGAGAAACCCATACTGGAAATGAGAAATATTTACAAGAGTTTTCCCGGCGTACGCGCTTTACAGGGAGTGGATTTTACACTGCGGGAAGGGGAGATCCATGCGCTGATGGGCGAGAACGGTGCGGGAAAGTCGACCTTGATTAAAGTTCTGACCGGGGTTTACGGAAAAGATGAAGGCCAGATTTTCCTGAACGGAACGGATAAGGCGGCAGTCATACGTTCTCCGCAGGATGCCCAGAAGCTGGGGATCAGCACTGTCTATCAGGAAATTACCCTCTGTCCGAATCTTTCGGTCGCTGAGAATATGTACATAGGCAGAACCCACAGTCTGTATCAGAACTGGAAAAAAATCAATGCGGATGCGGATAAGATGCTTGCGGCGCTCGACATCCCCGCCAAAGCGGCACAGCAGCTGGCCAGCTGTTCGATTGCGGTCCAGCAGATGGTCGCCATCGCGCGGGCCGTGGATATGGACTGCAGAGTGCTGATCCTGGATGAGCCCACTTCTTCCCTGGATGAACAGGAGGTGGAGAAACTTTTCGTCCTGATGCGTGATCTGCGCGCCAGAGGCGTTGGAATTATCTTTGTCACCCATTTCCTGGATCAGGTGTATGAGGTGTGCGACAGGATTACGGTTCTGCGTGACGGAAAGCTGGTAGGCGAATATAAAATCAAGGATCTTCCCCGGGTTCAGTTGGTTTCCAAGATGCTGGGCAAAGAGCTGGACGATATGTCGGATATCCGGGGCGGACATGAGGATTATGAGGCGGATGATACATCGGTTCCTGTGTTTGAGGCAAACGGCCTGGTAAGCAACGCCGGAATCAAACCGTTTGATTTTACGATCCGGAAAGGTGAAGTGAACGGCTTCACCGGATTGCTGGGTTCCGGCCGCAGCGAATGCGTCCGCGCGATCTTCGGCGCAGACAGGGTACTGGGCGGAACGGTAAAGAAAAACGGCAAAACCATAAAGATATCGAAACCCATCGACGCCATGAGAAGCGGAATCGCTTACCTGCCGGAAGACCGCAAGGTGGACGGTATCATAGGCGATCTGTCGGTGAGGGAGAATATTATATTAGCTCTTCAGGTGCTTAAGGGATTCTTCAAGCCCTTTACCAGGGCAGAGGCCAACAAATTCGCGGACGATTATATCAAGCTTTTGGGGATCAAGACAGCCTCCGCCGACACACCGGTCAAGTCCCTGTCCGGCGGTAATCAGCAAAAGGTCATTCTGGCCCGCTGGCTGCTCACCAACCCGGAATATCTGATCCTGGATGAACCCACCCGCGGGATCGATGTGGGGACCAAAGTCGATATACAGAAATTAGTGCTGAAGCTGGCTTCCGAAGGTATGAGCATTACGTTCATCTCCTCTGAGACGGACGAGATGCTGCGAACCTGTTCACGTCTGATCGTGATGAGGGACCGCAAGGTCGTAGGTGAGTTGTCGGGCGAAGAGCTGACCCAGAATATGATTATGAGCACCATTGCCGGAGGTGAGAAAGAATAATGGGGAATCAAGAAATGAAAAAATCAAAAGTATCTGAATTTTTTGGAAGTCTGTTCAGACGGCAGATCTTTATTCCGATCGCGGCTTTGCTGCTGCTTGCCCTGTTTAATCTCATAACCGATCCCTCCTTCTTCAAGATTTCACTGGGCTATAACAGCGCGGGTGATCCTGTATTGTCCGGTTACCTGATGACGATCCTGGATTATGGTTCTGAGTTAGCGATTCTCGCCATCGGCATGACGCTGGTCACGGCTGCCACAGGAGGTCAGGATATCAGTGTGGGCGCTGCGATCGCCATCAGCGGGAGTGTGATTCTGCGGGTCCTCTGCGGCACGAATTCCAGACCGGAGACCCTTCAGGCGCCGATAATCGTGGCTTTTCTGATCAGCTGCCTGGTGGCTATGCTGTTTGGAGCGTTCAACGGGACGCTGGTGGCGTATTTTAAGATCCAGCCCATGGTGGCAACGCTCATTCTGTTTACAGCCGGGCGTTCCATCGCCGCCTGGATCAATAATAACGAGCTTCCGATCATCAGCGATCCCGCGTTTAGTTATTATGGGGGATTTATTCCTGGGATTCCGATTCCGACGCCATTTTTCATCGCAGTGGCCTGTATGATCGTAACTGCGCTCCTTCTGCGGTTTACGAATCTGGGCTTATATGTACAGGCGGTGGGTATCAATGGAAGTTCCTCCCGGTTAAATGGTCTGAATCCCGCCGTCATCAAGTTTATGACCTTTGTGATTCTCGGCCTGTGCGTGGCGGTGGCCAGTCTGATCAAGGTAAGCCGTCTGTCTTCCATCAATTATTCGGTCATCGCCAAAGATATAGAGATGGATGCCATTCTCGCCGTCGCGCTGGGCGGCAACGCGTTAAGCGGCGGTAAATTCAACATGGCCGCCTCGATCCTGGGCGCTTATGTGATTCAGTTCCTCACGACCACGCTCTATAAGTTCAATGTACAGTCCGATGCGCTCTCCGCTTACAAGGCTGTGGTGGTAATCCTGCTGGTCGTTTTAAGCGCGCCGGTGGTGAGGGATGGCCTCTCCGGCTTCTGGAAGAAATTAAAGTCAAAATCACACGGAAAGGAGGCCGCTTAATATGCCGTCATTCAAAAAGTCAACATCCGCCGGGAAACAGCCGGGCGGTAAAACGAACCGTATCACCGACACGAACCTGCTGCTGATTATTACTATCGTGGTTTTCTTTGTCATGTATATCGGCGCGATTCTGCTGCAGGGAAAGGGCTTTTTAAAACCCCAGACCTTTTTCAACATCCTGAACGCGAATGCCGCGTTGATCATAACTTCCTGTGGAATGAGCCTGGTCATGATCACCGGCGGCATCGACATCTCCGTTGGAGGCGTTGCGGCACTGGTGAGCATGTGCTGTGCTGTTTATCTGGATTTCCATGGCGGAAATGTGCTGGGCGCGGTAGCCATCGCACTGGCGATCGGTCTTGCATTTGGACTGGTACAGGGATTTCTGGTCGCCTACCTGGATATCCAGCCGTTTATCGTATCGCTGGCCGGAATGTTTTTTGCCCGGGGCATGACGACGATCGTCAATACGACCCCCTTTAATGTGGCCAACGAGCAGTTTGTCGCCGTAAAGGAAACCCGTATCCTGGTCCCCGGCGTCGGTTCCGTAAATAAACTCGGGAACTTCGTAAATGCCTATATTGAAATCGGCGTGGTGGTCGCGATATTGGTTGTAATCATACTGTTCTGTGTTCTTCGATGGGCAAAGCTGGGCCGCAGCTTTTACGCGGTCGGCGGCAATAAGACAAGTGCGCTGATGCTCGGGATCAATGTGAAAAGAACAAAATTCCTCTCCCATTTGATCTGCAGCCTTCTGGCCGGTATCGGTGGGTTTGTATATTTCATGCATGTAGGCTCCGGTTCCGCCTCACACGCCAGCGGGATGGAGATGAATGCCATCGCTTCGTCCATCATCGGCGGCACCATGCTGACCGGAGGGGTAGGCAATATCATTGGTACTTTCTTTGGTGTGCTCTCCCTCAGCACCATACAGAATATAGTATCATCGGCCGGACTGGATCAGGCCTGGTGGACAGGGATCACCATCGCCGCCATGCTCTGCCTGTTCCTGATCGTCCAGAGTATCGTCATGAGCCGTAAAAAAAAGAGTTTGAAAACAAAAACGGAATAGAGCAATTGTATTCGTGATTCTGAAAAGAGGAAGCCACAAAGCATACGGCTGCCTCTTTTTAGCCGCTTTTCAGACCGTTTCTGTGTACCTGGTGGACGGTATGGGGCAGGTAATGCAAAAAATATTTATGAGGGGCTTCCGAGTGCCACAATTTTTTAGTATACTTGAAAGGGTAGAATATAGGGTTTCTGAGTGTTATCTACAGTATCTTATTTGGGTCAGTCTAAGGAAGGTTCTATTGGGGAGGGTATGATTAAGAATGAGAAAAAAGTTGACCGGATTCATAATATTATCAGCGTTGTGCCTGCTGGCAATGGGCTGTGGACAACGGAACATTTCCAAAAGTGAACCTGCAGGCATACAAGAGGAAGTGTCAAGCGACCGGATTATCGTAGGTTTTTCACAGCTCGGCGCCGAATCTGACTGGAGAACCGCAAATACGGAATCCATGCGCTCCACATTTACGGCGGAAAACGGATATGAACTGCTCTACGAAAATGCGCAGCAGAAACAGGCCAACCAGATTATGGCGGTCCGCACCTTTATCCAGCAGGATGTAGATTATATTGTGCTTGCTCCCGTGATCGAGACAGGATGGGACACTGTTCTCCAGGAAGCGAAGGATGCCGGGATTCCTGTTATCATCGTGGACCGTATGGTGGATGTATCCGATGACCGCTTATTTACCTGCTGGGTGGGCTCAGATTTTGAGTTGGAAGGGATGAAAGCCGCCGAATGGCTGAATCAGTTCGCAACGGCAAAGGGCATTGTCCCGTCCGATCTTCATATTGTAAATGTCCAGGGTACCCTCGGGGCCTCCGCTCAGATCGGGCGCACCAAAGGTCTTATGGATGCAGAAAAGACGAACGGCTGGGACCTGATGGCCCAGGCCACAGGTGATTTCACCCAGGCAAAGGGAAAGGAAGTGATGGAATCCCTTTTAAAACAATATGATAATATTAATGTCGTTTATTGTGAGAATGATAATGAAGCCTTTGGTGTTATAGAAGCAATCGAGGCCGCCGGCAAGAAGGTCGGTTCCGATATCTATGGCGGTGAGATTATGGTGATTTCTTTTGACGGTGTCAATAAGGAAGCCATGAATTATATTTTAAAAGATAAGATCACCTGCATCATAGCGTGTAATCCCCTTCAGGGTCCTCTTGTTCAGTCGGTTATAGAAACTCTGGAAGAGGGCAAAACGCCCGATAAGTTCTCCTACATCGACGAAGGAATGTACGCGCATGATGATACTGTCCCGTCTGTAATCGTTGACGGTACGGAGTATCCTGTAACCGTAGTCACCCAGGAAACGCTGGGCAAACGCGGTTATTGATAAAAAGTGTCTTCGGCACTTCAACTCCCCAGCCCCCATTCATGGGGGATTTAGGGAGTTTTTTTTATGACCGGAAAATCACTTCAATGATAATACTGAAAAGCATCAGGAATACATACGGGAAAAATCATTCTTGACTGTCTCTTTCTTAAGGCTTACAATATTACATATTACATATGTAAGCATTATCCAGGAGGTCACAGGTAGAATAATCTAAAGCGTTACCTATTTTGCAGCTTCGGCTGCCCTTCTGCCCGCAGGGCATGCATTAAGTTACTTATCAAGTATACCTTTTGGTGCACTCATGCTGCGAACCTGCTGGAAGTCACAAATTAAGGCGGCAGCAGTATAATTATATGTGCGGTAAAATGCACGCATGGAGGAAAGAATGAAAGACTTACCACGGATATCCGATGCAGAATTAGAAGTGATGAAGATCGTATGGAACTGTGCACCTATCAGCACGACGGAAGTGATCGAGCGGCTCACAGCCACCACCAAGTGGAGCCCGAAAACCATTCAGACCATGCTTCTGCGTCTGGTAAAAAAAGGCGCACTCACTTATGAAAAAAGCAGCCGTGTATTTGTATATTCTCCGGCAGTGGCCAGAGAAGATTACGTCAACCGGGAAAGCGAATCGTTTCTCAATCGCTTTTACGGCGGAACTTTACGTTCTATGGTTGTCAATTTTCTGGAAGAAGAACGTCTATCTCCGGAGGAGATCGAAGAGTTGCGGCAGCTTCTAGAACAGAACCAGACCCATACCCAGAGCGGGAAATCCGCCGCCGGCAGTAGAGAAATTAAAGGTTGAATAAGATATTCACCCATACCTATATGTGCTGGAACACGCACAAATGGAGGAAACTATGTATGTCCTGCGATTTTTTATAATGAATCTGATACTCAGTGTTCTTTTACTAGCATTTCTGGGTATCCGCCGGCTTCTGTCCCGCTATTGGACCGCCGGATACCGTTACGCCCTTTGGGTTATCCCTGCCGCTGCCCTTCTGGTTGCTCTGCTCCCCTTCCGTCTGTTCCCGGCTTCTAATGCATCAGCCATAAGAAATTCGTATCCGTCAACCGACATCGCCGCCACGTCCGCTAACCGTGATCAAAGTCCTCCTGTTAACGGCGATTGGCTTCAGGATTTTACAGAAGCACTGGAGCGCCCGGATATGGCTGGTTTGAACCAGGGTATTGCGGTCCTATGGTGCCTGGGCATGATAACCGCCCTGGTATTCTATGTACTGGCACATATACAGATAAAAAAGATCTGCCGCAATTCCCATGCCCCTGATTCCAGGATTCTAGAGCTTTTCTACGGTAGTAAAAGGGAGTTGGATATCCACCGTAACGTTACATTACTGATTTCCGGGCAGGTGTCAACACCGCTAATTTATGGCGTTATACATCCCTGCCTGATCCTACCTTCCTGTCTTGTAAATGAGGGGAGTAATAAAGATGATAATGAAGATATCCGTTTTATTCTGCTTCATGAACTGACACATTATAGAAATCATGACCTTATTTACAATCAAATCCTCTTGCTGCTCAGTCTTCCCTATTGGTTCAACCCCATGATCCATATCGTTATCCGGGAGTTTCGGTCCGACCGGGAATTATACTGCGACGCCTGCCTTTTGCATGGAATGCGGCCCAGCGACCGCTTGAAATATGGCCATACGATCCTGAATTTTGCAGCCGGAACCAGTCGCTTTCTCTATCATCCTGTCACCACAGGTTTCTCCGGAACAAAAAAACAGCTCACCCGCAGAATCAAACAGATCGCCGCTTATCGGGTACCATCCGGTCATGACCGGCTCAGGAACGTGATCTCTTTTCTGCTGATCACACTTTTCCTGGCGGCTCAGCTTCCGTTCCTAAATGCCCAGGCGGCCGGCGGTTCGGCTGAGACTTTTTCCGTCTCCATACCGCCTTCTGCCGTTGGGTTTTCCATTCCTTCAGTCCCTGCATCCAACTCTTCTTCCCTTCTGGATGTACATGACTATTTCCGGGGCCTTGACGGCTGCATGGTATTGACCGATCTCAACTCCGGTCAATACAGGATCTACAATGAAGAAAAAAGTACCCGGCGTATCTCCCCGGATTCCACTTATAAGATCTATTCCGCGCTCAACGCATTGGAATCAGGAATCATTACACCGGAACAGAATACACTGTCCTGGAATGGGCGTTCTTATCCTTTCCCGGACTGGGAAAAGGATCAATCCTTCCAAACTGCTATGCAATACAGCGTAAACTGGTACTTTCAGGCACTGGATCAGGCAGCCGGTCTGGAGAATCTGCAAAGCTTTTATCGCAAAATCGGTTACGGTAATCAGGACCTCTCCGGCGGCACCGACCGTTACTGGCTGGAATCCTCACTTGCCATTTCTCCGCTGGAGCAGACCGAATTGCTCAAATCCTTCTATATGAATGAATTCGGCTTTCAACCGGAAAATATCGCTGCTGTAAAAGAAGCTCTCAGGCTATCTTCCAGTTCCCTGAACACGTTGTCCGGAAAGACCGGAACCGCAATGGTTAATGGGGTCTATGTATCCACTTGGTTTGTCGGTTATGTGGAAACTCCTGATAACACCTGGTTCTTTGCCACGAATATTTCCAATGCTGATAACGTGGGCGGGAATACTTCCGCTAAGGTGACGCTGCAGGTGCTGGAAGATATGGATATCTATACTTCTGACTGATCTATGCGTCAAACCGGATGACGGAAACATCGTTTTATTTTAATGAAACATCGCTTTATTTTAATTTCGCTGTGAAAGCTTTTATTTAAAATATTGATGTATAATACGCGTGGCTTTGTTTTTAGCATCGGCACCGGAAATACGGCTGCCCTTCGCAGCAGTCAGACGGACTGCAAAATAGTTGGTTTCCTCTCCATTCACTGCCATTCCCACGTACCAGGCATTGGCATGATTCCCGTTTTGGCCTGTCCCGGTTTTTCCATAGATACGGATACCACACTGGTCCTCATCCTCGGTCTGCATCAGCTCCCGAAGCATCGATATGTGTTCTTCCCGGAATTCCGTATTTCCATCGAAGATTCTGGCCAGTACTTCTGTCTGTTCCCGTGCGGATATTTCCAGAGAGGATTCCAGCCAGAAGCCATTCAGTTGTTCTGTACCTCCATTTACTGACCCGTCACCTTTCCATTGGCTGATATCACAGTTGCCGTAATGAAGGGCATCCACCCATTTTTTAACCTTCTCCTGTCCAACCTGGTCAAGAAGTTTGCGGTAATACCAGACACAGGATTTCTGAAATGCTTCCTTAAGATTTAAGTCCTGATTCCAGGCAGTATTCACGTAAATGGTCCCATCATATCCCATCTTCGATTCCTCTGACTCAACTACGCCTTCTTCCAGTCCGATCAGCGTGGAAACCACCTTGAATGTAGAACATGGAGAGACACGTACCGAGGCCATCTCTTCCTGGTATATATGATATGTGTTTGTCCTGCTGTTATAAAATACGGCGCAGCCGGTTTGTCCCTCAAAACAATCACTGTAATCTTCCTTTACAATAACAGGACTTTCCGGGGCGGTACCCTCATGTTCTGTATTTTCTGTCGGCTCTGTACTCTCGTGATCGGCAGGCAGGACCCCCTTGTCCCTTTCTATCCTTTCATCAGGCACTGCAGATGAGGGGTCCTCTGCAGACGCAGCAGTCCGGCTGCATCCTCCGCAAAATGTACCAAGACAGATAGCCAAAAGTACTATTATAAAACTGGATTTATTCATAGGTATCCTCCTAATATGCCTTTTCCTCTTTTCGTGTATCTTTATATAAGCTGTAAGCTGATTAAATCAGATTGCATTTAATATATTGCATTTATTCATTTTAAAGAATCAATTATTAAACTAAATACAAAAACATACTTTATAAATCCCATTGTTTTATAGATCGCTTGCTTAATAGATATCTTGTCTATTTGTTCTCTAATTTATAACCTAATATATCTCATGCTCATAGATCTCTTGCTTTATAATACTTTTGTAATTTCTACTTAGGTTAGGATAACATTTCATCGTGGAAATTGGCTGGCTTTGCTTAAATACAGGGCATACAGAGATATCAAGTCATGCGCAATTTCAAGAAAGAACCCCCTTTTGCTTTATATATCTCTCATTTTAGATCTTTTATTTTTATTTCACTTATTTTAAATATTACAACTGTAAGTATTATAAGTCAATCCTAATCTTTCTGTTTCCAAAACATTTAACTTTTATGGTTTTCATGTTCATTTGATCCTTATCATTTCATGTTCATCTGAGGCTCTTATGGTTTCGTGTTCATCCGATCTTTATCGTTTCTAGTTCATTTGACCCTATAGTTTCATGTTCATCTGAACCTTATAATTTCTTATTCATCTGATCCTTATAATTTCTTGTTCATCTGATCCTTATAATTTCTTGTTCATCTGATCCTTATAATTTCTTGTTCATCTGATCCTTATAATTTCTTGTTCATCTGATCCTTATAATTTCATGTTCATTTGACCCTTATAATTTCATATTCGTCTGAACCTTAATTTCATATTCATCTGAACCTTAATTTCATGTTCATCTGATCCTTAATTTCATGTTCATCTGATCCTTAATTTCATATTCATCTGTACCTTATAATTTCTTGTTCATCTGATCCTTATAGTTTCATATTCATCCGGCTCTTACGGTTTCAAGTCCATCTGACTCTAATGGTCTCAATCATCTCGTCCCCAGTATAAGCCAATTATCAAACCGCATCATTTTTCATAGAAACGAATAGTGCCCGTCCACTATCATTACATAATGCATTTTCAGTGAACAGGCGCCGTAATAATCAATTCATTATATTAAAAAAAGCTTCTAACTTCCCCCAGTCAAATACCGAACCAAACTGTTCCCCCTAACACTTAGTCAGTATATCACTGCTGCTCATTCCAACGATATTCTCCCTGCTCCTACACCCAGACTCAGAGCTCCACCCGCCCCTCCAGGGCCCGCAGAAGCGTCACTTCATCAATATATTCCAGGTCGCCTCCCACCGGAACTCCGCTGGCAATGCGGCTCACCTTCACCCCGGAAGGCTTGACCAGCTTACTGATATACATCGCCGTCGTCTCTCCTTCCAGACTGGAATTGGTAGCGATGATCACTTCGCCCACATCCCCCTGGAGCCTGGCCATCAGCTCTTTTAGCTTGATATCGCTGGGACCGATCCCCAGCATCGGAGAGATAGCCCCGTGAAGCACATGGTAGACCCCGTCGTACTTACCGGTCTTCTCATAAGCCGCCAGGTCCCTGGTATTCTCCACCACCATGATCGTATGCTGATCCCGCTTCGGGTTACTGCAGATGGGGCACAGTTCCTGGTCGGTCAGCGTATAGCACTGCTTGCAGTAACGCACGTTGTTCCTGGCCTCCACCATGGTGTCGGCCAGCCGCTGTACATCCTCCACCGGCATATGAATCAGATGAAAAGCCAGCCGGCCGGCTGACTTTGCACCAATTCCCGGAAGCCGGGAGAGTTCTTCGATTAAGCGGTTAATCTGATTGCTGTATATATCCACGATATCCTCCACTCTCTCTAGAAAGGAAAACCGCCGCCCATTCCGCCCATACCACCGGTCAGCTTTGACATAGCCGCGCCGTTCGCTTCTTCTACCTGGCGGAGCGCTTCATTGGTAGCGGCTACGATCAGATCCTCCAGCATTTCGATATCTTCGGGATCCACCACTTCTTCGGCCAGTTTTACCTTAACCACTTCTCTTTTGCCGGAAATAGTCACTTCCACCGCTCCGCCGCCGGCCGCCGCGGTAAATTCCTTCGTTTCCAGTTCCTTCTGGTTCTCTTCCATCTGACGCTGCATTTTCTGTGCCTGCTTCATCAGGTTATTCATATTGCCGGGCATACCTCCGCCCGGAAATCCTCCACGTTTTGCCATATTCATGTCCTCCTTATTCTTCCTCAACGGTAATATCCATGTGGATGATTTTCTCTAAATCAACAAAGCTGTCCTCAAAGGATCGCCCTGTATCAAGCATTTTCATATCGACTTCCACTTCTTTGCCAATCCGGTTGGAAATCAAAGCTTCCAGTTCTTCTTTATGTTCTTTGGAACCTACATAGGCAGCTCCCAGTTCATTTTCAAATACAATCTGCAGTTTATTTCCGCCGCCCAAGCTCAGCCTGGCTCCCTTCAGGAATACTTTGTCAGGTCCGGAAGCCTCATTGACAATACTCCGCCAGTTGGAGACCACCTGCTTGATATCTTCAGGTATCGCCTTTGGCATTGGCGGTTTCGGCCGCTCCGCCGAGGGTGTCTGCACGCCCGGCGCTGTGTTTGGAGCTGCCGGTGCTGCTGGGACGGTAACTCCTTTTTCCAGTTTCTCTTCCACCACCCGAAGGCGGTCCAGCAAGGATTCACTGTCCCTCTCCATGGCCGGCTTGCACAGTTTAATCAATGCAATCTCTATCAATATCCTCTTCTGTGAAGCGTAGCGGATCTGATTGGACAGATCCGACAGTACCCGGATATAGCGCATCAGGGTATCGGCATCCAGTTTCTGCGCCATACCGCTCATACGGGCCAGGGATTCTTTTGACGCGTCGATGACATCCCCCGCCTGGTCTGAAGTCTTAACCAGAAGCAGGTTGCGCAGATACCAGATAAAGTCTGTGACAAACTGCCCCATTTCCCGTCCGTCCATGACCAGCGCCTCTATGGATTTCATCACTCCGGTTACATCCTGCCCGATAATCTGGTCCAGCAGGCTGCCAAACACCTCGGTATCCACAGCTCCCAGCACTTCCAGCACATTTTCATAAGTAAGCTTCTGGCCCAGATAGAAAGCAAGGCACTGATCCAAAAGGCTTAACGCGTCACGCATGGAACCGTCCGCCGCTTTGGCCACATAACGGATGGCCTTTTCCTCCACCTGGGCGCCTTCCTGTTCCATCAGATCCTTTAGCCTGGCCGATATGGTTTCTATGGATATCCGCTTAAAATCATATCTCTGGCATCTGGACAGAATGGTAATCGGTATCTTATGAACCTCCGTGGTCGCCAGGATGAAGATCACGTAGGACGGCGGTTCCTCCAGCGTCTTTAAGAGCGCATTAAACGCACCTATCGATAACATATGCACTTCATCGATGATGTATACTTTGTACTTTCCTTCCGTGGGCGAATATGCCACTTCCTCGCGGATTTCACGGATATTGTCCACACCGTTGTTGGACGCCGCGTCGATCTCGATTACGTTCATGCTGGTCCCGGAGGCGATGGCCTTACAGGAGGCGCACTCACCACAGGGACTCCCGTCAACCGGATTCTCACAGTTCACTGTCTTTGCAAGGATCTTCGCCACCGTCGTCTTCCCGGTACCTCTCGTTCCGCAGAACAGATAGGCGTGCCCGATCCTCCCGGTGCGGACCTGGTTCTTTAATGTTGTAACGATTGCGTCCTGGCCCTTCACATCCTCAAAGCTGTCGGGACGGAATTTCCGGTATAACGCAGTATAAGACATAAGTTTACTCCTGTTCTAAGCCGGCGGTCAGTCGCCGAAACTGATACCGATTCTCTTCGCTTCCTTGATAATAGACGACTGGGGATCTACCATTTTCAGTTTACCGGCCACTTCCTGCAGCGGAACTTTCTTGGTTTCCCCGTTTACCATGCCGACCATATAGCCGTATTCCTCATTCATGATCAGCTTAGCCGCAGCCGATCCAAGCCTGGTAGCCAGTACCCTGTCATAGGGGCAGGGGCTTCCGCCTCTCTGGGTATGTCCGGGAACGGTAATTCGTACCTCCGACCCTGTGGCCTCCTCGATCTTAGCTGCGATCTCATAGGAAACGGAAGGATATTTGTTTTTCTTCTGCTTCTCCCGGAATTCCTTCTTCGATAATCTGGCATCCTCCTCGGAAATAGCTCCTTCCGCCACAGCCAGGATGGTAAATCTCTTTCCGGCTTTATTTCTGGCCTCGATGGCATTTACCACCTTCTTGATATCATAGGGGATCTCCGGCAGCAGAATGATGTCCGCTCCCCCGGCGATACCGGAGTGCAGGGTCAGCCAGCCGACCTTATGACCCATGACCTCCACGATGAATACACGCCCGTGGGAAGCCGCTGTGGTATGGATACAATCGATGGCATCCGTGGCTATATTGACCGCGCTGGTGAATCCGAATGTCATGTCGGTTCCCCACAGATCATTATCGATGGTTTTGGGAAGGGTCACGACATTCAGGCCCTCCTCCCGAAGCAGGTTCGCCGTCTTATGGGTGCCGTTGCCGCCCAGAATGACCAGGCAGTCCAGCCCTAATTTGTAATAGGTGTGTTTCATTCCCTCCACTTTGTCCAGTCCGTTCTCATCCGGCACACGCATCAGCTTAAACGGCTGGCGGGAGCTGCCCAGAATCGTTCCTCCTCTGGTTAGAATACCGGAGAAATCCGAAGATCCGAGCATTCTGTATTTGCTGTAGATCAGCCCTTTATATCCGTCATCAAAGCCAAAGATTTCCACATCGTCCAGGTTGGTGCACAGCCCCTTGACTACTCCCCGCATGGCCGCGTTTAACGCCTGGCAGTCACCGCCGCTGGTTAACATACCAATTCTTTTTTTCATTGACTCACACCCTATCTTTTAGATTTTCATTGTTTGGTGAATCCTGGAACTTGTCCTCATTTATTATATATTATTTGCCTGGGATCGTAAAGGGTTAAAGTTGGAGAGCCGGTAAGGCCGGACAGGGCCGCGAGGAGAGGCGAACGGGTTTCCAAACCGCGGAGGGGACCGGACTGTTGGAGGTTAATTCTTTGGCGGTAATCAGGTAATTATCACGGATAGCTTGTATCATGTACTTTTTGATCCGGGGAAGAATGCGGAAGAAAGATGAATCCGAACACACTCCTTCTATCGGAATGTTGTCCGGATCATCTTTATACAGAATCTTTTATGGATGTGGGAGACTGCGGAAGTTTACTATTTCAGTCCTATAG
The DNA here is from genome assembly GCF_032380655.1 of Diplocloster hominis. Classification (NCBI taxonomy): domain Bacteria; kingdom Bacillati; phylum Bacillota; class Clostridia; order Lachnospirales; family Lachnospiraceae; genus Diplocloster; species Diplocloster hominis. Next base: position 154,030 of record NZ_JAWDIY010000008.1, on the reverse strand, counting down.
TAAAGGCTTCTCCGGCCTGCTGCCAGTTGCTTTCTGTGCGGCCGCTCTTTTGGGGCCGGGGCGAGACGTAAGGTGTGAGAGTCAGCGCACTTGCTTCCGGAGAGATCAGGCCTGTGAGGCGGTCGATGTTAAACCGCCCTCCGGATTTTTCAACGTGGGATACATAGAAGGAGACCGGGTTGCCAAGATCGTCGGTTCCGTCCAGTTTCATGTCATAGTCACTGCCGCCGTCTATTTTGTAATATATTTTCTGGCCGATGGGGCTTGTGGTATAGGCGGTCAGGTCCACCTGGGTTCCGTCGGGAAGGTTGTAATGAATATCGGTAGCGATTTCATGGGTCTGTTCTGAGAGCTGTTCCCCATTTGCGTTGAATTTGAACTTCCAATTGCCGTCCAGGGTACGGGAGGCATCCTCAAGGATCAGCTCAATGTCCATATCTTGTGTTTCAAATCGGTGCCCCAGATTATAACCGGTCAGGGACTCCTGGCCGCTTCCATCTTCCAGCGGCGCGGTGATGCCGCTGCTGCTGTTTTCGATGTATTTTCCGTTTATAAAGAGGCTGCCCAGAAGGGTTAATGTCTCCATATTCAGATCTGACTGCGGCTCTGCAGTCTCTGTCGTAGATACGTAGAGGATGTCTTCCTCCAGGATTACGGAGTTGAGGGTAATCGTTACATCGCCGTTGGTCACCGAATAGTTTACGATGTTTTCATATGGCGTGAGATCCTCATTGGTTCCGAGAAGTTCCCCGATATTATAGGTTAAAGTTTTGGCGGCGGCGCGGACTTCTGTATGGAAGGGGCCTGCGCCCAGGACCAGGAGGCAGACGGCGATGCCGGCTGCTATGGCAAATCCTTTGCCTGGGAATCCTTTGCGTCCGGTATGGAGCCGGCGGCGGAATTGGCGTTTATAGTGTCTGGCTTCCTCTTCTGACAGAGGGGTGGCGCCGTACTCGTAACAGTCGGTTTCTATATCATTGAGCATTTCATAGATGTTGGGTTTCATATGCGGACTTCTCCTTTCCGTTGCGGCTGAATAATTGTCGTATTTTCTTTTTTCCTCTGGATAAACGGTTGTAGATTACTTCTTTTTTCATGCCGGTATTCCGGCTGACCTGTTCGATATCCATATCTTCTCCATAGACGTCCAGAAATAACTTTTTGTCCATTTCGTTCAGACAGTCTAACATCCGGCCAACCTCTTCCGACAGCTCCTGTTCCACGGCTGCTGCCAGTCTTTCATCTTCTCCGGAGATGACCACTTCCTCCCAGCTTAGCTGTTCCAGCTCCCGCCTGTACTTGCGCAGATAGTCGATGGATTTGTACCGGGCCACTCCGGCTGCCCAATTTTGAAAGGTATTCCTGGATTCATCGAAGTCCTGGCTGTGGTTCCAGATGCCCAGCAGTACGTCGTTCATACACTCTTCCTGCCGGTCCGGAAGTGAAAACAGCTTTCTTCGAATAACTGACCGTAGCAATCCCCCGTATTCGTCAATCACATAGAGCAGCGCTTTTTCATTGCCCCGTCTCAGTTCTTTCACAAAGTTATCCTGGTTTATTTTCATAATGATACTCCTGATGCGGTTTGTAAGCTTACAAATGATTTGTTACATTATATACTTCGATCGTATGGTGTTGGTTTCTATCATTTTAGCAGATACTTTTTAAGATTTTTTTATTTTTCCCTGCAGTTTTTCTTGTTTTTTTGGGCTATGAGTACTGAGTTCCCTATTTCGGGCAATACGTGTGATACACGAAAAATTTCAAAAACTGACCGATTCAAGTGCTCTGGACACCTGGTCGAGTTAAGGAGTATAATGGGATTACTTACCAAAATGACCATGGCAGGCTCTCCTGAAATAGAATGAACAAAAGATAAAGAAGGTGGAATTATGTACATAGCGGATCTTCATATTCATTCAAAATATTCCCGCGCTACCAGCCGGGACTGTGAACCGGAAGCTTTGGATCTGTGGAGCAGGCGCAAAGGTATCGACCTGCTGGGAACCGGAGATTTCACCCATCCGGCCTGGCGGGCGCAGTTGAAAGATAAACTTGTCCCGGCGGAAGAAGGACTGTATGTTCTAAAGGATGACTATAGGATCAGGGATGAGATTACTTCCGAAGAAAGCAAACCCCGCTTCGTGATATCCGGTGAGATCAGTTCGATCTATAAAAAGAACGGAAAAACAAGGAAGGTCCATAACCTGATCCTGCTTCCGGGACTGGAAGCCGCGGAGGCACTGTCCTGCAAGCTGGAGACCATCGGCAATATCCACTCCGACGGAAGGCCCATCCTGGGTCTGGACAGCCGGGATCTTCTGGAAATCACACTGGATATCTGTCCCGAGGCCATCTTTATACCGGCCCATATCTGGACGCCGCATTTTTCCCTGTTTGGCGCATTTTCCGGTTTCGACACCATCGAGGAATGTTTTGAGGATCTGACTCCTCATATCCATGCGCTGGAGACTGGTTTGTCCTCGGACCCTCCGATGAATTGGAGGATCTCGGCCCTGGACGGCTATCAGCTCGTCTCGAATTCCGATGCCCATTCTCCTGGGAAGCTGGGGCGCGAGGCCAATCTGCTGGATACAGAACTTGGCTACTCCCATTTGTCGCGTGCTTTGCAGCAGGGAGAGGGGCTGGCTGGGACGCTGGAATTCTTTCCGGAAGAAGGGAAATATCATCTGGACGGACACCGGAAATGCAATCTCGCGCTGAGTCCGTCGGAAACGGCGGCTTACGGCGGTAAATGTCCTGTGTGCGGCAAAAAAATTACCATAGGCGTCCTGCACAGGGTGGAAGAACTGGCTGACCGGGAGGAGGGCTTCGTATCTGAAAACGGCAGGCACTATGAAAGTCTCGTTCCGCTGTCAGAGGTGATCGCCGCCTCCACCGGTAAGTCTTCCGGCAGCGCGAAGGTGGCCGCCGAGTATAAAAGCATGCTGGGGAAGCTGGGCCCGGAATTCTCCATTCTCCGGGATATCCCGCTTAAGGATATCAGACGGGCAGCCGGGCCATGTGTGGAAGAGGGAATAAAGAGGCTGCGCTCCGGCGACGTGACGCGGATTCCGGGTTATGACGGCGAGTACGGAACGGTCATGATCGTCAGTAAGGATGAGATCGATGAGTTATACGGGCAGATCAGCCTGTTTGAGAATTATATAGATCCGGCGGGAGAGACAGCTGCGGCCCGGTCTTTGGATAACAGCGGGATACCGGCAGTATCCGAAGGCTTATCTGCCGCCGGAGAACCCTCGGGAGAATTGGCTGGTACCAGGGAAACCACGGATGGATGGATCCGCACCGATGCCTCAGCGGCAGATAAGACCGGGGCCGTCAGAAGCGGTATATCCTGCGCTGAACCCGAGAGGAACGCCGGTGAGGGCGGAACCGCTGAACAGCACAAGCTGCCGGACGGTCTAAACCAGGAGCAGTATGACGCCGTAACCGCAGCCGAACCTGTGGTAGCTGTGATCGCAGGGCCAGGTACCGGTAAGACTAAAACATTGGTTTCCCGTATCGCCTGGCTGGTAAAAGAACAGCGGGTGGACCCCTCCCGGATCACCGCTGTAACCTTTACCAATAAAGCCGCACTGGAAATGCGCACCAGGCTTGAAAAAGAACTGGGCGGCAAACGGGCGGTACGCTCTATGACGATCGGTACCTTTCACTCCATCTGCCTGAACCTGCTGAAAGACTGGAAGAAGAATGTGGTACTGGCAGACGAGTACCAGTGCAGGGATGCCGCGGAGCATGTTATCCGGCAGGCAGGCCTTAAGCTGCGGCCCGCCCAGCTTGTTCAGGATATTTCCCGTCTGAAAAATGGTCTTGTTTCTGAGCATAAGCTGCCCGATGATGTAACCGCCCGTTATCAAGAGCAGCTGGAGAGGGACGGTCTGATGGATTTTGATGATCTGCTTCTGAATGTGCTGGAAATGATAAATGCAGGCCGTAATCCGCATAACAATACCGGCTGTTATCCGGATATGAATGCCGTCGGCTATCCGATTAGCAATCCCGGTAGCCATCCGGACAGCAATATTTCCGAACCTGATATGGAACAATCCTTGCTTCCCTTTTCCTATCTGCTCGCAGACGAATTCCAGGATATCAACGCTATCCAGTATCAGCTGGTAAAAGCCTGGTCTAAAGGTAATAAGAGCCTTTTCGTCATCGGGGACCCAGACCAGTCCATCTACGGCTTCCGTGGTTCGAATGCCGAATGTTTTCATCTTTTAAAAGAAGACTTTTCGAACGTCCGGGAAATCAAACTGACCAGGAATTATCGCTCTACCCCGGAGATACTTTCCTGCTCGCTGCCCGTGATCAACCGGAATCCCGGAGATGCCCGCATCCTAATCGCACAGCAGCCTACCGGTTTTCCGGTCAGTCTGCTGACCGCAGAAAGCGATCTGTCCGAAGGCATCTTTATAGCCAAGGAGATCAACCGCATGACAGGCGGGATCGATATGCTGGATGCCCAGAAGTATGCCATACATACGGACAAGCCCCGCAGCTTTCAGGATATTGCCGTCCTTTACCGGACCCACCGGCAGGCGAAGATGTTGGAGAATTGTCTGCGAAAAGAGGGAATTCCCTATGTGATAACCGGACGGGATGACTTTCTGGCTGACGAAGCGGTCCGCGGCGTTCTGGCTTTTTTCCGGTTTTTGTTATCTCCCGGGGATGAAGCTTCCGTGAAGATCTGTTTGAAAAACGTTTGGAATTATGACGAGGAACTGATCGGCGAGTTTCTGGATGTTCTAAAGCAAAATCAGGTAAAAGAATTGGATGCCGGCCAGCTTCAAAAACTGGACAGTCAATTATCGCCCGCGCTTGCGCTGGCTTCCTGCTGGCAGATGGTCCGCCGCTTCCTTCCCGTGGTCCGAAAGGAAAAACCGGCGGCTTTGATCGGGCAGTGGCTGGAGGCCAATGAGATCAGTATGTCAGAACCGCTTCAGCGTCTGCTTAATATGGCTGTGCTTCACAAAGATATGCCTGAATTCCTGCAGACTCTGTTACTGGGACAGGAAGGAGATCTGCAGAGAAGCTCGGAAAAAATATATACTTCCGGCGCGGTTACTCTAATGACTCTGCATGGATCTAAGGGATTAGAATTTCCGGTGGTTTTCCTGAGCGGTGTGAAAAAAGGCTGTCTGCCCTATGAATCCCTCAGCCATCCGGCTGACCCCATGGAGGAACGGCGGCTGTTCTATGTGGGAATGACCCGGGCCAGGGAAGAGTTGATATTGCTGACTTCCCGGGAGCCTTCGGAGTTTTTGGAAGATATTCCCGCCGGCTGCGTGGAAATGGGGGATGTTCATAAAAGGAAAGAAGAATGCGGGATGGAACAGTTAAGTCTCTTTGATCTGTGATCTGTGATCTTACCGGAATCGGGAAGATGCACACCGTATGGGTCAATGGAATAAAGGATTCATAAATTTAAGGGAAACCGTTCGTTCAAGCGGCGTGTTTCTGCTTCGTTTTCTGGAATTTCTCTTTTTCAAAATTATACTTTTTTTCTCGTAATATTTATGTTATAATGGGCGATGTGACCGGGTGCTCTCACCAGGGAGACGTAGCGAAGTGGTTGTAACGCGCCGCACTCGAAATGCGGTTGTCCTTTTTGGGCACGTGGGTTCGAATCCCACCGTCTCCGTTATGCAATAGAAAGCTTTCGATTGAATCGATAGCTTTTTATTTTTTTGTTGTTTGATAAGTCGAGGCCCTGCTCCATTTTTCTTGCTACCCGGAACTTTGCTTTTACATTGAGATGAGCATAAAACTTAGCTGTAGTCGCAAATTCACTATGGCGCAGCCATTCCTGCTGATAATCATCATACAATATATCTGTCGGATCTGGCGCATACGTTCTCTTCTTATGTATAGTCACCTCTCGCATAAGAACCGTACAACAAAGTTTCATATATCAATACATACTTACCTCAAAAAGGCATGGCTAACGTAATCAGCCATGCCTTTTCAAAATTATAACTGTTTCCATTCCTTATAGATTTCTTTCTGCATTTCTGCTGATTCCTTCTCACCCACTTTGATCGCTGGCATCACACACTCCTGCCAGATCCGTTCAAACGGTGTCAATGGCTGGAATACAATATAGCTGCCGGCCACATCCCTTAATTTAATGTCCGTAACCTTTTCAACTATTTGAACCGCTCTCGGGTTCGATACCACCTTGACGACGTCTGTCTGCGGGCCAATAATATAAGGATTCTCACAGAAGATCTCCACACTGACCGTCTGGGATATATCTGCGGAAGAATTCCCCACCAACAGCAAAAACTCTCCAGGCTCCGCAGCCCATTTGCCCAGCCGGCAGTCATAGCTTGCAAAGTCCTCTTTTTTCAGGGTGAGGAATATCTCTTTTTCCTCTCCCGCCTCCAGGTAAACCTTTTTAAAGGCCTTCAGTTCTTTTACAGGTTTTTCCAACGTAGCTTCCACATCATGAATATAGAGCTGCACTACCTCGGCTCCGGCCATGGTTCCGGTATTTTTCACAGAGACGGACACCCTGACATCGTCCTCGTCCACATTTACACTGTCAGGTGCACTTACGTTGGTGATATCGAAGGTGCTATAGGACATCCCGTATCCGAAGGGATACATGACCTCGATTCCTTTTCTCTCATAATAGCGGTACCCCACATAGATCCCTTCGCCGTACCAGACTTCGCTGTTATACCCCGGAAAATTGCCATAAGTCGGGCAGTCCCTATATTTCTTCGGGAAGGTCAGCGGCAGTTTTCCAGACGGATTGACTTTGCCGAACAGGATATCCATCGCCGCCTGTCCTCCCTGCATACCGGGAAGGAATAAGCACAGGATCGCAGCCGCCTTAGGTTCCCAATCTACGATCTGTACCGGCCCAGCCACATTAAGCAAAACAATTACCGGCAGATTCTTTTCCTCTGCCGCCTGAATTGCTGTGTCCAGAGCCGCCCTGTCCTCTGGCTCCATAAGCATATTCGGGCGGTCCGCACCCTCTTGTCCCCTGGCGCCAACCGTTACGATCACTGCACCCGTGTCTTCTTTTATCTCCCCAAAGCAGACGTTCTCTTCCCCAAGCGCGGCTGCAGCGCACTCATAAACGCTGATGTTCAGAGAAGTGTTCACCGCCGCGCTGCCGGCGCCGCAGGCGATTATCTGTTTACTGCACTCCCCATAGAAAGCAAGTCCGGTACCTTTTTTCAGCGGGAGAACCCCATCGTTTTTCAGCAGAGTAATGCCCTCTTTCGCTGCCTGATATGCAGCATCGATCCCCTCGCGCATATCAAACGCAGTTCTTCTTCCTTTCATGGCCGGAGTCTCCAGAACAATCTTCAGGAAATTTCTGACGCATTCATCCAGGTCTTCCTCTTTTAACGTTTTATTTTCCACCGCTTTGACCAGCGTACTGAATTGCCTCGGTCCCGGCATAACCAGATCATTTCCCGCGGCGCAAGCCTCAACCTGATCATATGCGGCGGACCAGTCCGTCACGACAAAGCCGTCAAATCCCCACTCTTTTCTCAGCACGTCCTGGAGCAGCCATCGGTTCTGCGCACAGGGCACGCCGTTGATCTTGTTGTATGCCGACATAACCGTTTTACAGCCAGCCTGAACACAAGCCTGAAAACCAGGCAGGTAGATTTCCCTTAAGGCGCGTTCCGATATATGTTCATTCACTCCCATGCGGTCCGTTTCCTGATTATTGGCTGCGAAATGTTTTACATTGGCGATGATTCCCTCATCCTGGATTCCTTTCACCAGTGACGGAGCCAGTTTGGAAACCAGGCACGGATCCTCGGAATATCCCTCAAACAGCCTTCCGTTCAAAGGGTCTCTGTGGATATTTACATTCGGGGAACCCAGCAGCACATCCACTCCCCGCATATTCGTTTCTTTTCCCAGAGCATGGCCGCACGCTTCGATGACGGAAGGATTCCAGGTAGCGCCCATGAGCATCCCCGGGGGATAACAGCCGTATTCTTTTTCTTTCAGTGACGCATTCGCATACTCAGATCGTTTTTGCCATAGATCCGGATCACTCAGTACGATCTCGAGGCCTCCCATCCGTCCGACGCACTCCTCATCGTCAATGGGATTTCCTTCCTGTTCCCGCTTTTTTGCATACTCCTGGAATACTTTCTCCAAATAGAACTGGTTGGTGTTAAACCCGGTACCGCCGTCCAGCAGCAGCAGTTTGGGTATTCCATACTTTTCCATAGATCTGGAGTAGAAAGAACTGCCCCCCGTAATACATGCCGCCTTCTCCTCCACTGACATCTCACTGATTATTTTTTCAATGGAACCCACATCTTTTAATTTTGTTGCCATACTATACATCGCCCTCCGTCTTAGAAATATACAAATGAAGGGTGCAGGCGCACTTTGCATGCCTGCACCCCGATCATGTATCAATCAGAATATTCTTCCGCTGCAAAAAGGAAGAAGAATCAATCCGTTAGCAGCAGTTCCATCACATACATTTCAAGTTTCTCGTAATTGCGTTCCTTAATGCACTCCGCCTGGAAAGCGCGGTCAAACTTCTCAACCTTCTGCTCCATCATCATTGCCAGCTTCATGGAATTCTGGATATGGCGGTATTGATCATCCGGCTTCTGGGTACGCATAGCCTTTACGTCCAGGCCCACCATCTCGCCGTTAGCGCCGTAATTATGATCACACAGTACTTTGATCTGGTTAAAAGCGTTTCTGAGGTTCTCGGAACCGAAGGTCTTATCCTGGTCATAGCGGCAGCCGTTCTGGTCGTTCAGATGGACGGAACCCAGTTTTCCGAACTTCAGAGCAAAGGCCATCTCATTGGCCGGATCCAGTCCTGCCAGAATCGCATGTGCGGACTCCAGCACGGCACCCACACGGGATGGATCCTTTGATGCGGCGGAAACTGCCATAACATGCCCGATGGTTCCGCAGTAACTGCGGTCGATAGGCTCATTGGGCTTGGATTCAATCAGGATCTTAATCTTGGGATCATAGGCCAGCATCTCATCGATGGATGTAATCAACTGTCCGATCTTCTCCACCGGGTCCTTGCTCTCCGCACAGAGGGTCCCCTCCCTGGCCAGCCACAGAACCACATTTTTTGCGCCCAGGGCATTCGCGATATCAATGGATCGTTTCGCCCGCCACATGGCAAATTCATAGTCCTCTTTGCTGTTAGATGTAAAGCCGCCGTCCGTGGTATGGGGATCCATCCACAGTCTGGGGGCTACGAATTCTGCTGTCATACCGTACTTATCCAGCATAGACTTCACGTCCTTCGCATAGTCGACGATCTGTTTTTCACTCATGTTATTCATATCCGGGACCGCATCATCGTCGTGAAACTGTACACCGGATAACCCGATCTCAGCAAACTTCTTCACCTTCGCTTCCAGATCTATCGTCTCTCGGACGCCCGGTCCAAAGGCCTCCACCCCTTCATTGACATTCCATGGACCTGCTGTAAATTTGAATCTTGATTTCATATCTGTTATCCTCCTTAATTTTTTTATATTCTTCCTTCTATTTTCGAATACTCTTCATTCGCTTGTTCCGCAATTCTTTTTCGCGACCGGATCCGTTCAAGCAGTCCTGCATTGGTAGAGTAGCTTACTACCACAAACAGGAATACACCGGTCAATATTCCCCTTATCTCAGAGCTGAAACCACAGGCAACCAGGCCGGCGCTCAGCATACGGATGGTAATGGTACCTATAATAATCGCAACATTATAATTAATATATCTGGCCAGAACCTGTGCCACGAATACTCCCATTATCCCATCAAAAATCATACTTGCAGAAGCAAAACCCGTAACTCCGGTAACCGATACATTTGCCGACATATGTACGATACCTGCGACTCCCAGGAATAACCCGGAAAGAACGAAAGAAATAAACTTCGTTTTGTCAATATTGATTCCCGCGCTATCCGCAATTTTTATATTTGCCCCGATTGCTCTCATATTTGCGCCCAGTGTCGTGCAGCTATTAATATAAGCGAATATGGCAAACATAAGAATCACAATGATGTAACACCAGGGCGCAGATCCCAGATAACCGTCCAGCAGACTGATCTTACCCGTACCGTCTTTTATAAAAATGCCGGGCAGAGCCTCCACCACCATGGCCACCCCCAGGGAAAGCACCAGGCAGGGAACCCGGAACTGCCGGTACAGGATTCCCATCAGCGTACACAGGATGATCCCGATCAGAATAGAAAATATGCACAAACCCGGGATACCCATATCCAACTTGCCTGCAAACATGGCTCCAAAGATGGCGCATGCATACACAACCGCGCCTGCCGAGAAATTCCACATGTTCATGGTCATCCCAAAGGACAAGGTCATGGCCAGTAACAGGGGAACTACTGCCGTTCTTAAGACGGACAGAATACTGGTCAGTGTCGCAAACCGTCCCGCAGTAATGATTGAAAAGATTGCCCATACAGCCAGAGGCAGAACAAACGCTTTACACCAATTAAATATCTTCGCTTTTTCTTTCATTTTGCATTCTCCATCTCATATCCGTCCGGGGCTATTTGCGTCCCCCACGCGGCATACTGATAACCTGTATTATTTCAGATAGGCCGATACACGTTCGTTAATCGCCGTAACATTCCAGTATTCCGGATTCTGATAATCCTTTAATAACTGCTCCCGTTCTTCCACGCTCATACCCGGATTGCACAGGGAATTCAGAGAGAGAAGCTCATCCGGCAATATCCCGCCGGGAACCTCGCCCATAGTACAATATTCCGCCAGATCCCACTCATCGACGCTGCTTACTACGAAGCCGTTAAACTGAGGAACAATCTTGGATCCTTCATTGAACAGACGGTCTGCGCCGGACATGGCGTTGAACAACTGCATATAAGCGCCCATCATATAGGTGGTACCTCCGGCCAGCGTGCCGGCCAGCAGCCCTGCTTCCATATACTCTCTGGTCTCGCTTGCCGCATCGATCTGGACCAGTTTCACTTTTCCGGACAGTCCGGCAGACTGAATCGCAGCTACCCCCTGGTCACCGCCGCCGGTCCAGGCAATGCCATCCAGATCATTTCCATAGGCTGCCAAAATATCTGAGAAACCGGTGGCAGCGTCGCTTCCACGGTAAGTAGCCAACACTTCCATTCCTGCTTCGGCGGCAGCAGCTTCCACTCCGGCCACACGTTCATCATTCATTGTCTCACCCTCGCTGCCCCCTATGACGGCGATTTTCTTACAGCCATCTTTTACCAGCACCTGTGCCAGGTCGTACCCGTTTTGGAAGTTAACTCCTTCCTCTCCGCCCAAATCGCCGACCCAGCCTGCACAAAAATCCGATGCATCTACTACTTTAGCCAGTTCTTCCGTATAGGAACGGGTCAGCCCTACATAATAAACCTCATTCTCATTCAGATACTCGTATAACGCCGGAGACGAACCCAAAACGCTGACGATACCGTCGCATCCATTGGATACTAATGTCTCAAAAGCAGTGCTGATATCTTCTGAGCTAAACGCGGTCATATCATAATATTCCATCTCGCAGTTGGTCAACTTCGCACAGTAATCCAATGCGTCACGGAAAGCCTGAGATGTCTTATCCGATGCCGGCAGATAGAAAAATCCGATCTTATAACCTCCCATTCCCTCTGCGCTTAAGGTGTCCTTACCTTCCGTTTTCCCGTCGATACCCTTATCTTCCGTATCCTTTTCTCCGGCAGTATCTGCGTTATCCGCCGGCGTACCTGTATCCGCAGCGGGCTCTGATTGTGTAGCGGACTTTCCAGCCTCTTCTCCCTTGCTTCCACATCCAAATAAAGACAGCACCATTACTCCCGCCATCAGCAGGGACAACATTTTCTTTTTCATACTCTTCTTCTCCTTTTCTTATTTTTACTTTTTTGTTAAGAGCACTTGGCGGCTGTCTTTTAGCCGCTTACTCCCAAATTCTCCTAATCAATCAGCTTCCCTTTACTCTTCTCATAGGTCAGCGCCACAACGATAATAAAGAGCAATCCCTTGATTCCATACCCCAGTGCATTCGCCTGCCCCATCATAGCCAGTCCGTTGGTCAGAACCGTAACCATCAGCGCACCGATCAGCGGAGCTGAAAATCTCGCATTAGCTCCTCCCGACAGCGGGAAACCTCCCAGCACAATCGCAATCATGACATTCAGGTTCATGCTGCTTCCCACCGAAGGGTCCACCGCGCCGCTTCTAGCTACCGTGAACAAAGCCGAAATTCCGATCATAACACCAATTAATATGTATGCCAGATAGGTAACCTTCTCTACTTTAATCCCGCTGATACGCGCCACCACGGGACTTCCTCCTATGGCTTTCAAAGACTTTCCGAATCCGGTATAGTTATACAACACATAGCCGATCAGGATCAGGGCTATGAGCACCAGCACCTTTGTAGACGTATTATTCAGCCATGGGGCTTTACTGTATGGGAATGTAATCTTACCTTGTTTTGCAACCGCCACTACGATCCCCGAACTGATATTGGATACACACAAAGATGCGATAAACGGGTTTAGTTTTAAATAATTCTTCGCCGTTGCCGTTATGCACATGAAGCCTACCGCCACCAGGATTCCCGCCAACAGACAGAACAGAATCGGCAGTCCCAGATTATATAATACCGCCAGCACCAGAGAAGATACGCCCAGCACCTGCCCAATGGCCATGTCCAGAGACCCGAGGGAATACAAGAAAATGGCACCCACCATCACGATCGCCATGGTAAAGCACTGGTTCAGCAGCAGCTTCAGATTCTCCACCGCCACAAAGCGTCCTCCCGTCGTCAGCGTAAAGAACGTAACCAGAAGTATAATTCCAACAAAAGGAAGAATCTGGGTAAACCGCTCTCTCTTCATTGCCTCTCGATTCAGGCTCTGCTGTATCAAATCCTCTGCCGCCTGCTTATTCGATGATTCCTGCATTGTTCTTCCCTCCTTATACCATGTACTCTATTAACTTTGTATCCGTGACTTCTTTGCTTCGTGTGACCTCTCCGGTGATCCTGCCTTCTTTCATGATAATCATCCTGTCGCTCATACCGATCAGTTCCGGCAGCTCTTCGGAAATCATAATAATCGCCTTGCCTTCCATCTTGAACTGATAGATCAGCTGATACATAGCGGCTTTCACTCCGATATCAATTCCTCTGGTCGGGCAGTCCAGGATATAGATTTCACTTCCCGCCGCCAACCATTTAGAAAAGGCTACCTTCTGCTTATTTCCGCCGGACAGCTGATTACAGAACTGTTTACCTGACAAACATTTGGTTCGCATGGTTTCGATCTGATTGTCGGACAGTCTCCTTTCCGCTTTAGGTGCTATGAACCCTCTCCTGGAAAGTTTTTTATATGAGGCCATCACGGTATTGTTCTGAATGCTGGCATTTAAAATGATGGATTCATTGTCACGGTCTTTGGATACATAACCTATATTATGCCGGATCGAATCATCGATTTTTGTTATCTTCGTTCCGGAAGGTACATGCACTACTTCACCGGTTACCGTCTTGTCCAGGCCAAAAATCATGCGTCCCACCTCGTGCATTCCGCAGCCCGCCAGACCGCCGAAGCCCAGGATCTCGCCTTTGTGAAGCTGAATGCTGAAATTTTGGACATACCCGTTTTCCGAAGTGATATGTCTGATATCCAGTACCACCTCGCCGGCGCTGGAACCATCCCAGTCTTCCCGGTAATAACTGCCCTCCAGCTCGCGTCCCACCATTAACGGGCGCATATTTGCAGTGGTGATATCTGCGCCTTCCAGATGCCCTACCAGAACCCCGTCACGCAGACAGGTGATCTTGTTACAGACCTCTTCCAGCTCCTCCAGATCATGTGAGATAAAGATGACCCCTTTCTTTTCACTGCGCATCTGATCGATCAGATGATAGATCAGTTGACGGCCCTTCTGGGCCAGAGCCGTAGTCGACTCGTCGATAATCAGGATCTCCGGCTGCAGATACATGGCACGGGCGATCTCTATGATCTTGCGGTCCTCAAAATTTAGTTCCGCCAGCAGCGTAGAACCTTTGATATCCTCGACTCCAATCTCTTTCAGAATCTTGTCGGCTTCCCGGTGCATTTTTTTCACATCCAGATGACCGTTCTTGCTGAACAGCTCATAATTGCCGATAAAGATATTGCTGGCTACATCAATCGTAGGCAGCGTGGCGGCCTCCTGTACTATCATGGCCACACCGGCTTTCTGTGCCTCCACCATATTTGCCGGTCTGTAGGGCTGTCCCGCCCGGAAGAGCTCTCCGCTCGTCTGAGGCTGTACACCGGCAAAAATCGATGTCAGTGTGGATTTGCCGCTGCCGTTCTCACCGATCAGTCCGCAGACCTCGCCCTGTCTCAGCTCAAAATCCACATGAATCAGCGCTCGGGTAGCTCCAAAGTTTTTACAGACATCTTTACAACTCAACAGCACCTCGCTATGATCGTCCATTTTCATCTTCCCCTTCCACTACATGGCTTTTTACTGAACTATATGTACTATAACAGTCTTTCCCGATTTATTGTTGTCAGTTTTTGCAAAATACGCTCTCATTTTCAGACTTTCCTGTTCAATCCGCAGAGACTATTTCGCTCACAGCCCATATATATCCGTCAATACTTCCAGCATTTTTTTATGCGGCAGGTGAATCATTCCAACATGTTCACCAAGTTCCATCGTCATATCCGGGCTTTCTGAAAATGGCAGCCATCTTTCCAGTCCCTGCGCATTTGGATCCCCATAACGCATAAATTGGAGCAGGTACCGGGTCATTCGGCGCGACAGTTCATAATCAGCAGCCTCCCAGACCGCTTCTGTACACGTAAGATTCTGATAGAAATATTTAAGAGCTGCCGAATGAAAAGCTCCGAATCCAACTTCCGGTACCGCTCTGTCAAAATAATACAGATAAGCGGGACATTTTCCATAGCGCGACTGCAGGACGGACCACACATACATGTTATGTTCAAAAATCCGGTCTCTTCTCTCATGATACCAAGCGTGCGGCATCCCGGTTTTCCCGTCAAAATAAAGCTCTGCCACAACCTTTGCCTTATCTCCGTACAACCTCTGTAATTCTTGCTTCAAACCAGGTTCATCCATATGAGGTTTAGTAAAAATTACCCCTTCGTCCGAATTGCTTCCCAACAGAAGCGGCACATCGTTCTGACTGTGGTTCTCAAACACTTCCCTGTAATCTCCCGGCAGAAGGTAACCATCGATTATGGGGCTCCATTCTCCAGTCAGTTCCATAAGCTTTTCCGCTGCCATCGCACGTATCTCTGCCGCAGTATACACCCCGGCCCTCCGTAACAGTTCCTCACCTTCCCGTTCCCTGTTCGCCAGATTCACCTCTCTTTGCCGGCTCATATCAACCCTTACATCAAAAAGCGCACAGCTTTGGGCAAAAGCCCGGTGGAACAGGCCTTTCGCCAGCGGCGACTGGTACAGTGCCAGTACGCTTCCCGCTCCCGCCGATTCACCCGCGATGGTGACACAGCCGGGATCGCCGCCAAAGCATTCTATATTTTCCTGTACCCACTGAAGCGCCGCGATTTGGTCTAAAATCCCGTAGTTTCCCGACACCTGATATTCGCTTTCTCTTGACAGCTCCGGATGCGCCAGGAAACCAAAGATACCGAGACGATAATTAACTGTGACAACAATCACGCCCTCTGAACTCAGATTACGTCCGTTCAGCACCGGCACGCTTCCCGCTCCGCTGTTGAATTTCCCCCCATGGATGATCACAATCACCGGCAGCTTTTCTGCACGTTCCAGGCCGCCGGCGGGCAGCCACAAATTCAGATACAGACAGTCCTCACTCACACCTTCCCGCCCGGATATAAAGAACTCCTGTCCATAGCACATCCATCGCTTACCTGGCGATATCGCGATCACTTTCTGCATGGCGGCCGGACCAAACGCACCGCATTTTTTCACTCCCTGCCATGGCCGCATCCGCTGTGGCGGTCTAAAACGCAGCTCCCCCACAGGAGGCTGCGCATAGGGAATCCCTGCAAAAAGCAGATGCTCTTCATCCCCATCAAAAATCCCCTCCACAATACCTAGTTTGGTTTTTACCTGTACCATCCTTTTTCTTCCTCCTTTCTACTACAATGTATGGTATAGTTTATTCTTCTTCTCTACGTTTCACATTGACAATCCTGCTCAGGCCCGCAGACAAATAAGCTTTTTTAATTCCACAAAACAGTACATAATCTTAAAACTCTTGAACTGCGTAAATCAATGCAAAGCCTTTAACCTTAATACTCCCCCTAAAAGTAATCACCTCTTTTCATGATCAGTTGAAGCAATTGAATACTGTCAGACCTAGAAATAATTCTCTGCGTGTTAATCAATCGTCCTGTACTTCTTTTTTGTACAGGTGTATCATGCGCTCTGCGATACTCCATCGGGGTATAACCCAACTGTTTTTGATAGATCCCATTCAAATAACGACAATCGGAAAATCCGCACTCCAGACTGATTTCCGTAATATTCCTACCGGTCTGCTCCACCAGCCTGCGGGCTTTTTCAAACCGAAGCAGCGTCAGATATTCCTGAAAAGATATCCCCAGATTATCTTTGAAAAAATGAGAAGCATAGGAAACGGAAATCCCTTCCCTGGAAGCCACCTCTTCCAGCAAAAGCTTCTCCGTATAGTGGCAGTCGATATAATCTGTAATCCGCTCCAGACGTTTTCCCCTGCAATATCTTTTGCTCTTCTCCTGCTCCGAGATACAATGCCAGGGCTGATGTCTTAAGAGTAGTCCGAAAATTTCATACAAGCAGGACAGGCAAAAAAAGCCATACTGTTCCCTGCCTTCAAAATAGTTCAGCGCCAGTTCAAATAATCTGTCATACACACTCTTTTCCCACCCAAAAGAATGAATATCCTCCAGATAATTCCTATCAAACTCGACATTGCACAGATCCGGATAAATCTTTCTGCAAAAACCGGCCGCCGCCTGTACAGACAATATAATGGCGTTCTCCGTCAGTGCGTGTATCTCGTGAGGTTGTCGGGGATTAATAATGATCACGTCCGATTTGTGGAATTCCCGCTGCCTCTGCCCATACAAAATCACAATCGTCCCGGCCAGTACAACCAACAGCTCAAATTCTTTGTGCACATGGGAGCACCGATAGGTCATCTCCACCAGAAAAACATTTAAGTCCTCCAAAGAAGCGTGCTCCACAATCTCATATTCTCTCATCCCTGCCCCTCTCCTTTCCCTCCTTCTCCCATCCTAATTTGCAGTGTACCAATCCCAGGGCAGCTTTTGTTGTCACATCAGACACGTTTTATTCTCATTTTTTGACTAATTTCTAAGAACATGGAACTTTGTATTAATTAGAGCAGGAGCGGTTCTCCCCATACACAAAAAATGAAACCCAGATGTCACTCCGGGTTTCATGATATATGCATGCTCAAAGGGCAAGCTCACTGCCAATCGCGCGCAGATGGTTTTGGTATTCATTCGTTCCATATAGGGCGTCTCTCATATTGATCAGCTCGACCCGGTTGCTCTTTAGCCATTCTTTTACTTGCGGTGAGCAGAGGGCATGTACGTCTACCGTACGGATGTCTTTGAAACAATAGGCAGCCGGGGTGTGGTCGCCACGGCGGTATACATAATAGTCCACATAGCCGGGATGCCATGCATGAACGGTTATGCTGTCCTCCGGAACTTCCAGCAGATGGCTTTCATCTTCTATATAGAATCGGATGGGATCGTATCGTTCCAGGGCTGTAATGGAATCTGTCCATCCTGCTGGGGTGAGAGGCTCTGCCCGAAGCGGAGCGCAATATTCCTGTATGCCGCGTACAAAGATCTTCCGGTCCGCCCATTTTTCTGAGGCGCTGTAGATTTTTGGGGAGGTTCCCAGATCTTTTCCCATAAAATCGGTAACTATATGATACTCCTCATGAACCTGCAGAAGAGCGCGGCCAAAGGGTGTGTCGGCGGATACCATGCTCCCCCCCACATCAGGGGCGCGTCCCAGAATTTTGACACACAGCTCCATCTGGGCACGGCACTCGGCCAATGCCTCATCGAAGCTGATATCGGAAGCGTCCAGATCGGTTCGGAATCCGTCTCTTGCCGGGTCGAAAAGAGTAGGGACATTTTCACCCCCGATAACCGGCGTTCCCCAGAAATGTGTATGCCACCCAATGGACAGCCAGGGATAATTCCGCAGTCTTTCCAGTGCATCCACCGTCCCCGGCGTGTCCAGCATGATATCCGCCGATGTTACGACACCATGGTCGATGGCTTCAAATGATCCAATATTACATACGTTACTGTAACCAATATCGTCAGCCCGAATCACTAATTTCATATTTACCTCCTTGTGTGCGTTTTTCCCTCTTTTTCATATGCACCATTTATCATAAATGAATCAATTCCCCTGTTTTGGGGTCCCTGGCGAATTGTCGCATAAACTCCCAGGTAAGCTCGGCCAATGCCATACTGGGCCAGTGGGGGGATTTTTCCATACAGATAAACCGTGCTAAGGTTTCACCGGACGGATTTACACAGTCTCCAACATAGTGGCTTCGTCCTTCCCGGTTCAGGACAAAGGTCTTTTCAAAAGGGAATCCCAGTTTCTCCGTTACGATATTCGGAGTAGTCCGTACTGTTTTTCTTACCTCTTCTTCCAGCAGCGGTTCACAGCCTGCTACACACCTCCAGTTGTTGACACAGGCTATTTTATTCTTTGATGTCAGATCCAGGTGAGGCGACGGATGGCCGTTAGGCGCTTCCCGGTTCAGATCCATTGTGGCCGGTTTATCCTCTGTCAGCGGGAGGATATTGATGAATTCCTGCTCCCCCATACAACCGCACATGGGGATTTTTACCCGGGCCGCATATTCTATCATCCCCTCTGTGATCGTCTCTCCCGGCCATGGGGTATCTTCCTGCCAGTATGTCTCAGCAGTACCATTGGCAAAGATCATGCCTCCCACACCCACCGCTGCAAAGCGTTCCGGCCAGCGAAGAGCATGCCGGCTGGTCATCCATCCGCCTCCGGAATAGCCCGCCATATACACTCTGCTCCAGTCCACCGGGTAATGTTCTTTGGCATAGTCCAGAAGACGGTCTGTATTTTCAGCCGATTCGTTTTCAGGGATAATAGTAATCAGTTCTTCTCTGGCCGCTATGTGTGTGTATCCATAAGTCTCAGCCAGGTAGATCGGATTATTATTCCCATGCATCACAAACAGCAACGGATATCTTTTTTCCAGCGTGATCCCGTCTGTCCAGCTCACCGGCAGATAGGATGTCCATTTGGCCGTAGGCTGATCCGCATCATGGATTTCCTTTTTCAGACCTCTCTGTCGCCAATATGCGATTGCCTCATTGCTGCCCTCATCCGGATAGCGAAGCATACATTCCATATTCCTGCAGATTCCCTTGTAGCTGTCGCTTTCGGCGTACGCCTGCAGATCAAATTCCTGGTTTCCCATCAATTTCAGAATTTCCTGAACCCGCATTTCAGCATTCTTTGTCATCATCTGCTTGTCTCCTGTGATCTGCGCTTATCCTTTATTTTCTTTCAAAAGCTCCGGGTTATACGAGAGTCTGGCATTCCCATAGCTCAACTCCATGAAATGATGTCCCAGGAACTCATACGGCTTTGGTGTTCCTTCTCCGTTCAATATGGTTTCACAGATATGGATCAGATCATCCGGAACACTTTTGGGCTGGCTCATACAGGTCGGCATTCCCACATATCCTACATGTCCATTAAAGTTTTGATCGAATCTTTCAGACAGCGCCCTGAATTTTCGTACTTCCATTAGAGTCTTTTCCACGCTGCAGTCAGGAGCCAGCAGATTCACATTACAGCAGTCACCGCTGAACATCAGGCGGTGCGCCACATCTAGGAATACACATCCACCGGGCGTATGACCGGCTATCTCATGCACCTCCACGACTCTGTCGCCCAGATCGAACCTCGACTTATCCCTAAGCGGTATGAACCTTGGCATCTGTATCTGTTCCGGCACGTCATCCGCCGAATATTCATATACCTGATAACTGCCTGCTTTTCCAAACGCATCCGCATAGCTGCGCAGTTCCTCATAGCTGAGCGCTCTTGCCAAATCATAGTCTTTCTCGTTCAGGTAAACTTCCTGAAAGCTGCCCATTCCTCCCACATGATCCATATGTCCATGTGTGATCGCCACCTTGCAGGGCTTATCCGTCAGTCCAGCCACAACCTGTTTCAAATCACAGATCCCGCAACCGGTGTCTATCAACAGAGCCTCTTTTTCTCCGACCAGCAGATACATGGCTGCCAGCCCGAATTCATTGATCGCATATGTATCCGGTGCAATTTCACAGATAAAGGGTGATTTGATTCCCATAGGTATACCTCCTCTTTCTCAATGCTATAGATAAGTTTATCTGTTTTCCACAGGAAGTGCACCGACAATTCGGCTGAAAACGGCCGACAAATAGGCTGCATTAAGATTTACAGGCTAATCACACCTCTTAGCAAATCTTCCGCCGCGCTGGAGGTCCCGATATAGATTTCATAATCCATGTGTTCCAGTTCAAAACGTTCCTGCGTCTCGTTATAATATTTAAGTCTCTCAATGGAACAGGTGATTTCTACACGCCTGGTCTCTCCTGGTTGCAGCCTCACCCGCTTGAATCCGCACAGAGTTTTCACAGGGCGGTCTATGCAGGATTTTTGAAAGCCGGCATACATCTGAAGGACTTCGCTCCCTGCCGTCTCACCCGTGTTCTTGATCACCACAGATGCCTCTATCCTGTCATCGGAGCATCGGAACCGTTCCCCGCTGAGTTCAAAAGTGGTATAGCTCATACCAAAACCATAGGGTCGGTATGGTACCTTATGATTTTTCTCAATCAATTGGTAACCATGATAATAGTTATAGCGCTGACTTTTGGCATCCCAGTTGATTTCCGGAAGGTCCGACTCCTCTTTGGGAAGCACAAACGGAAGTTTTCCTGAAGGGTTCACATCTCCAAACAGGATCTGCGCAACGGCGGTTCCTCCCTCCTGTCCCGGGTAATACGCAAATAAAATCGCCGGTACATACGTTTCCCACTCTGTCACCGTGATAGAACTTCCTCCCATCAGTACAGCAACAGAGTTTGGATTCACAGCCCCTACAGTCTTCAGCATTTCTACATCCTGCTCATGCAGCCCCAGATTCTTCCGGTCCCCGCCTCTAGTGACCCGTTTGGTATTCGATTCCTTTATGGGGTCAAATTCACCCTCATCCCGGTAATCCAACCCCACCGTAAAGATGACCGCATCCGACTTTTCAGCCAGGCGTTTCATATGTTCCACATCATCCCCATCGTAATAATATACTTCCGAATCGGCAGCAGACTCAACGATTCCCTCCAAAATAGTAACCACATGGGCTGGATAGACCTCGGAGGAACCGGTATCTCCTGTATTTGCCTTGGAGGCAAGCTTTCCAATAACAGCGATCCTCTTTGCTCCCCTGGATAACGGTAATATGTCCCTCTCATTCTTAATCAGAGTAATACCCTCCTGCGCTGCCCGCAATGCCAGTTCCGCATGTTCCTCACAGCCAATCACTTCTTCCGCACAGACACTGCGGCTCTCTATATCAGACTGTTCAAAGGCCAGCAGCGTCCTTACTATGCGGACCGCCGCATCATCGATAACCTCCTGTTTCACCTGACCGGAGTTTACTGCCTGGATCAGCTGTTTTCCATAATACCGGGTATGACACATTTCCACATCCATCCCTGCGTTGGCCGCCTCCACCGTATCGGTAATTCCCCAGAAAAAATCGGAGATTACAAAGCCGTCAAAGCCCCACTCTTCTTTTAATACCTTGCGCAGCAAATACTCGGAATGCCCGCAGATCACGCCCTTATATTTGTTATAGGCTGTCATCACCGCCGCTGCTCCGGCATCGATACAATCTTTAAAATGCGAAAGATACACTTCCCGTTCCGTGCGCTTATCGCAGTCAATGTCCACCTCAAACCGGCTGTTCTCCATAGAGTTAAACGCATAATGCTTCAGGCAGGCGATCACATGCTGGGACTGTACCCCCCGGACCAACGCGGAGCCCATAGCCCCCATGGCGAAACTGTCCTCCCCGTATACTTCCTGGCTGCGTCCCCAGCCAGGGTGATAGGGTAGATTAATGCAGACACCGCCAAAAAAATTTGCCCCGAAAGCACGCGCTTCCCGACCGATCGCCTCGCCGATCTCATCCTCCAGCTCCACGTCAAAGGCAGCTCCCCGCAGCATGGGAACCGGAAAGCAAGTCGCTTTTCCCTCCCCGCACACCACACCTCTGGGGCCGTCACAATAGCGAAGGTCCGGGACCTGCAGGCGTTTATTGCCTCCGGCTCCGAACGGAGTATAATTAAAATGAAATCCTGCCCGTTTTGCCTCTGTTATTTTTTGCAGCGAATGTTCACCGCTCATCAAAAACACTTTTTCCTCTAATGTCATCCGGCTTACCAGGCTCTCTGCCGCTTCCGTATATTTTAACCGATCTTCCCTCGTCATCCCCAATTGTCATTCCTCCAGTCCTGCCCAATGGCACAATAACGCCTCGACTCCGCATTCATCAAATGACAGATAATCCTGTATGTCGTTGCTGACCGCGTTTGCCTCCGCTCCTTTCCGGTATTCACCCGGAGTGATTCCCATCGCAGATCGGAATCTGCGGTAAAAGGTGGCCTCCCCTGAATAACCGCATTCATCGGAGACGATCTGCAGAGGAATGCTGCCGTCCTGAAGCAATGCGCATGCCCGCTCGATGCGGGCCGCATCAATCATTTCCTTCAAGGTCAGTCCCACGATCTCTTTCAGCAGCCGATAACTCCCCTTTTCGCTGAGTCCAAATGTACGGTAAATATCATCCGGCAGATTCTCCGACGACAGATTCCGGTCAATATAACCGCTGATCGCCATAACAAGCTCCGTATCCTTCTCGTTGTTCAGCGGAGCGGACCGCAGTTCATACTGTACACTTGCCAGAAAATCTGCCAGCAGCAGGTACAGCCCCGCGTTAACCCGCAGGTTGGTATCCGGTCCATCATTCCTCTGCGCTAGTGCTGTTCGGACCGCGATGTCCAGATAATGCCTGTAAGGTAATTTGGGAGGGTATTGTCCGTTGGCACTGTTCAGAAAAAAATGGTATTTCATCCCTGCCGTGATTGGCTCAAACAAGCTGGAGGGGAACTGGATCAGAAGGCAGATGTTATCCTGTTCAATCCCCCGTACCCCATGTACCCCCTTGGGATTTATCAGTATGATATCTCCTGCCGACAGCTTTTGAGGCTCCGGGCCATACAGGCCGTACAGCACCTCTATTTTCCCCTTCAAAACCGCTATGAACTCATAATCGTAGTGCCAGTGATATGCGGAACTGCGGACACCGGTAACAAAAATCTTCGCCGCCGAATTCATAAAGTGCTGAATACTTTCGTACATGCCAGGATTGTTTTTTTGCTTCATAGAACCCTCCCTGTTTTACTTCATAGCAATTAGATTATAAATGAGCAGCAAACGCTGCACCCCGCCCGAAGGGCATGCATTTAAGGATGCTGCAAAGTATATTTTAATTTTATCATAAAAGATTCGATTTTTGTGAAGCATGTACACAATCCGAATATGTATTCCCGCATCTACGATCTTGATATTGTATATTAACTATATCTTCTACACAAAATTTTTGTTATCATTTCAGATTAACCTGATTATCAAATCAGGCCCGGGTTTTTACAAAGTTACCCTTGCCCATAAAACAAGGTGGCTAGGGGTGCGGGTTCTGAGCCCGTAGGCGAGTGTTTTGCGCATAATAAAACGCCTCCTTAATCTTTGGCCTGTCTGGGCCTTAGACCATTATAAGGAGGCGTGGAATTATGTTTTTTGATATTATTGACTACGTTTAGCTAGTATTTGTTTTTCATTAATCTCATTCTCTCTCATATTCATTATTTATAAAGTCGAAGAGTTGTCCAATACGTAATAGAGTAATACCGTATTCTATAAAGCATCTACAAGTATCCGGCTAAACATAAGTTCCTCTATTTTGCACGAGGATATTGTTCTAACCTCTCCTCAACATACTCCGCGATCATTTTTACCATGACCCCAGCGTCCCCATCCTGATAATAGGCATCAAACGCCTCGTAATATCGTTTGCGATCCGCAAACTTCACATAGATGGGTGGGTAGCCGTTCTGCATGAGATGCAGATTCAAAATCAGCCTCCCGGTTCGCCCGTTGCCGTCTACAAACGGGTGGATCCCTTCAAATTGTAGATGGAACAAAGCGGCGCTCTCAATGGGATGCATCTTTGTATTCTTAAATTCCTTTACGAGCTTTTCCATCAGTTCGGGGATAAGCACCGGCTCTGACGGTGTATGGTAAGCACCCATGATGCGCACCGGGATTCGCCTGTAAATTCCCCGGTCTTCCGGCCGATCCATCAACACCAACGTGTGAATTTGTTTGATAACCGCCTCAGAGAAAGGTGTTTTGTCCTTGACCAGCTCCTGTACATACAAGAATGCATCTTTATGTCCTACAGCCTCCAGATGGTCTTTTAAGGGCTTCCGATCAATAGTAATCCCTTCCAGGACAAGGGCGGTTTCCCGCAAAGTGAGGGTGTTCCCCTCAATAGCGTTGGAATTGTAGGTATATTCAACCAGAAACTCGTCTCGTAGCCGCTGCAATTCACCAGTCGTCAGGGGGCACCGCTGATTCAATTGCTCCTTCAAGGCATCAATTTTTGAAAATAACACCCTGTATTGCTCAGAAACGATCTTATGGCGCAGTTTACGGCCGTCTGCCGGTTTTACCGCGTCAATAGGGATCAAGTAGGAACGTCCCTCCTGGATCACGCCTTCAATTTTTCCTTGCCTACATAAAGTGCGGACACGGCGGTCTGAAATACCCCAATGTTCCGCTGCCTGCGTTACTTTCATATATTCCAACACAAGCCACCGCCTAACGTTCAGTTTTTATTGCCTGTAGTATACCGCATCACCGGAATAATATCAACAAAAGTAATGTATCCGCCGTCTCTTTTGTTCCGATGTGTGCAAGCGTAATGCGTTTAACACCAGACTCTCGTACTAATATGGCGAACGGGATTAGCACGAATGTCTAATCGCATATTTTCAACATTAGTAAAAGGTGCTATACTTTGTAAGCAGCAAGGCTGATTGTTTTCTATAGTAGTATCAACGCGGAGGATTTATGAACAAGAGGATTAAGCCAAACCTATATACAGAAGAGAAAAGGAATCGGAACAATAGCCACCTTTCAACCGCCCAACAACATAATTATCTATTTTCTCATGGACGGTATCGTACAAAAATAACCGCAAATGATCTTCCAGTATGGTTTGTGAAAGGTTTATATTATCGGCATCCCGGTTACCTGTCTGCCAAGCGAGTCGTATCGTTGCTTTATCAGCCGAACTACGTCTTTAATCACATGTTCAAAGATGATTTTTTCTATATTTCCTATAATAAGCCCATCGTTCCGGTCCCAAGAGAGTAAAGTGTTTTTCGATGCGAAGGCTTTGACAATTAGCTTTTCTGATAATAACATAAGCCGAAAAACTTCAACAAAGTTATTATACCATACGTAATACCGTTTTTAAATACTACAAAACATGAAAACAGTTGTGCCTAATTTTCGTTCTTTGTAATACCATAGTAATTCATACAGGTCTGGTAAGCCGGATTCTCATACACCCCACGGATGGTATCGCTTACCGCATAATGCTGCATCGAGTCATAGGCAAAAATCATATAGCATTTGTCAAGGATTTCTTCCTGCATCTGAATATACAGCCTTTCCGCCGCGTCCTGATCAGCTGCGGTCAGTCTGACCGCTTCTTCATTCCGGGCGCCAAATACATCGTCATCCAGATAGCAGAAATTATAGCCGATAGAATCCTTAGCATCCATAAGCAGCGCGGAGAACCAGCCGGCGGGATCGGCATAATCCGGCCACCATTTCATCAGCATGATGTCCTGGCAGTCATCCGGATTGGGGCTCGCGGCAAGAGCCTTCTGCGCATCCCAGTCCATACTGAGAAGCTTTAGGGACACACCGATCTGTGCAAGATTTTCTTTATATAACTGCAGCATTTTGCCATATGTAACATCACTTCCCATGTAGGAAACCGTCACCGTAACATTGCTCAAGCCGGATTTTTCAAGATACTCCGCTGCTTTCTTCAGGTCACAGCTATACTGCATCAAATCATCGCTGTGCCCCCAAAGGCCGGCAGGTATCATACCGTGGGGCCGTGTGCCGTTTCCGTTTAAAATATCCCGGACCGTTTCTTCATAGGGGAAAGCATATGCCAAAGCTTTTCGGAAATCTGTATTCGAACAAGGCTCGCTCTTCGTATTTAACATCAGAATAATATTCGTAAAAGTATTCGCAGGCAAAATGGTAATTCCCTCTTCTTTGCCCAATGCTTCCAGATCCTCCGTTGAAAAATCAGAAGAGAGCTGAGCTTCCCCGTCCTCCAGAAGCTTACGGCGGGTGCCTGAATCAGAAACCTCCTGGATATAAATATACGAATACTGGTTATCTTTCCAACCGCCGCGGTAGCCTTCATAAGCGGACATGGTAACCGCCCTCGCCGAAACCGTCGCAATGGTATACGGCCCGCTTCCCCCGTCATTCCCTTCGTTAAACCATTCCGTATCTCGGGTAATCACATTAGGGCTCATGATATAAGCGCCATAGCTTGCGGATGCGATGAGCGGGATCACCGCGCTGTAGCTCAGATGAAAGGTCACTTCATATTCCCCGGTCACTTCGATCGAATCCACGCTGTCCCAGATGTAGGATGCGCCCTTACCAAGCGCGATCGTCCGGTCTATCGATTTTTTGACCGCTTCCGCATTCATTTTTTCTCCGTCATGAAAACAGACATCGTCTCTTAGTTCGAATACCCATTCCGTACCATCCTCATTGGCCGTCCATCTGGTGGCAAGTTTTGGTTCGACTTCTCCCGACTGATCATTGTAGTATGTCAGGGTTTCATATACATTATAGAGAATTTTAACTCCGTTGGACTGTTCTGTACTCGGATCTAATGACACATATGGTTCTGAATAATATGCATGGTACAGCACATCCTCATCCCCGCCGCTTTCCTTTGAGCGTCCGCCGCAGCCGGGAAGCAGGCTGACCGCCATCACGAATACCAGCAGAATCGTTAATGCTCTTTTAATTTTCATCAGATCTACCCTCTTTTTTTCTGGAAAGCCCTGATTTTCTCAGTTCCCCAAAAAGCTTTTTCAGATCAATCGGTTTCGCAGCATGGCCGTTCATTCCGGCTTCCAGGCAAGCCCGGATATCCTCAGCGAAAGCGTCCGCAGTCATGGCGATTATAGGAATCTCTCGTTTCTCTTCATCCTGTAACGCCCGAATAGCCATAGACGCTTCCTGGCCATTCATAACAGGCATCTGGATATCCATCAGAATGGCGTCATAGGTCCCTGCTTTTGCGCGGTTCAAAAGATCTACGCACACCTTTCCATTCACCGCTCTGGTTGCATCTATTTCATGGATTTTCAGCAGTTCTTCAATAATCTCCCAATTTAAATCATTGTCCTCCGCAACCAGGAGATGTAACCCCTGCAGTCCCTCCGCGCCGTTCTCCTCCGCCTCGATTGGCGCTTCGGAAAAATGCAGGAACTCATTTAGCTTATCATAGATAACAGACCGGAACACCGGCTTAAGGAGAAAGCCATTGACTCCTGCCGCCTTAGCGGCGTCTTCTATTCCGGCACTCTCATACGTGCTGATCAAAATAACGGGGACTTCAGCCCCGGCCCTGGCCCGGATCTCCCGCGCAGTCTGGAACCCATCCAGATCCGGCATCTTGAGATCCGCGATCACAACGGGATAATCCTCTCCTGCCTCATGTTTTGCCGCCGCCATTTCTATTGCCGCAGCCCCATTGCAGGCCCTGTCAACAGATGCCCCCATGGAGACCAGTATTTCCTCCGCTGTCTCCAGGAACCGTTCATCCCCGCCTGCGAGTAATACCTGAAGCGGCGGCAGCACTAATTCATCCGTGTTCTTTTCTGCAACCGGAAGCGTCAGAGTCACAGTAAATTTCGTTCCTCTTCCAAGTTCACTCTCACATTCGATCGTTCCGTTCATCAGATCAACCATCTGCCTGGTAATCGCCAGTCCGAGGCCGGAGCCCTGTACTTTATCTATCCGGGGATCCACTGCACGATGGAAATTTTGATACATATCTCTCATAAATTCCCCGGACATACCGATCCCGGTATCCTTTACGATATAGGTGAGAATCACTTTACTGCTGTCCTGCGGCATAAATGTCTCCGCAAGGTCTACGGCAATTTTCCCCCCCGGATTCGTGTACTTTACAGCGTTGGATAGAAGATTGATAAATATCTGATTCATCCGAAGCTCATCCGCATACAGATATTCATATTTTATATGATGCAGAGACACTTCAAATTCCAGCCCCTTTTCCCTGGTTTGCGGCCTGATAATATTCACAAGGTTGATACAGCATTCGGAAAGGGAAAACCGAACCGGGTGCAATGCCATCTTTCCCGCTTCGACTTGGGAAATATCCAATACGTCGTTGATCAGTGTAAGCAGATGGCTGCTGGACAATTTAATCTTGTTCAGGCAGTCCTGCACCTGAACGCGGTCCCCTATATGATTCGCGGCAATTGCAGTCATCCCAATGATCGCATTCATCGGCGTGCGGATATCATGTGACATGGAGGAAAGGAACCTGGTTTTCGCCATATTGGCATTTCGTGTATCCTCTATGCTCTTCCTGAGCTGTCTGTTAATGGACAGGATATAACAGCCATCCAGCAGCAGGAGGAGAAGGAAACCGACAGCTGCGTATAAAAACATGTGCCAGTCGAATCCCATATCAACCAGCTTCCCGGCCTGGATATAACCTACAAAAGTACAATTCGGCGTGTTCTCTATCTTGGAACTGACATAATAGGCATCTTCTCCGGCCTGATCCGACAGTTCCGCCAGACAGTGGTCTTCTTTCTGAAAAGCGCTCTGGTATTCGCCTATATCGACATAGGACAGATCGTTATTATGCTTGATAAAGGTCCAAAAGGTCTCCCCGCCCATTGAATCAGACGAAATGATATACTGCCCGTTTATATCGATCAGAGAAACCTCCGCCTCACGATAGGCACCGGGGAAAAGCCACTGGGCGTGCAGCATTTCGACCGGAATCGACTTCACAAGTATCGCCTTCGCATTTTGGCCGTTTTCGTCCTTTATCGTCAGCAAGCTGCAAAAACCTACGCTCTTGACCCCATTCAATGGATTCCTATATGCGGACGAAATGTAAATGGTTCCTTCTCCTCTGCTTCCGTTAACCATTTTCGGAAGAATATAAGTAAATGATTCTGTCACATGGGAATAGTCGACTTTGCTTTCCTCGTTATTTGAACTCACAGATAAACCGGATAATGTGTCATAATATAAGATATGTACGGAAACCTGGCTGTTTATATTGACTTCCTTCAGATATTCAATGGCCTCTTCCATGGTATACCCATGGTTTTCCAGATAGACTGCCCAGCTGTCGCACTCATTTTGCTGGCTGCTCATATATCCATACGATAACTGAGCAGTGGATTCCACGGCTGCGGTAAAGGATTCCCGTGCTGCCGCCTCCTTATCCCTTCGTACATTGGAAGCGTAGCCGACACAAAGAATCAGTATGAACGCCGCTATCGCAATATTTCCAAGAGCAAGCGCGATATATTTGGCTTTTCCCCGTTTATTTTTCATACACGCCCATCCCTCTCCTGACCCCTAACACTATTCACTATTATACTTTTATTCCGTCTGAAAAACAATAACGTCATTCACCAACGGTTATCCTTAAAATATGATTAATAGATTTATTTGAAAAAAATATTGCTGTCCGAGCTCCAAAAAAGGAACAGATTTATCTTAACTCTGTTCCTTTTTTACAAATACCCTTTGATAATCAGACTGCAATAGTATAACCTGCTATCACGGACTCCAGGGGCAAAGGCCACGCAAAAATACTCCAGCCGTATACCTATCTTACTTTATACTGGACTCCAGCGGGGACAGCGGGGAATGCGCACTCATATAGTCTTTCACCACATCCACCACCACTAATTCTGTTTCTTTCACTGAGCCCACACGGCCAATCTCTTCCGTAAAGCCTCCGAGGTCCACCGCCACGGTATAGGCTGCCGCCTCATCAAAAGAAGATCCGTCCTCCATGATGATTTGTTTCACCTTACCGTTCGTATCCTTCGTCACAATAATACCTGCAGGGATATATGGGAACCCGTCCACCCCTTCTGCTGTGACAAAGCCTGCTTCCAACAGCCCCTTGATGTCAGCGCCCAGGAGTTCCAAGACACAGATGGGATCATTATATAAACCAGGCACAACAGCGTTTATCTGATCCTGGGAGACTCCTCCCGCAAACAGTTTTCCGCAAACACCGGAATAATTCTCATAACCGTCGTGGTATCCGCCCAGGGAAACCAGACCGATCTCTGTTCCAGCCGCCTGCCGAAACGCCTCCGCCTGGAGCTGAGCGGTTTCTTCCATGGTGAAGTCCCGCGTGGCTGTGGTTATCACAGGCAGCGTACCGCTGAGGAATTCTGCCTGCATCTGATCTATCAGGGCCAGTACATCCTCACCGGTGCATTTTCCAGCTACCCAGTCGCGCACCTTATCACCCACCCCTATGAGAAGAT
Organism: Diplocloster hominis; assembly: GCF_032380655.1. NCBI lineage: Bacteria > Bacillati > Bacillota > Clostridia > Lachnospirales > Lachnospiraceae > Diplocloster > Diplocloster hominis. The sequence continues at coordinate 123,223 of NZ_JAWDIY010000008.1, read as the reverse complement.
GTTCATAGCCGGCATAGGCCAGATTGGAGGTATGACCGCTGCGGATAGTGTCGCTCACCTCATGGAATGGAGAGTTTTCCGGAATTATTTCATTTTTCAGAGGGGTGATATAATTATCCGGTTTCCTGATCAGGGATTTTTGCCCTTCCTCGGTGGACAGCACTTCCATGACCTTCAGCGCATCTTCCAGCTTCTGCTCATTGCCCGGTTCCTCCAGCGTTTTCGACAGGCCATAGTAACACAGAGGCGCTGAGATCAATACGGAGTTATCATCCTCTCCGCCATAAAACGGCATGATCCCATATTGGTCGCCGGTGCCGTCCTCGTTCTGCGTGAAACGAGGAATAACTCCGGCATTTAGGAGCATCGCCGCTTCCCTGCTGTAAAACCGCTGCATCCCTTCTTCATAGCTCCGCCCGGTGTCAGCCGCATCCAAAAACCCGCAGTCGATCAGCTCCTGGATCAGAGTCATAGCCTCATAAAGGCCTTCTGCGGCGGCAGCATTTCCGGCCTTAAAATCCTGTTCCCACTGCAGCCCTTTCGGCGTGGACAGGTAGTTGGTCTTAGCCATAGTGAATAAATCGAAAAAACCGTTACCCGATAACTCAAACTGGGCGGACACCGGATCAAGCCCCGCTTCTTTGATTTTGCCCGTCAGCGCTTTGAGTTCCTGAAAGTTTTGCGGAACTTCCCATCCGTGCTCCGTGAACAAGGTTTTGTTGTAATAAAGGCCGATGATGCTGGCGCTCATGGGAACCGCATAAACACTGCCGTCCAGTGTGACCTGATTGATATCGGCGGTTTTGTAGTTGCTTAGAAAGCTGCAGCCCGACAGGTCCAGCAAAAACTCCTGCTGCGCTTCCTGCAGACTGAATACATTCATGGGCATTATATCCGTGACCTCTCCGTTTTCCAGCAGATATTGGTAATAACCCGAGGTATTGCTGCCGGTATAGCTGACAATATCCAGCTGTACTTCCGGGTATTTTTCATGCATCAATGCCAGGAAGGGGGCGGACTGTATACTCCCCATCATAATAGTAAGCGGCTCATGCCTGCCGTTTTCCGGCTTCTTCGCTGCACCACAGCCTGCTAAAAGGCCGACACTCAGGGCAAGCGCCAATGCAATGGGAGCAAAGGAACGCATTATTTTCATCATAATCTCACTCCTTTTCAAATATTACCGGATTCGTTTTCTCTGGCTGCATATGTTTAACATTTTGCCTTCTCAATGCGCAGCCCGCTCAGCGTGCGGATCAGCGCATCCCGTTCAATGGGCTTCGTCAGATGCCGGTTCATCCCTGCCTCCAGAGCAGCCTTCCGATCCTCCTCAAAGGCGTTGGCCGTCATGGCTACGATGGGAACCCATGACGCGTCTTTTTTGCCGCTGAGGCGGATACGGCGGGCAGCCTCCAGGCCGTCCATGACCGGCATCATGACATCCATCAGAATGACGTCAAAGCTCCCTTCCGGCTGCCGTACAAAGGTATCAAGCGCTTCCTTCCCATTCCATGCGGGCGTAACCTGAATGCCTATGTCCTCCAGCATAAACCGGGCGATCTCCATGTTCAGTTCGTTGTCCTCCACCAGCAGCGCATGCATGCCTATAAGACTGACTTTATCAACGGCATTTTGCTCCTGCAGGGGGATGTCCTCCACCGGCAGCCGCAGCCTCACCGTAAACGCACTGCCTTTTCCGGGCGCGCTCTCTATCTCAATGGTTCCACCCATCAGATCGAGCAGTTGTTTTACAATGGACATTCCGAGTCCGGTGCCCTGATAATTGCTCCGGCTGATCTCCCCGGCCTGGACAAACGGCTCAAAGATCTTCTTTTGGAATTCCTCGCTTATACCAATGCCGTTGTCGCGTATGATGACGGCAAGATCGGCTTCCCGCCCGTCCGCAGAGACCTTGTTCCGGGCTGTAAATACCACTTTTCCGCCCTCGGGCGTGAACTTGACCGCATTGCCAAGAATGTTGATGAGAATCTGGCGCAGATGAAGCTCGTCCCCCCGTAAGATTACCTTAGCTGTCCCGGAAAAATCGGTCTGCAGGTCAAGCTTCTTCTCCAACGCTTGTCCTGCCACCACACTGTAGCAGCCGTCCAGCAGGCTGTCCAGATAAAAAGGCTTATCCTCCAGCTGTATTTTGCCGCTTTCGATGCGGGACATATCCAGTACGTCGTTGACCAGACTGAGCAGATGACGCGAAGCCGAGGTGATCTTCCCCAGACAGTCCGCCAATCGTACCGGGTCCGTCATACTGCGGGCAGCGATATCAGTCATGCCCATTATGCCGTTGATCGGGGTACGAATATCATGAGACATGTGTGAAAGAAATACCGTTTTTGCGCGGCTGGCCTCCTCCGCGGCCTCAGCTGCCGCACGCAGAGCTTCATTGGCCGCGGCCTGCTGCCTTAGCAGCTTTTGGCCCGACTGAAAGCGTACTACCAGAATGACAGCAAAGGAAACCACCATAACAATGACCAGCGCGATACTCCCCATACCGAAGAGAGTCTTTCTCATAAAGTCCTGCATCCGCATACTGACCACAGCCGAGGGGAGGATCGACAGCATAGACCAGCCGTTGTCCGTCATGGGCGAAGTGGTGACATAGTAGTATTTTCCTTCTTCGCTGCAAAACTCCATGCTGCTGCTTTCGCCTTCGGCGACGGTCCGACGGAGTTTTTCATACGAACCGTCGTATTGGAAGGTCAGCTTCTCCAGCGGTTTAAGCACATTGTAGACATCCCCGATCAGCTGGCTGGGCGTCTGCTCACGGTAGATTTTGGTGCCTTCACGGCTGATGATATAGTTTTCTCCCTGACCCGAAAAGCTCGTAATCTGAAATGCCTTATTGAATACGGCCATATCCCGCACCACCGCCACATGGGTTACGGTTACATCGGCCACCTGCAGGGTCAGCGGCTTCTCCATCCGATGTACAAAGACCATCTCGTCGGTTTGGGTGGTGGCGGTTGGCAATGTGGTGATCTCCACCTGACGTACCGCAGATGTCTGGTCGATCCGCACGATACTTCCCAGCCAGCGGGAATGATCTCCTGCCGCATTGTAATAATTTCCCTGTTCGTCAAAGGCCAGCAGGGAAAGTCCGTCCTGGGCATACATATTTTCTTCCTGTTTGATAAAGGCTGCCAGCGATTCTTCTGTCGTCAGAGGCTCCTCCTGCAGATGGTTGGCAAAAAATTCAGCAATATCATATTGGGCGGAGGACACCGAATCGGTGGTAACCACAATCTGTTCGGAAATTTCTTTCAGGTAGGCGACACGCTCTGTATAAATTTCCCGCTCCAAAGAGCGGTAAAACAAAGCGATTGCTGTACAGATGACAGCTACCAGCAACAGAACTGCCACAATCAGTACCGGGTTCCAGCTCTGTCTTTTATCATTGCTGCCGGCATTCTTATGTATTTTCAATCGACTCTCCTCCCCCCCAAGGCAAGTTATGGAACATGATCCTTTTCCAGGCGCGTTTTCTTACGTACTCTTATATTTTGAAATATCATGGCACGCCAGCAGGCAGGCATCCTGTTCCCCCCAGCGGACAAGTGATCCATCCGCGATCAGCCAGAGATTAAGAACCGGATTATATATCTCCAGCGACTGGCTGACAACACGTCTGATTTCGCTGGCCGGACACCGCTCACAAGGGACGTCCCGATGTAAAAACGCTTCATAGCAGCGCATGCCGGTCCGGGCTTCCGGTACAATACGCAGGGTTTGGGCATTGATATATTTCAGAACAAAGGTATCTGGGTCGATGACATAAATCCAGGAGTTCTGGTTGTCCAGAAGCATTCTCAGATCCCGGGCTGTGGAGACCATCCTATCCTGGGCCCGTTTCTTTAGCAGGAACGTGGCAAGCAGCTCCGAGATGAAGGTCAGCGCGTCGATCTGATCCTGGGTCCACGCGCGCAGCAAATTGCAGTCGTCGAAACCGACAAAACCGACAAATTTCCCTTTATCCCGCAGCGCGCACTGCAGCAGCGACCGAACACCCTGGGACACCAGAATCTCATATTGTTCCCTCGGAAGGCTTGAAACGTCCTGACAGAAAAAGATACCGTTCTCGTTGAAATTCTCCCGGTAATCACCGCCCATTTCGGTATAATCCACATACTGCAGATGATCGATGCACGGCTCGATTCCCACATTGCACCACTCAAAGGTATTCTTACACCAAAGTCCATCCTCCGAGTCCTCAAAGATATAGACCCGGCTTACGTTGTATTTGCGTCCCGCCATTTCTAAAATTGAGTTGACTGCCGACTCAATATCCCTGGATTCATAGAGCTTGCGGAACACCAGCGGCACGAGACTGTCCACGTCAAGTTTGATAGTATCATCCGATTCGATGCGGGTACCGGCGGCTATCTGCCGTACACTAAGCCCAAAAATCTTCTTCATGGTGACTGCATCATACAGGACAATCTGGTCTTTTCCCAGCTGTTTCGCCTCGTACAACGCTTGATCGCATTGCTGGAAAAGCGTTTGGAAATCATCTCCGTCCTCCGGGCAGCGGCTGATACCGATGCTGACAGTCAGCGGACAATCCTTTAGTTCGTCCACATACATGGAGTGAAATGTTTCCAGTATTTGTGCCGCTTTTTTACGCAGGAAGGCATCCGTGGCGGTGTGGTGAAAGAAAATTAAGAATTCATCTCCGCCAAACCTGGAAATGATGTCATCTGCCCGAAACAGGGTTTTGAGACGCAAAGCCGCCTCGGTCAGCACCGCGTCTCCAAACATGTGGCCGCGGGTGTCATTTATTTGTTTAAAGTTATCCAGATCGATCAGAAATAGGGCAAACTGATCCGTCTTGGTCTTTTCCTCCAGCATTTGCCGGATTCTTTCATTTGCGGTCGCTTTGTTAAAGAGCTGTGTCAGGGCGTCCCGCTCCGCTTTGTTGACGAGGACTTGTGTCCGGCGCTTTTCCGCATCGATATCCACGATAACGCCGACTGTCTTTAACGGCTGTCCGGCCTCATCAAACTGCGAGGTCGCCCGTATGCGGCACCACAGGTACTTTCCGTCAGCATTGGCAATCCGTATTTCTGCCTCCGCATAGGAGACGCCGGAAGAGGCATCTTCCATTAATTTTTTCAGATGCGGCAGATCCTCCGGTAGGATATGAGAGATTGTCCGTACCTGCGCACTTGAATCAAGCGGCACATATCCGAAGCGCTTTTCCCAGTTGGGGGAGTAAGTAATCTTATCTTGGCGGATGTTCCACTCAAAGATGATGTCATTGGTCTGGTTGAGGATGATCTGGTAGCGCTCCATACTCAGGCGTAGCGCCTCTTGGGCCTGCTTAACCTGGGTGATGTCAGTGAGCACGCAGTTGAGATATTCCCGACCGTCCTCACCGGAAAACATGCGGCATTTATCCAATACCCAGACTACCTGTCCCTGTTTGGAGATAACCCGGTATTCCAGTTCCTGGGAGCCGGAGGCGCTGACCTGTTCGAGAAATTTATGGCGCACCGCCTGCTGGTCCTCCGGGTGGATCATCTCGAAGAAGTGATTCCGGAAGCGGCTTTTAAGCTCCTGCTCATTGTAGCCGAACAAGGTGATGAACCCGGAATTGACATAAGTTATTGTAAACCACTGATCGCCGAGACATTGCTGGATTCCCACAGGCAGATTTTGTATGGTCGGAGCACCGGTCTTTTCTGTCCATGCAGCGTTATTCCCGGTGCCCGGCTCCAATAGTTTCCAGATAATGAGCAGCTTATGATCCTTGGGGCTGTCGACATTGACCCGCAGAGCGGTGGCCTCATACCGGACGTACTCACCGGTTGCCCGGTGCAGCACCCGATAGGTCCGGGTGTTTTTCATCAAACCCCGGCCAAAGAAGTCGTCTATGTAGCTGCTCAGAATTTCCAGAACGGCTGAGCGGTCTTCCGGGTGGACACAGTTTTCCACAAAAATGCGGAACGCTTCCTCAAACACTTCGCTGGAGCGAAGCTCCTGGAAATCCTCGTTCTGCTGATAAATCAGGTGGTAAGCACCCAGATTCAGATCTACCTCCATCACGGTACAATCAAGGTAGCGCAGAAGGGAAAAATACTTGGTATGTCCCGCTTCCGGTTCTGGTGGAAGAGCCCGCTCCATTAGATGATCAGACCGTGGAATCAGGCCGGAAATCTCCTGCAATGGCTGACCGTCCGAGTAGCTGAGGGCCAGAGAAGAGAATTGTTCCCCCACATTTTTGAAACACTCCAGCAGTTGGGGGGAGAACTGCCCGCATTCGCCATTCAGGATCATCGTGGCCGCTATTTGGGCAGGAAGCGCCTTGCGATAGATCCGGTCAGTGGTTAATGCGTCGTAGCAGTCGGCGATACCGACCGCCTGGGCATAGACGGGGATGTTATCGCCTATGAGCCCGTCCGGATATCCCCTGCCGTCCCACCGTTCATGATGATAGCGGCAGATATTGTAGGCGTAGGTCAGGTATTCCTGATCCCCCATACGCTCAAGCCTCTCCAGAATCTCACAGCCCTTCACCGAATGGGATTTCATTATCTCAAACTCTTCCGCCGTGAGCTTGCCCGGCTTATTGAGAATAGTATCCGGAATGGAGATTTTGCCGACGTCATGGAGGGCAGCTGCTTCCGCAATGATACCGATAGCGCGTTCGTTTAGATCGTATTCCGGGCAGCTTCGCATGACCTCCTCCAACAGTATCCTGGTGAACATACGGATGCGCAGGACATGCTGGCCGGTCTCAGCGCTGCGGTGTTCGATGACCGAGGAAAGCGTGTCCATGATGACGTCGCGCGACTCCCGCAGCTTAACGGCCTGCTCCTCCACCATCTCTTCCAAATGCAGCTTGTGGCGGTTCAGCTCTACTGTATTCTGTACCCGGCGGCGAACCACATGGGGTTCAAACGGTTTGATAATGATATCCGCCGCACCCAGATCAAAGGCCCGAACCTCGTTCTCTGTGGACTCATCTGAGGTGATAACGATAACCGGAATGCGGGTCATGAGACCGCTTTGAGTCATCTCCACCATGACTTCATAACCGTCCTTGATCGGCAGGACAAGATCCAACAGCACTGCCGCCAGTGAATCCCGATACTGCCGGATCAGCATCATGGCCTGCTCACCATTCTCGGCTTCTATAAAATTATATTCCTGATTAAACTGTGCACGGAGGATGGCGCGATTGACCTCCTCGTCATCCACAATTAAAAGTGTATCCTGCTTCCTCATACCGCCGTCCTCTTTTCCCCGGGGCAAGACCGCGTCTGCTCTGCTTCATGTATGGACATCCGCATCCGGTTCCCGCAGGTTTATTATAAAATCCTTATCCATTTATCCCCGCTTCACCCACTATGTTTTATTTACGGCAGGGTTCCCCAGCCTTACTCATTTACCAATAAAGTATAACAAAATCCCCGTTAATTATCAACTATATTAAGAAGTCCGAGTATTTAGATCTCCAAGGTCCGGATCTCCAATTCTTAGTCCTTAAAAAATGTATTTTATTTTCTTCCTATATGAAAATTGGTGCCGGGAACAGATTCCAGCACCAATTTTTTTTACAGTCTGTATAAATATAACGCCCATGCGGTTCTATGCCGCATGGGCCGGATCTAATCATTTAATACGCTATTGATATAATCACGAAATTCATTATTATTCAGCCCCAGCCAAAAGTACCTGCCATAAACAACATTATCTTTTACACTATAATTCAGTGTACTTTCTATTTCATTATCCTTATAAATATATAAATTTATCCCATTTTCGTTATTATTGATTAATTTACTAAATCTTCGAGGGTAAATAATGGTATCGTCTATAATAGAGGCTAAATCATTTTTATCATCGTAATCACTAATCATTATTTTCCTGGAATCTGATACAAGATTAATCCAATCATAATCTTTACGTTCTATATATTTGAATGATTTGCTGTCAGACGAATAATTAATATACAAATTAATTATGGTGAATAAAATCATCAAAATAATGATTCTAATTGTTACTTTAAATTTGGGTTTCACCATTATCACCGACTTTCATTACTATAAATTATATTTAGTTATATTAAGTATAATTTATTTCAAATCAACCGTCTACAGTAATCAGGTTCTTTCTGAGAGTTGGGTATAGCCTGGTAACCGGAATGCCCGTGTACTTATACATTAAGCCGGTTGCGGACAGACATTCCAATTACCAGGCTATACCCCAACTCTCAGAAAGAACCAGTAATCATCTATCCCAGCTGCAGGCGTATCAGTTGTCATCCCCAGACGGCAAAGTTTTCATGAGGGTAAAGTTTTCATGAGGGCAAAGAAATGTTTTGGCGCACCGGTGCTGAAATATTCATACCAGGCTTCCAGTGTGTCCGATTGAAAAACACCTAAATACTCAATAATTTGTTTCGCCCACAACAAACCTCCGGTGGAACTTGCTGTTATAAGGTTGTGATCCGCGACAGAAGGTTTGTCTATATAAAAACTTTGTCCTTTATAACCAGGAGAAACCATTTCAAGAAATCCCGGGCCATTGCTGGTATGCGGCCGCTGATCCAATAGCCCAAAGTTGGCAAGTAAAGCGGTCGCCCCGCAGATTGCGCACACCAAAGCTCCTGAGGAAAGGAATTCTCCTGCTTTTTCAATGATGGCGCCATGTTTTGGGTCGTTCCATGTATTAGCGCCCGGTAACAGCAGCCCGCTTGTTTCACTCACAACGATATCTTCAATTAAGCAGTCGGGTACTATGGTCAGCCCGCCCATTGTATGGACAGGCTCTTTGGAATCGCTGACTGTTTTGAGCGATACACGCTGCGCGCCCTTTTTGAAAAACCGGCCGGAATTCAGCTCCGGGATCACATGACCCAGTTCCCAGTCGGCTAATGTATCAAGAACATAAATATAGACAGTAAACATAAATTTCCTCCATTTTCATTGTTTTATTGATTTGTTTCCTTTTTTATTTTATCATTAATTGTTGACAACAGTATGGCCATAATCTGAATGGAAAGGCGGCTATTTATGAAAGTAGACAGACTTGTCAGTATTATTATGATACTCCTTGATAAAAAGCGTATCGGCGCACAGGAGTTAGCAGATCTGTTTGAAGTATCCCCCCGTACCATCTACCGTGACATAGATGCTATTAACATGGCGGGTATTCCTGTTCACGGGACATCGGGAGTGGGCGGCGGCTTTGAAATCATGCCGAATTACAAGTTGGATAAAAATGTTTTTTCAACTGCTGACCTTTCCGCTCTCCTGATGGGGCTTTCCAGTCTTTCCAACATGGTACGGGGGGATGAATTGGTACACGCGCTTGCGAAAGTCCGGAGTTTTATCCCCGCCGACAGAGCAAAAGACATTGAACTAAAAGTAAATCAGATATACATAGATTTAAGTCCGTGGACAGGCAGCACGGATATACAGTTATATTTAGAATTTATCAGGCAGGCTTTGCAGGAAAGAAGGCTGCTTTCCTTTGAATATGTAGCCCACCACGGCAATAAAACCGCACGAACAGCCGAGCCGTATCAGCTTGTATTGAAAAGCAGTCATTGGTATTTGCAGGGGTATTGTCATAAAAGAAATGATTTTCGCTTATTCCGAATATCCCGCATGTCCAACCTGCAATTACAGGAGGAAACTTTTACACCACGGGATTGTCCGAAACCGACTTTAGATTTTTCGGAAAATTTGGAAACGATGCAAACAAAAATCAAACTCCGTATTCACAAATCTGTCATGGACCGGTTACTGGATTTTTGCACTTATGAACACTTTTCGCCAGATGGCGATGAGCATTACATGGTCAGCTTTCCATTCATAGAGAACGATTACTACTACAATATTCTATTCAGTTTTGGGGATAAATGCGAGTGTTTGGAGCCGTTACCTATCCGTACGGAAATGAAGCGCAGAATACATGAGATAGCCGCCATATACGATCAGCCGCGCGGAAACAGCCTATCGGAAGATAACCGGTCTCATTTATGATACAGTTCGATATAGCGCTTTTCTATTGAAAAAGCACCGGCGAAAAAGCACCAGGCCCCCGGCCTGGTGCTTTTCACCCTAAAGGAAATGGCATCCCATTAACCGCCATTCACCGTTCCATACATCTGCACACATTCATCCGGCTTTAGAGAGCCGAACATCGGCACCGCGACATAATCCCCTGTCCCCGGAAGAACCGTATGAAACAGCATCTCCAGCAGAAACTTTCCTTCCCGGATCTGCAGTTCCCCGAAGGGGATCACCGCAGAATAGGTGCGGGCCGCCTGTCCCCGGATACTCTTCGTTTCCGGGAGTTCTCTCCTGATCAAATGTTTCACTTTAGGCTGGTTGTGAAACACCATGGTGACTTCCAGGATGTTCCGGATTTCCGGCGCCGCGCACACCCCCTCCTCTCCCGCCACAAAGGAGGGAGCCTGGGCATACATTGTCTCAGGAATGAGGAACATCATATCCCCGGCCGATATCTCCGGCATATCCGCCACGAATAATTCGACGCCGGAATGCAGATACGGTCTGTTCTGTACCTGGAAATTTCTTTTTTCAATGGGCGTCCCCTGCACGCCGCTGCCGGCATCGTCCGCCACCACGGCTTCGATCACCAGCTGATCCTTATAGCGGGCCAGCCGTACTTCAGCCGCCTTTTCTTTGTTGTGATACACCGGAATTACAGGAACACCGGCCAGAGCGGTCTCATGATATTGCTGATGGTATTGCTCAAGCTCTGTCAAATGTAACTCCACATCAAACAGGCACTCTGCCCGGCGGAATCCAAAATAGTCCGAATGGACACATGCCACGTACCGGTTCGGACGGAGTGTCCTCACATAGGTACAGGATGTCTGCTGAAGCGGGGCCAGCCGGAATGCCGTGTATGTTTCCTCCTGATCTGCCAGAGTGTCGGGCCATATTCCTATCCGTATGCGGCCCTCTGCCCTGTCCGAAGCCGACGTGTTTGTTAATATGACGTCGAATAGGATTGTCTCATAGCCGTTCGGCTGTCTTTCCCGTGACCGGATCGTGATCCTGCTGTCCACGATCGGGATCGGTAACGCCGGTCCGTCCGATTCGAAAGTAATATCATGAGTATACTCCAGACAGTCCAGTTGGCACTCGGCGGCGGAAGATATTTTTTTCCCCAGCACCTCGATGTTCTTAAAATAGATCTGTCCGACCGTATTCTCCTCCCCGTATCCCTGGATCCGTGATCTTTCGAAACAGCTCTTTATTTCTTTCCCCACATACTGAATGTTCTCAAAATAAATGTGATGGATTTTCCCCAGCCCTTTGCTTTCATTCCAGAAGGAAGGACGTATCCTGAGATCAAACAGCTGGGACCCTTCGGCCTCCTCGATCCTTATATTCCGGAAATAGATGTGATGGATATCGGCCCGGTCTCCTTCATGGATCCCCATAATAGGATAGCCGGACAGGGACCGGATCACCGTTATGTTTTCAAAACAGACATGGCTGATACTGTCCGCCCGGTTCTCATAGCCCACCTCCATCGGCCGGCCGAAATCATTCCAGATCGTGCAGTTTGTAAAACGGACCTGCTCCACGTCGCCTGTGTCAAATCCCTTTACAACCAGGCTGTCATCCCGGTTGCGTATGAAACAGGAGTCCACCTGGACATCCCGGGAACCGCAGATATCGATTCCGTCGGAATTTTCCCTCCAGCCAAAGATTTTTATATTTGAAATCTGAACCCTCCGGCACCCCATGATCCGGACCGTCCAGGTCGGGGAGTCATGAATGATAATGCCCGATATGGTAACATCCTCACAGTCAATGATATCCACACAGCGCTTGTCAAACCGCTCCAGCCGGGGTATTCTTTCAGCACTTAAAGTCCCCCTTCCGCAGATATGCAGGTTCCTCACATGATCCGCATGGATTTCGCCGTAGACCATGGCCCCTTCCGCCAGATAAACCGTCTGGCCGCTCTCCAGACGGATCACACCCGCTTCATGGACGCCGGGGCCAAAATAGAGCAGATCCTTTTCCTTCCGCTTTGCAGGCTCAGGCTCGCAGGGATTTGCAAACAGATGCAGGGTCTCATCCAGATTTTCATTCAGGGTAATCGCCAATTGGGCCGGATGATCGATCCGGAAATGCAGTTCCCTGCCGTCTGTTTGGTATTTGAGCACGCTATGGTATGGCTGGATAACGGCTGTCCTGATTTCAAAAGGAACCCGGACCCGGATGTCCGCACTGCCGTCCAGGTCAAAATAGGCGTACGGGAGCTTTTTGGCATGTTCATAGGGCGGGTAGAGCAGCTCACATGCATAGATATCCGTTTGATTCCCATTGATCCATACCTCATACTTGTTGACCTGACTGCCCAAATCCGATTTCCCTTCCCGCAGCTGCTGTTTAGTAATACTGTTTTTATACGTCATCCCTGATTCACTCCTTGCTCTCCAGGATCTCGTCTTTGATACAGGAATACAGGTATCCTTCCCATACATATGGGCAATACGTCTTTGCCGCAGCCATACAGGCGTCTGCCCCGGGCTGATCCCCGAAACCTAACAAGGCAAATGCTTTCAGCGCGTATCCGTTCACCAGGTTCGATTTCACGATATCATTCTCAAAAGGCATGGGCGAAGGAGAACCCACTCCGTAATAACTGCGCCGCTCTTTGTGTTCGATCCAGTCCTTTGCGGTCTGTATCATTTCGTCCAGCACCGCCTTTGCCTCACTGTACTTCCCGGTCTTTTGCAGCGCCAAAGCCCGGAACAAGGAGATCTCCGATACAGCGGCTTTATAGCCGGAGGCCTCTTCATACGCTTCGCCGGCTTTCTCCCTCTCCCCTTCCTGCTCGTACAGGCAGCCTAAATAGTAATACAGATGTGCCTCCTGGTTAAAAAAGGTTTTCGCTTCCCCATAGGATTTTGGAATCCGAGCGCCAGCCAGGTAGGCTTCTTCTGCCTCCTTAATCCTTCCCTGGCATTTCCGCTGTCTGCCCAGCAGTACATGAAGCCAGGCATGAAGTTTGGTCAGTTTTCCCTCACCGCCTTCATAGATATGGAAATGTCTGTTTTTTGCCAGACGGATGGCCTCCTCATATTGGCCGGTCATGCACTGCAGCGTAATATAGTCCAGATAACAGTCATCCCGTTTCTCCATATTTTCCCTGTTACATTCATAAATCTTCAGACGCCGTTCTGGGGATACATCCATGTTCTTTAACAGCTGCTGATATTCGAAAAGAATCCTGGAATCGCTCTTTCGGCATTCCATCGCTTTTTCCATGCACAGTCTGGCGCTTCTTTTATTATTTTGTTTGTCATAATAGGCGAGAGCCAGATTCCGGTATGCTTTTCCATGGCCTGGATCAATCCTGACACATTCCTCCCAGCACTTTACCGCTTCCGAATAGCGGAATTTATCATAGAACAGACAGCCGAGATAATAAAAAGCGTTGGCCCCTTCGGGATTATGCTTCACCGCTGCTTCCAGCATCCGCATTTCCTCCAGACGGGAAGGAAAGCAATACTTCGTATCCAACGCTTCCGCTTTCTCCAAAAGTCCCGCAATGTTCTGCTGTTCACCCATTTTATCATACAGGCCGGCCATCACATAATACGGCATCGGATGTCCTTTTGGCGCGTCCTGTAATACCTGCAGCGCCTCTTCATACATACCCGCGTGGATATACTCAAAGGCGGCATCCAGATAATTATCGGTCTTATGTCCGAAGATCCGGCCGACCGGATACTCCTCCTGTACGGACCGATTCCACTCCAGCATGGACAGCATATCCAGCCGGTCCAGTCTTTGGATGCCCTCCAACAGCTCTTTCGCCTCTTTTGTATTTCCCATCTTCCGGTACAGGATAGCCTTAAGGTTCATCGCCCTAATATGATCCGCATTTAAACTCAGGGAAATATCTAATTTTTCCAATGCCTCCCCGAACCTTCCCGCACGGCAGTCGAGCGCTGCCAGTTCAAAATAAGAAGCGCTCCGGTACCGGTAGTCCCAGCCCGCCATATGGAACACGCCGTATGCCTGGTCCGTCTTATCCTGATACAGAAGCGCCAGCCCCTTAAGGTACAGCGCCTGTGTATCGTCCGGATGCTGGTTCCTCATGGTCTGCCGTTCAAGCGCCTGGTCACAGTGCCGGATACATGCATCAAATTCCCCATTTTTCAGTTCCAGTCTGGCCATTGCCGTATTGCAGCGGATGTCTCCGGGATCTCTTCTTAACCCCTCCAAATAATAATCTCTGGCATCATAATTATGCTGCTTATACTGTTCCAGATGAAGGCCGTTGATATACAATTCTTCCACCGTGTTTATTTCATCTGCCGGGAGCACCGGCTTGCGCACACAGATGGGTTCTCTGACTCCCTTTGGGCAGAAGCGGTATGTAACCAGCTCCTCCCTCTCCCTGTAAAGGACCGCTGCACTGATTCTGCTGAACTCCATGTGGTTCATCGGAATATATCTGAGGTAAGCCGTCTCCGGGTCCATATCCACTCTTTCTTCGAATATGGTTTCCGTGCCGTACATTACCTTCACCATAGCGTCCGCGAACGTTCCCGTTGTGTTGACACCGATAAATAATCGGTCCCCCTTCTGTTCCACATTGATCGCAGCGTGCGCGGTCGCATTTTTAACATCGCCTATCTCACGGATCGGATACCAGATCTGTTCAAAATACCTGGTTTCATAGGGGCCGATCCAGGTAAAATCAGGCTGGTTATCGGTATAGACACCGGTCATCAGTTCTATGTACGGGCCGTTTTTGTCTGTCAGATTCGAGCACCACATATCGCCGAATTCCCCCGCTCCCCAGTGCCAGAGCTTCTTACCCGGAGCGATATGATGGTCGGCTACGGTAACGATCCCCTTTTGCTTTTCCCTGTCATAGCCCGCCACGAAATCCATGTCCGACTGCCCCTGGGACACCAGGAAGGAGGACGGCACCTTTATAGCAGTATAGTCCGACAGATCAGTCCCCTCACCGTAATCATAGGGGCGGGCCGTCTCATAGATCCCCTTGGCTATGGGCCAGCTCATGACCGCGCGCCGGTCATGGTCATTGACCCATTCTACATCCGGAGGAAATATCGTCTGATAGGAATCGCCCGCCGGAGCGGCCAGGTTCGCCCACCACATAAATACCTGCGGCTGGCTGGTCCGGTTATAGATCCGGATTTTGGCTTTGATATAGGATCTGCCGGGCTCGATGCTGATACCGGCCATCCCCTTCATCCGCTGAAATGGTTCGATCTCTCCGGTCCAGACGGTCTTGGAGCCGTCTTTTCCCTCTTCCGCCACCGCCTCCAGAGGCATATAAGTCGTCGGCCGGTGATGCTGGGGCCAGTTGAACTCGATACCGCCGGAGATCCAGGGTCCTGCCAGACCGACCAGCGCTGGTTTGATCACTTCATTATAGTAAACGAAATCATAGTTTCCGGTTTTGTCATAAGCCCTTAAGATTTTGCCGCCTATCTGCGGCAGAACCTGTACTTTAATATACTCATTTTCCAGCGTATAGACTTCATATTCCACATCTGTTTTTTCATCGTTTATGCTGTCCGAAAAAGGAAGCGGATAGAGTTTTCCCGAAGCACCCTGATATGGCTTGTTCTCAAAAAACATCGGCAGCTCCAATGCCTCTGCGGGCACATATGTCGGTATTTTTATATTTTCTTTCTTTAAACTGTTCATTATGAACATCCTCCCTGATTTCACTCTCCGGATTTATGCCTTTCCATTTTTGCTATTTTCATGTCTCTATTCGTCTTTACGGATAACCTGTTCCCGTTATCCCATCGGCTTGTCAGATTCACTCACAGTCAGAACCGCTCTCTGCCTGATATCCCTGCTGGAGCTGCCGATCAGGATCTCGAAGTCTCCCGCCTCCACCACTTCATGCAGCTGCTCATCTAACAGGCTCAGCATCTCTGGCGTGATGACAAATACAAGCTCCTTTGCTTCTCCTCTCTTCAGGAAAATCCGCTGAAAATCCTGAAGCTTACGTTCCGGAACCGTCACACTGGAGTATAAGTCATGAATATAGAGCTGGACTACTTCTTCCCCATCGCAGGCGCCGGTGTTCGTAACCGTTATCCGCGCGGTACAGGTCTCCCCTGCTGAAATGTTCCGGGAAGACAGGGTTAACTCTCCATAGGAAAATGCGGTATAACTCAATCCATAGCCAAACTCAAATAACGGCTGGTCACTCAGGTCATGATACCCGCTGTTTCTGCCCCGGGGTTCACTGTCATAATGAATCGGGACCTGGGCGATCTGTTCCGGGAACGAGATCGGCAGCCGTCCCGCCGGATTATAGTTTCCCCTCAGGACATCCGCCAAAGCCCTGCTGCCTTCCTGTCCCGGATACCAGGCATAAAGTACAGCACTTACACGGTCAATCCATCCTGACATCGTCACCGCGCTGCCCGCATAGATGATTACCACCACCTTCTTGCCCGCATCCGCCAGATCCGTGATCAGCCTTTGGGCTGTCTGGGGCAGATCCAGGTTCGCTCTGTCGCTCCCCTCGCCTTCTGTTACCCCGACCGCGTAGATACAGGTGTCATATCCACTGAACATCCGGGCATAATCCGGTTCAGAGGGAGCTTTACCGGCGACGTAATCCCAGGAGAATGATATTTTCGGATTGGAGCCCGAAGTGCTGAAGCCGATCACCACCGGATAGGTCTTTCCCTTTTCCAGATAGCAGCAGGCCGTCTGCCTGTCGGTAACTGTATCCTGGAAGCGGTCGATCAGCATCTGGGCATCGATCTCCAGGCGCACTCCTCCATTGGCTTCGATGCAAAAGGTATAATTGCCGCTTTCTGCCGGGCTAAGAAATCCTCTCCACTCCACGGAGAAGCCTTTGCCCACCTCAAAATCCGGGTGCTGGTCAACCGGCTGACTGCTCCAGTCAAACAAGATTTTATCGTCATACCGGATCAGTTTGGGACCAAAGCTGAATTCCTTATTATCCTTATAGATACCCTTCCAGCCGGGACAGCGGCCCTGGTCATCCAGGGAGAATACATAAGGATTCTCAACTATGTAAAACGCGTCATTGCTGCATACACCGGTATCGATATAATCCGCCTCCGTCAGCAGATCAGCCAGGGAGGGAACTTCGATGTCCCATGTGGAATATCCCCCCAATCTGGGATGGACCGCCAGCGTGCCGGTAAGCGCGATTTTTTGTGATTTAAGCGGCAGTACCCCGTCGTTCCTGAGTAATACCAGGCTCTTTTGGGCAGCCCGGTACGCTGTTTCCCTGTGCTTTTCACAGTCCGCTATTGCAGCCGCACAGTCCGGATCACAGAATAGGTCCCCGTCAAACAGGCCGATTTCAAATTTCGCTTTTAGAATATCCAGTACAAGAGCATCGATCTCTTCCTCTGTAATCAATCCTCTGCCAAGAGCCTCCTCAAGCTTCGTGTATCCGCCCTGGTCCGGCAGCTCCCGATTGACTCCGGCTTTGACCGCTTTTGCTGCTATAACGGTTAAATCATCCGAGATCTTTAACAGATTCCGCGCCTTTTCCATCATACCGTAGTCCGTTACCACAAAGCCGTCAAAGCCCATATACCCACGCAGCATATCTTTGATCAGCCATTGGTTCAGTCCGCACGGTACGCTGTCCAGGGTGTTGTAGGAGACCATGACTGATCTGGAGCCCGCTTTTGCGATACATTCCCGGTAGGGTTTAAAAAATACACTTTTCAATAATCTTTCACTGTAATATACAGGGGCAGAGTCACGGCCTCCCTCACCGCTGTTAGCCACAAAGGCTTTCGGAGTTGTGATTACCCCCTCCTTTTCAAAACTTCTGCAGTAGGCAACTGCCATCCGGGAAACCAGGCAGGGATCTTCCCCATAGGTTTCCTCCACCCTTCCCCATCTCAAATCCCTGGCAATATCCACACAGGGAGACAGTGCCTGGCGTATCCCTCTGGCCCGGCATTCCCGCGCGATGACAGCTGATGCTTCTTCCATCATTTCCACATCCCATGTAGCTGCCATCCCGATAGACTGCGGAAAGGAGACTGCGCCCTTCAGGCATAATCCATGCAGTGTCTCCGCATGGATCAGCGGCGGAATACCCATCCGGGAATTCTTCCGGATCTCGTCCGTCACTTCGTTGATCATTTGAACCTCCTGCTGTACGCTGTAATTCATACGAACCCGCTCAAAGGCCAGTCCGCCAATCCCTTCCGGCCCAATCCGGTCCTTTCCTGTATAGTTTCCATGTCCATCGATTATGTCCTGTACAAACTCACACCTGAGCTGGGCGGTTTTCTCCTTAAACGTCATCAATCGGACCAGCTCTTCTGCCCTTTGCCGGGCGGTCCTTTGTCGGGCGGTTCCTGCTCCCGGACTTTTACTCATCGTTGTTGTTCCTCCCCTATTCGATTAATAAGGGGCAGACCGTTGAACTCGCTCAAAGGCTGCCCCTATTAGATTTGTACTTATTTATTTGCCAGCCACTCGTCTATCTGTCTTTGCATTTCCTGAATAATGGTGTCCGCACCAGCCTGATTTAATTTATCCAGGAAGCTGTCAAGTTCCGTCTCCGGGTCCGCAGCCCCCACCATCAGGGCCGGTAACAGTTCGTCCGCCACCGAGGAACACTGGGCGATCTCAGAGTTGACCGGGGTGGCGTCAAAGGAGAACCCAATCAAAGGCGAGGTAAAAGCATCTTCATTTACCTTTCTGGTCTGCTCCCAGACATCATCCGGCGCATTTCCTGCCAGATAGCCGTTATATACACAGCCCAGCGCCCAGGAGGAATTGACAAAGTTGTAGGAATCGCCGGTCAGTTCGATCCGGTTATCGCTCACCTTGTTATAGTGTGTGCCTTCGATCCCGTATACCAGCAGATTATATAATTCTGTATCGTCCGGATCATTGATCAGCTCCAGCAGCATCATGGCCCTTTCCGGATTTTTGCTGGACTGGGGAATCGCGTTTAAGGTGGTCAGTATCCCGGACGTGGACAGGATCGGTTTTCCCCAGGCAGTCTCTTCGATCTCATAGCCCCGCATTAGGGACTGTTCCTGCGCACCGCCGGGTTTGATGTTGGTGTTGAGGGCTACCCCGATATTTTTAGCCTTGAAATCCGCTCCTGTTTCCTTATAGGAAGCCGCATCAGACCGGATATAGCCTTTCTGATACCATTCATGCATCAAATTGAAATATTCTTTCACTTCATCCATATTAAACTGATTGACTACCTGTACCTCATCGTTGAATACGTTGATCGCTCCCGGAATGAATTTTCCGGCGATCGTCTCGATACCGTAATACGCGTATATGCGGTCCAGGGCCGAGGCGGCGCCCACACCGGACAGGAACGGGATAAACGTTTCATTCTCGCTCTTTTTCATCTGTTCCAGCACCGGTTCCAGATCCCTAAGCTCCTTCGTATCCTTGATATTAAAATTATATTTCTCCTCATAATCCTTCGGCATCAATGGGCCGCTGGTCTTGGCAGATATCTGTTGATTCACCACCCCATAAATCTGTCCGGATATCCGGGTCGCATCCCAGAATTTTTCCGGCACGGAGGCTTTTAGCTTGGGCGCGTACTGGTCCAGCAGATCGTCCAGCGGCAGATAAGCACCTTTCGCCACATTCTGTACATAGTTATTGGACCAGTCGGAGGTAAAACAGATATCCAGCGGTTCACCCGTCGACAGCATCACGGAAACCTTGTCACTGTAGTCTCCAAAACTGACAACATTGAAATTAACTGTAGCATTGATCTTCTCTTTAATAATCTCATTTGCCTTTTCGAACACCATCTCCGCGTCTGTCTGAGCCACTCCCGGTATATACCAGGTCAGTTCCACCGGCTCCAGATCAGACTGTCCTTCCCCTGAATCCCCTGCATCGGTGGCGACCGGTGTCGCCTGGGCCGCGTCCTCCTGTTTGTTTTCCGGCGCTTTGGTACCACACCCTCCCAAAATCAGAACCGCTGCCATACAGAAAGAAATTACCCGCAATTTTGTTCTTTTCATTGATCCTCTCTCCTTCTCTTTGTTCATTTTAATGATATAATTTTTACGGAAGACAATCCACTTATTCTTCTATCCCTCCCTTTTTTATCTTCTCCTTCGTGGTGGTGTCTATCCTTTGACTGCCCCTACCGTTAAACCCCTGACAAAATATTTCTGGAAAAACGGGAAAACAAAAAGCATAGGTCCGGCAGCAATAATGCACATGGCCATTCTCGCCGATTCATTGGGAAATTTGGTCATATCAATGGTCACGGCACTGGCTACCTGTGATGTCAGGAACTGTATGTTGGACATGATCTTATATAACTGATACTGCAAAGGTACCAGGTGGGACGACGGGGATGTATACAGGAGTGCCTGATACCAGTCATTCCAAAATGTCAGCACCAGGAACAGACCTACGGTGGCCAGCGCCGGTTTCGCCAGCGGAATCACAATGGACCAAAGCGTTCTGACCTCATTGGCTCCGTCCAGCCTGGCGGACTCTATCAGGGATACCGGTATTTTGGCAAAAAATGTCCGCAGCAGGATAATGTACCAGGCGTTCGCCAAATGGGGTACCATCAGGGCCAGCATCGTATTCTGTATATGCAGCACCCTGGTAACCACCATGTATGTAGGAATCAATCCCCCGTTAAATATCATGGTAAAAAAAACATAGAACATAAGCGGCCGGCGCCATTTGAAATCAGACCGGGACAGCGGGTAGGCGATGAAGGTATCGATCACCAAAGCGCTGAGGGTACCGGCCACCGTTAAGGTAATCGACACTACGTAAGACCGCAATATCTGCGCACTGCCCTTAAACATGTAGGCATAAGCCTCGAAGCTTATTTTTTTGGGAATCAGGCTGTATCCGTTTTTCACAATATCCATCTCATCGGATAAAGAAATCGATATGATCGCAAGTATCGGAATTATACAAATAAAACAGAAAAACAATAAAATAACGATAGAAACAATTTTTCCAAAACTGATCTTCTTATTCATACTTCCCCTCCTAAAACAGTGCGTTGTCCGGGTCTTTTCTGCGCACGATCCAGTTGGCGGTAAATACCATCAGGAAGCCGACAATGGACTGTACAAAACCTGCCGCAGATGCCAGACCTACCTGTCCGGTCACCCGGAACGCCCGGAATACATAGGTATCAATCACATCAGTTGTGGAAAATAGCGCGCCGTTTTGCATGGGCAGATTTAAAAACATGCCAAAATCGGCAAATAGTATTTTTCCGATCTGAAGCAGTACCATAACAGTAATCAGCGGCTTCAGCAGCGGCAGGGAAATATATCTGATCTGCTGCCATTTTGTAGCGCCGTCGATGGATGCCGCTTCATAATATTCCGAGTCTATGCCCATCAGCCCCGCATAATAGATGACCGTATAATAACCGCCGTTTTTCCATACAAACGCCAGCACCATGATAAACGGCCAGTATTGGGCCTGTGCGTACCACATAATTTTCTCCTGGCCGATCAGGCCCAGAAAATTATTGACAATCCCCAGATCCATGTTCAGGAACGCGTACAACATATAGCTGGCCACTACCCAGGATAAAAAGTACGGAAAAAACATAACGGTCTGCACGCATTTAATGAATCCTCTGTGCTTGATCTCATTGAGCATCAGTGCAAATGTGACCGATATAAACAGAACCGTCACGATAAAGAGCAAGTTCAGTCCGATCGTGTTTCTGATAATACGGAACGCGTCCTGGGATGTAAAAAGGAACTCGAAATTCTTGAAACCCACAAATTCATTTTCCCAGATTTTTCTGTCGACCCTGAAATTCTGAAAGGCAATTCCTAATCCCAGCATCGGCAGATAATTATATAGTAATATAATCACTGCGGCGGGCAGGGTCATCAGCAGCAGTTGTATCTGACTGCGGCCTGCCCTCTTTCTTTTACCGCCTTTCCATGCTGTCAAAGTTTTCGTTTTCTCTTGTTTCATCCATCTATCATCCTCCCGCTTCGTCTTATAGGTACAGGATAATCCCCGCCGCTCCCATTTGTATACTGGACATATCTGATAACGCCGGAATTTACACTGCACTTTTTGATCACGGTTTAAAATGTCAGAATAATACATTATTCCGGACAAACCACTTATGCTATACTTATTAACAGGGAATGGCAGGCAGCGCCCTGGTTTTCGGACAGTCTCATGGGGGGAAAGGAAGATCTGATTTGAATAAGAAAAAAGAAAAATACAAGAAGAAAATATTTACTACTTTGGTCATTATCTGGATGTGTTTTCTGTTCGTTTCCTTTTTTATCACCTATTATATAACGGACAAAGCGACACGCGATAATTTTTATGAACAGAATGAGAAAACGCTGGAAAGCATCCAGCTTTTGGCTGAGAACAGCAATACGATGATCAAAAACATGTCAAACTCTATCACTATTAACCTGAATACAAAACTTATCATGTACGCCAAAGAGGATACCAGGCTGTACGAGATTCAGCGGTATATGGATAAGCTGCAGAATTCTCTGCTGGGTTTTAACTATCTGCATTCCTTTTCCATATATAATCCCACTACAGAACAGTTATACAATTCTTATATCTCCACTCTGACAAAGGATGATGTGGGCCTTGCGCTTCTCCGGGAAAAGGTCCCGATCGGGAGTCCCGTTTTCAGGGATATCTATGACAATTATGGGAATAAGCAGCGTGTGATTTCCTATTTCTACTATTCGAATTACTTCGAACCCTTAGACGGCGAATGCGTGATCGTGAATGTGGACCCGAAGATGTTCTTTTTGAACTCCGGCATGCTTCATTCCCTCTACATTCTGTCGGCCGATAACAAAGAACTGCTCTATCCGGGTCCCGACAGCAGTGTGCCATTTCCAGTGGATACAGCCAGGCTCGCGGATTCTGGCGCCGGGTATTATATCGCCTCTTCTGCGGACCACGGAAAATTGATTATTTTATATTCGAAAAGTTCGGATTTGAACTGGACCTTTTTTGAGACTGTTCCGTACAGTGAGATTACCAAAAATGTGCTGCGGACGAATATCCAGATTATTATCATATTCTTTATCTCAGGTATCATAAGCTTTGTCCTGTCCATTTACCTTTCTGATAAACTGTATCAACCTGTAAAGCAGCTGTTGATCCAGCTTCCTTTCCGGGAAAAAGAATATGAAAGCGTGAAGGATGAATTTGAATATCTCAAGAAAATCTATAATCCTGCGAACACCGTAAAGCTGCAGTATATATTGAGTTCTCCGCCGGATGTGAGTGATCTGCGCGGCGAACCGAACGCTTCAGATTTCTGGCAGCAGAATCTAACGCACTTTGACTTCCAATCCGGCTTCCAGATCGCTCTGATCAAATGCCTGAACATAAAGCAGGACGATTCCTATGAGAGCGATTGTCAGTATGTCCAGTCCAACATCCGGACCCTATTTCCGGATTGCTGTATCGATATCTCCGGTCAGCTGACACTGCTCTTTCTGACTGGCTCCGGGGACAATGAAGGCATATTGGCCGGACTCATAGAGGATCTGAAGGCGCAGCAGTATTTTATAACGGCTGCTGTCACTCCCTTGCTTCCATCGCCGGATCTGATATCCGCAGGCATCGGCCAATTACGCAATATTATCAAGTATTCTTTCGTGGAAGATTGTTCTCTGTTAAAGACAAAAGAATACCTGGCCACCCCGAAAGTGACCGATTTTACCGAATTCAT
The DNA here is from genome assembly GCF_032380655.1 of Diplocloster hominis. NCBI lineage: Bacteria > Bacillati > Bacillota > Clostridia > Lachnospirales > Lachnospiraceae > Diplocloster > Diplocloster hominis. The sequence goes on along the minus strand of NZ_JAWDIY010000008.1, from coordinate 99,493 downwards.
CGCCCTGTGTAACAAACTCTCCAAAGCCCTGGCAAAATCGGAAATCGAACAGGCCAATAATATCTTTCATAAAATAATCGCCATAACTGCCAAAATGGAATTTAGTTCCATACAGATATCGGTTTCCTACATAACTCAGATTTTCTCCGGCTGGATACAATCCGACATAGAAAATGCCAATTACATCAATATCGAAAAGTTCAGCTCTTCGCTGAGCCATTTTGTCAATGACAGCACTATTTTTAACTTTTACGCCTATTTTTCCAACTGTTTGAGACAGTTAGGCGGCCAGGAGGCATCCGTCCTGAATTCCTCCCCCAGACAGGTTGGCCTGGTAAACCAGCTCTGTGAATTTATCCAGCTGAATTATTCCAATCCCGACCTGAACGTTTCGATGATCGCGGATCACTTTAAATTATCAACCGGACATATCAGCCGTCTGTTCAAAACGGGAATGCAGGTTACCATCAGCACCTATATTGTCAATTATCGGTTAGAAAAAGCTGCACAGCTGATTAAGTATGATTCTTCCATTAATATAGAGACGGTATCGTCTGCTGTGGGTATAGAGAATACGAATTACTTTTTCCGGCTGTTTAAAAAAACTTACGGTGTTACTCCCAGGCAGTTTTATAAATTAAATGAAAAAGCGGATACGGGTCTATAAGGCATTCTTCCGGACATCCATAGGCTTCTGCCCCGTTACCTTTTTAAACACGATATAAAAATAATTATAACTGGCAAACCCCACTTTCTCCGCCAGCTCGATCCCTTTATAATTTGTCGATACCAGCAGCTTTTCCGCTTTCCGTATCCGGAACGTGTTCAGGTAATCGATAAAGTTACTGCCAGTCTCCTTCTTAAAAAGCTTCCCCAGATAAGCGGTACTGATATGGAATTCATCAGCCAGATACTGGAGGGAGAGATCCTGGTCCGTATAATTGCTCTCAATATACTGGATCGAATCAAAGACCGGTTTGCTCCATGTTTTTTCCCGGCTCTTCTCTATCATTTCCATGACCTGGCCCAATATTTCAAGTATTTGGCTCTGTACCCCCTCGGGGGAGGTCTGAACCATAATTTTGCCCAGACTCCTGTTTTTCATGTCATAGATCTCATTCCGGTCAATAAATGCGTTTGCCGCCAGGCATTGAAAGGCCAGGACGCTTAATTCCAGGGCGCTGTTCTTCAGCACATAGATCTCCGCCAGAGGGTCCCGGCTGATCTGATCCAGAAACAGCTCCTTCACATAACTGCCCGCCAGCTCAAAACTGCCTTCCTTTATGATCTCTCTTAAGCGTTCGCCGTCAATTCTGACAGATCCCGGTGCTTTTTCGAAATATTCCTTGATCTCGTCGTAGTACAAGACGTTGCCGATGCCGAATATAAACCGGTACGACATGGTGTTCAACGCATTGATGTAGGACTCGTGCATCCTGCGGCTGCTGCCCGCCTGATTTCCCACAGATATGGTGACTTCCAGATCCATCTGCCGTTTTATCCCGCTGATGCATTTCCTCAGCAGTTGATTCAACTGGATATCCGCCGACCAGCCAAGATAGTCCTTAATGATCATACTCACCCGCCCGGAAGAGTCCGTAAACGCGATTCCCCTTCCTGACCCCATTAACATCTCTCCGCATATATTGCAGACCCCGAATATCTGCCCGGAGATATCATCCTCCTCGGCCCGGCTGCCATCCTGCTCGATCTCAACAGATGCCACGCCAAAAGGTCCCGCAGAAAAGTCCAGTTCCAGTAATTCCAGTTTCTCTTTCAGTTCCCTGGAAGAAATGGTCCCGGCAATCATCCGGTTCAGAACATTATTTTTCAGCAGCGCCAGATGTTCGTTATTCTCAAGCTTTGAGATAAGCCCATCTTCCAGGCTGTCGATGATCTCTTCTATGGTCCGGATGATTTCCTCTTTTCCGGAAGGCTTTAAGAGATAGTCAACCGCTCCGCATTTCATTGCCTGACGGACCAGCTCAAAATCATCATAGCCGCTTAATACGATAAATTTGCACTCGGGGTATCCCTGATGGAGTCTTTTCGCCAATTCCAGACCGTTCATAACCGGCATCTGGATGTCCAGCAAGATGATATCCGGGTGTTCTTCTTCTATGATTTCAAGCGCTTCCTGTCCATTCGTGGCTTCGCCGCAGATCGCAATCCCGTAATCCTGCCATGACAGCAGCCTCTTGATTCCTTCCCGGGTCTGTTTTTCGTCATCCACGATCAGTAATTTATACATCCGTCCTGCACATCCTTCTTTGTCAATATTGGAATGATCACTTTCACAGCGGTACCGACTCCTACGATACTTTTAATCATCAGTCCATATTCTTCGCCAAAAAGAAGCTTTAACCTGGCCTGAACGTTTTCGAGCCCGATACTGCTGAACTCATCCTGGGCTGCCTGCTGATATAATTTCTCATACATTTCCTGCAGGATATGCGGCTCAATCCCTTTGCCGTTGTCGAAGATGGTAATCTCCAGGCGTCTGCCTTCCTTTTCCCTGGCCACGATCCCGATCAGCCCCATGCCTTCCTTATCGGCAAGGGCATGTTTAATCACATTTTCCACCAGCGGCTGCAGGATCAGCTTCGGAATCACATCATCCAGATATTCATCCGGTACCCGGATATCTACATCCAGACGTTCTTCATACCGGTATTTCTGCAGTTTTAAGTAAGTGCCAATATATTCCAGCTCATCCTCCAGGGTGATAAACTTATCCGTTGTCCTGCTGCTCCAGCGGAACAGTTTTCCCAAAAGCACGATCATTTCCCCTGTCTTTTCATCATTTTCCGCCAGCGCCCTGGCCCGTATGCTGTCCAGAGTATTATACAGGAAATGGGGATCGATCTGCGTCTGAAGCGCGTTCAGTTCCGCGTTCTTGCGCTGGATCTCCGCCGCGTACACTTTTGAGATGTAGTCATTCAGCTTCTTGCACATCTCATTGAACGCCTGGCTGATGATGCCGATCTCATCTTTGGATTTGACCGGGATCTGCAAACTGAAATCCCCGGTCTGCAGCTGTTTCATGGAACGGATCAGGGTTTGGACCTGACGGTTGAAGATCCGGTATATGAGAAGGCATACGGTCATTGTAAATATGATGGCCACCGCCATAACCTTATAGATCTGATTTTTGATCTGCTGGATCTCTTTGATCAGATCCCGGGTGGAAAGAGTATACACCGCCTTCGCTTTGGAAGTCCCTATCTCTTTTGTCTTGACATACTGGTCTGTATCGGTCCAGGACTTCTGATCCGCCATTTTCCCCCATATCCCGTGGTTGGTGGAATACAGGATCTGTCCATGGCTGTTCACAAGCGTCAGTTCCCCGTCCATGGCCGTGTTCAGGGACGGGTCCTGTTTTTCGACCGCCTGCAGCGGCACGTTCATGATAAACAGCCCCACCAGTTCCTTTTTGGGAAATAGGGTGGAATCGAATATTTTACCCACAAATGAGAGGACAGGCTCCCTGTTCTTCAGGGTATAGGAGGAGGGATCGTCATAAATCATGCAGATCGTGTCCTCGGATTCCAGAAATTCTTCTATCGCAGGGTAATGGATGAAATCAAAGCTGGGCTTCACCGCCACGTAACCGTCTCCGGAAAAGGAATACACGATTCCATTCACGGAACTGATGATCACATCGCTGATATCAGGGTCGGCAGAAATGACGCCTTTGGAAAATACGCTCGTGATCTCAATGTTGTTGATCTGGTATCCGTCATCCGGATTCTGCACCGCCCTGGCAGTGATCTCTGAGATCGGTCCGCTGTGGATATAATTGTAAAGGCTGTATACCCTGTTGTATTTATCGTTACAGTAATTTACAAGCCTGTCCAGCTTCGCATCTCCCAGCATGATCTCTTTCTCTATCACTGTGTTGGAAAACCGTTCAATTATATAAGAGGAAGTCACGATGACGACGATTATGAGGATACACTCAAACAGAATGAGTATCTTCAGAAAAATGCCCGGATGCCTCAATTTTTCTTTCATTCTTCCGGCGCCCATATCGTTCCGCCTCCTGTTTTCATTCCCGTTTTCTAATCCCGTTGTTTATTCCCGTATTAATTATCGTTTTCCGCTCTTATTTTCTATTCTATTATAACGCCGATGTGATGCACTGGCAATCGGGTCGGGCCTATCCTTCTGCTATAAATCTTTCTGCTTTAAATCCTTCTACTGTACATCCTTCACTAAGTAAGCCGCCACGGCTTCATAGTCCTGTTCCAATTCCAACATCAGTCTGCCGTTCTCCAGTCTGATCCGGTGGTCCGTCTCCTCATAGGTCATTTTGATCCGGTATCCGGCGCCAACGGGCAGGCTGATCCTCTGCTGTGATGAGCCGGTGAACCGGTGAATCACACACAGCGCTTCCTCTTTGTCATCCGAATACCGGACGATCCCCTGCCATCCCTTAAGGAACCTTAAGCTTTTTTGTTTTGTTCCATAAAAACAGGTGTGTCCGTCACGTATGACAGGACTGACCGCCCGGTAGAATCCGATTCCCCTGTCTACCAGCTCCCATTGGGTTTTTGACAGCGCATACACATCTCCTGACAGGCACATGACCCCCAGAAAGGTATTTGCCATGGAATAAACGATCCTTTTTCCCGTATCGCCTGATCGCAGCACTGCCCATATCTGGCTTTGCCCCGGCGGAATCATCCGATGGACATTCGCCGCGATTACGGGAATCTCTTTTTCCTCATGCGCATCCGAAATGGAAACCATGTCGCACAGGCGGATCATGGAAGGCTCCATCCTGTGGCCTCCCGAGGCGCAGATTTCGATCACCAGATCCGGCAGTCTTTGCCGTATCTTTCTGAAAAATTCCTGGGTGGCCTGCATATTCTGACGCAGCCCCTCCCCCAGGCTTTCCGCCCCGTCACAGCCGATTCCAATGCTCTCGTTATAGTCTACTTTCAGATAACCGAATCCATATTTTTCCAGGAATCCAATTACCTTTTCCGACAGGTACTCCTGGGTCCATGGGTCCCGCATATCGAAGAAGCGGCGTCCCCCTGCCGTAATCACGTTTCCATTTCGTTTCAGCAGATGGTCTTCCAGCCAAAAGGCTTTGGAATCTTTCCCGCATATCTCCATCTCAAACCAGATCCCGGGAATAAAACCGGCGTCCCTGATTTGATCTGCCACAGTCATGAGACCGTCCGGGAAAAGTTCTTCGCAGACCTCCCAGTCACCCATATTGCTCTCCCAGCCCTTTACCGTATCCGCGTACCAGCCCGCGTCTATGACAAAATACCGGAAGGGCCGTTTACCCAGCACGTTCAGAATCCGGCTGATATTTTCCTGGGAAGGCTTTCCCCATGTGGTGCAGAATTCATTAAAGATGACCGGCAGTTCGCCGCCGTCTGCTATTTTCCACAGTTTCGTCAGTCTCTGGGAGGCGGTATCCACATCCCCCCGGCAGACAGTGACAGCAGCCGGAACCGTACGAAAGCTCTCCCCGGGCTTCAGCTCTTTTCGCCAGTGCCCAAAGTCATAGTCCGCGATGCCCCCTGACATACAAAGAGCCTCGTCCCTTCTGTAAAGCTCCATCTGCCAGCTTGAGGGACAGGCCAGACAGGCTGCCCAGACTGCCTTTCTCTTTTTATCTTCGACCGCCGCGAACGGATAATAACCGCGGACCGGAAGGGAGCCGGTCTGCCCGAATTTATCACTGTATACCCCGTGGCGCGACCAGGACGGTTCTAATAACAGTTCACCGGCCGTTCTCGACTCCAGCCGGCCTTCCGCACTCCATTTGCTCCGGATCTTATGGATTCTCAGACGGTCCGGCGCCTCATCTGCGGCGAACGGGGTGATCCCGCCCAGGGAAAAGCTGCTCAGCATCTCCAGGGTCACCGGTTTGCCGCCTGCGTTTGTGAACTCTGTCCAGATCCAGAAAGCGGGATCTTCGTCCCTGTATTCCAGTATATGTAAGATCCGGCTTCCCTGAGTGTCGCTAAGCGTCGTCGCTATGCGGACCCTTCCCTCCTTCTTCCAAGACTGCTGCCCGCTATATTTCATCTGGCTGACTGATTCACTGTTTCGCATGGTCATCCCGTTGGCAAACCCATAGGGGTACGCGTCCCCCTCCTTTTTCCACTGTACCAGCGGATCTGTCCGGCCCTTTCTGCCTTCTTCCACGAACCGCTCCATGGCGGCCGGGTATAGCTCCATTCCCGCCTGCCCTTCTTCATCCAGTACATATCTGACCAGCATATCACCCAGCCGGAATTCTGATATTTTATCCATATAAGTATCATCCTTTCAGCGCGCCGGCGGTCAATCCCTCGATGAACTGTCTCTGGGCCAGCAGATAAGCGATCACAATGGGCAGCGTAGCGAACATGACATAAGCGAACACACTCCCCCAGTCGGAGGCATACGGGCCGATCGCCGTGTAGATTCCCACGGTTATGGTTTTGATCTGGCCGATCAGCAGGGGGGTGAGGAAATCATTCCACATGGACAGCCCGATAAAAATAGCCACGGTTGTCGTGCATGGTTTTACTAACGGAAAGATAACGGAAGTAAATATTTTCAACTGCCCCGCGCCATCGATAATAGCCGCCTCCTCCAGTTCTACCGGCGTCGATTTGATAAAGCCCTGGTACATAAATACGGAAAAGGAGATACTGCCCGACACAAATACCATAATCAGCCCCGGCAGGTTGCCGATCAGCCCCACTCCCTTGAAGATGGATACCAGCGGGACGTAGACGATCGCGTAGGGAACCATCAGTCCCAGCAGGAAATAGATATAAAGTCCCTGCGATATTTTGGTTTTCATTCTCGCCAGATAATACCCCGCCAGAGCAGAGACCAGAATGCACAGGACCGCCCCAAAAATGGTAATGCACAACGAATTGAAGTACATCTCCCCCAGATTGACATTCGGGTTTTTTACCACCTTAATTATATTATCCAGGATCGGCGGAAGCGGAAACGACATGGGCGAGGAGGATATCTCCTTCGTGCTCTTGAATATGTTAATCAGCGTGATGTACAGCGGGGTGGCGAAAATCACCGCCAGTATTACCAGGAACAGTTTCAGGACGATGCCGGAAACATTTTTCTTTCTGCTTTCTCTATTCATCATCAGGACACCTCCAGTTTCTTCGATAGCTGGATCTGTAAAATCGAGACAGCGGCGATGATAAGAAACAGAAATACGGCGATGGCGGAGGAATATCCCAGCATATTATTTCCAAAGGCCTGGGTTACGATGTTATAGGTAACGGTCTCCGTAGAATATCCGGGCCCTCCGTTTGTAATTACCTTGACGATATCGTACTGTTTCATTTCGGTCATGATACTCATAATCACGGAAATCGTGATGCCGGGAATGATCATCGGAATCGTGATAAAGCGGAACTGCTGCCAGCGGTTTCCTCCATCCATGATACATGCTTCGTACAGTTCCCGGGGAACGGTCTGAATGGAAGCCAGATACAGCACCATGTGGAAGCCGAGCATTCTCCAGATTTCAATGATACAGATGCTTCGAATCGCATTTTTCGCGTTTCCTATGTAGTCTGCCGCCAGATTGCCAAGCCCCACCATATCCAGCAGGGAATTCAGCACCCCTGTGTAAGAAAGGATCGCCAGCCAGATAAAGGAGATGGCCACGGTGCTGAGTACATAGGGAAGGAAGAAAATACTCCTGAATACATTGGTCAGCCGTTTCGCCTGATTCAGCAGCATTGCGATAAACAGCCCCAGGATATTGACGGAAGCGGCCACCACCACGGTAATTTTCAAGGTAACAAATATGGCATTTCTAAGCCGCTGATCCGACAGCATGGCCGCATAGTTCTTAAGCCCCACGGTATGATAAGCCGCGCTGATCCCGTTCCAGTCCGTGAAGCTTAACAAAAACGCTCCGGCGATCGGTATAATCATCAGTACCGTATAGATCAAAAAAGCGGGCACTGTGAATAAGATTGATTTTTTCTTCATACAGATTCTCTCCTAAAATGATTTAGAGTACAAACTCAATATTCGATTTTGTACTCTAAATCTTTCTGAATTATCTAATTAAACTGCTTACTTCTGTGCTCCCAGCCTCTGCATTTCGGCATCCCATGTGGATAACTCGGTGTCCACATCCGCTCCTGTGAAGATATTCTGAAGAGATTTCAAGGTAAAATCTTCGAATCCGGTAGGGAATGCATCATCGCCGACTAACTTCATCGCTTCCGGAACAAGTTCGTAGCCTTCCAGATTTTTGATGAATTCCGTCTGTACCGGTCCCATCTCATAGGTTACAGGTGTTTTGGTGACGGAGAAGGTTCCGTCTGCCTGCAGATAATACTTGTAAATATCCGGGTTACCGCCCAGCACATATTCGCAGAACTGAAACGCTGCTTCTTTGTTCTTACAGGTTTCCGCCACTCCCCAATACTGAGGCATCGTGCAGTATGTCTTGGCTCCGGAAGGAGTCGGCATCATAAAGGTGCCAAAATCATCTGCGGAATACTCGCTGCTGTTATCGATCGTAGGCGCGCTCCAGGCACCGTCCATGAACATGGCCGCGCTGCCGCTCATAAATTCAGAGGTGGCCTGTGTATTGCTGAATGACATAGAGCCTTTGTGGTAATATTTGCTCAGGGTCTGCCAGCTCTTTAAAGTATCGGACAGAACCTTGTCGGTCCAGGATAATTTGCCGTCCAGGATATCCCGGTTAAAGTTAGGATATGCGGAATACAGTTCGGAATTCACGACACCGGTCCAGTATCCGAAGGCAGTTGCCCAGATATCGGAAGCGCCTACACCCATCAGCGGGGTGTACCCCTTTGCCTGCAGTTTGTCGCATGCAGCTGTGAATTCATCCCAGGTCTTAGGTGTCTGTGTGATGCCGGCGTCCGCAAACTGTGCTTTGTTATAGTAGACCTGTGTACGGTAAGCCTTGTAGGCGGGAACCAGGGTCTTTTTCCCGTCGAAGGATACCACCGAGCTGTCTTCATATTTCGCCAGGAGTTCTTCCGGAACTTCCGCGTAGACACCATCCGTACTGGCCAGATCCACCGGGTCGATGTTGATGTCCGGCATGTTGCCGGCGGACAGCATCGTCTTTAAGAACTGGGGTCTGGAATCCCCGGTCATCAACACTTTTTCGATCTTAATCCCGGGATTGTCGGCTTCAAACGCGTCAATGATGTGCTGCCACACTTCCGCCGTGTAGTTGTCCGTTTCAAACACGGCCCAGGTCAGTGTGATATCCCCTTCAGAATCTTCCTGATCCGCTGCGGCCTGAGGCTTCGCCGTCTCCTGCTGGCTGGCCGGCGCGCTGGTTTGCGCAGCCCCGGAAGTGTCCTCCCCGGCCTTTTTGTCCCCGCATCCGGTAATCATTGTGGCCGCCATTGCCACACAAAGAAGCATGCTCACTAATTTTTTCTTCATTTACTTATCCTCCTTATTTTTTTATATCAAGTATCCGTTTTGATTTCCCACCATATTCAGATTCATACAGATACTTTCCATCATAACACCTATAATGTCTTAGCGCTGACCATATCTTAGCGCTCATCCAGCTTCCGTTTTTTCCACAGGAAGAGGATCAGGCCCAGTGCCGCCGCGCAGCACAGAATCCAGAATGCGGGCATTGCATAATCGGCTGTCTGTGCCCCTTTTGCGCTGTTGTCCGGATTTTGGCTGTCCTGGCCGCCGCCATTTTCCTGCCGGTGCTGTTTTGACGCGTCCTTCCAGCTAACCGCAAATGTGCTGAAGCTGTCTAATGTAATCTTTAATCCACTGTCTGTCTTTTCAAATGTGGTGATCCTTTCCACCTGTCCGTCATCTTTTACATGGAAAATGATGAAGTCTTTGGCGGAATCCGAATTTTCAGGGTATGGAATGGTAAATACCAGCGTTCCCTGGGTATTGTGTACTGGCCTGCCTTCCTGATCATAAACGGAGATATCTGTAAATATCCTGTCTTTATCCGAAAACAGATCGCTGAACCCTTGATACTCCTGATTCTGCCCGAGAATAGATTTTGCCTCGTTTCTCTTATCTTCCGGCAGCGCAGACTGAAGTACATTGTATTTTATTCCCTCCGAACTGATCACAACCTGACCCGGGATTGGTGTGGGAACCGGCGTAGGTGTGGGGGTAGGGTTTGGGGTCGGTGTAGGGGGCGGTGTAGGCGTAGGTGTTGGTGTAGGCGTGGGTGTCGGTGTAGGCGTAGGTGTCGGGGTTGGGGTCGGTTCAGGTTCTTTTGATTTTACTTCTACCTTAAACTCCGCCGTCTTATCCTGATAAGATACCGTAATTGTTTTGGTCCCTTCCGTTTCCGAATCATATCCGGTAACCGTATAGGAATCACCGACCAGCAGTTCTTCACTTGTATCATTATATACCGCCGTAACCTGAAGTCCCGTAAGTTCCAGTTCTTCTCCGACAAAATACTCTGTCTTATCCGGCATCTGGTCTATCCTGATTTTCTGAAGGATTTTTTCCGGCGGTTCTTTCTCATTGACCTGAACGGTGAACTCTGCCGACTGACCCTTATATTGGATCGTGACTGTCTTAGTCCCTTTCGTCTCTGAGTCAAACCCCGCAGCCGAATACGAACCGTTTGCCAAAGGTTCTTCGCTGTCATCATCGTAGACGGCCGTTACCACCAGCCCTTCCAGATTAAGAGCTTCTCCGATCAGATACTCCGTCTTGTCCGGATTCTGGTCGATCCGGATTCCGGTAAGAACCTTTTCCGGTATTACAGCTTCTTTTACTTCTATGTCGAATTCCGCACAGAATTCCTGATAGGTTACTTTAATCGTCTGAGTGCCCACGGTTTCTGATGAGAATCCCTCGATCGTACAGTCAGACAGTACCACATCCTCTTCCGTATCATTGTCATATACGGCCTTCACAACCAGACCGGTCAGATCCAGCTCTTCTCCGGGTTCATATACCGTCTTATGAGGCGGCTGCGCAATCTTAATCCCCGTCATCGCCGGTGCTTTCGTGACCCGAACGGTGAATTCCGCTGAAAAACCGCGGTAGGATACCGTTATGGTCTTTTCTCCCTCTGCCGCAGAGTCAAAACCGGTCACTGTGTATGCTTCTTTGTCCAGCTCCTGTTTGCTTTCATCGTTATATACCGCATTGACCTTAAGGCCGGAAGCGTCGAATTCATCCCCTACATAATAGGTATCCTTCTCCGGTTCCGCTTTTATCTCTATGCCGGTCAGCCTTTTCTCTACATCCGCCGGGTCGAGGACTTCCACTTTTACATTGTCAAGGTACAAGGGCCGTCCGTCAGGATCATAGTAAGAGAAGTTCAGTCTGCACTCCTTGCCTGTCTGATCCTCCATCTCCCTGATCAGTTCCCAGTCTTTCGGTTCCTCAGCTGATTTTTCCCAGGCTTTCAGATAAAGGCTGTTACCCTTTACCATTGTTTTGCAGGTATACCAGACAGCATTTTTGATTTCTTTTCCAGGCAATGGCAGTTCACCGATATCTTTGAGATCCAGGAAATACTTATTGCGTTCCGCCGGCTTAATATTTACTCTGTAGACGGAACCGCCGGCGTCTCTTAGCACGTTATACATTCCGTTATAGGAACGCGATCCTTCCGGAAACTGGAAATCAAAGGTGGTAATATTTTCTCCGTACACACTGCGCTGTAAGTCGTTGTTCAAAAGGTCCAGCTCCAGATTTGGATCATTACCTTTGAGCAGGAGTACCCGGTTTTCATCATCCCCGGTTTCTTTCTCAATGCTTGCTTTTTCAGGTACGGATACCGTATATTGCGCTTCAAGCTGTTCCTGTGTCAGCGCGCTGAAATCTTCTTCATAATAGACTGCCGGAACCGGTATTTCCAAAACAATATCACTGTTGGACGTCATATTTTTACTTGTGGTGATATAAAATTCTCCATCCACAGCATTTTCCGGCTTTTTCCATTTGATCTGGGTATCGGTCCAAAGAAGGATATCCTGGCCGCTTACCGTATCTTGCCCATCTGCCGTTTTATAGGTAACACTGCCGGTCTCATCCGAGAATCCCAGTCCCTTAACGGTAATCATCTGATGGACAGGATCATAATCGGCCTCTTTGATCACCGGATTACTCTTTTCATCCGAATATTTGGATACGGATATATGATCGATTAAAATGCTCCTGCCGGACGGATCATAGAAAGAAAAGTTTAACAAACAATCTTTCTTTACTGTATCCGTCATCTTTTTTTCCACGTCCCATCCATCCGGTTCCGGATCTCCTTTTTTAAAGACGCTCACATATACGGTGTCCTGATAAACCACGGATCTGAATGTATACCATACGCCCGTCTCTATCACTTTATCATTGTTCTTGGCTTCATCCACCCCCTTCTCTTCGATGGATACCGGTGTGCCGAAGGCCGGCCGGACATTAGCCGTATACTCTTTGTTCTGATCTGTAATCCGAATGTAATTATAAAGCCCGGTATATCCGCTTAAGTTCTCCGGAAATTGAAAATCAAACTGCGTAACGTTATTGCCGAATGCAAACGTATTTCCGTCCTGATCTAATCTGGTAACGTTCAGATTTGGATCGTTCCCTTTCACTTCCAGGTATTTACCGGAATCTCCGGATACGATGGCAGCCTTGTCAGCTGCAGAGACCGACCAATCCGCCTCATTCAACCGGCCGTCCTGCTGGTCATCAAAATCTTCCGCAAGTATTTCCGTTGCCGTGTCGGCGATCACTCCTACCGAACATCCCTCTGAAGTGTTATGATCCTTTGTGGTAACCGTCACCGTATCCCCGCTGGCGACATTCTGGGGCAGAGCAAAGCTGATTTTTGTATCCGTCCAGGATTTTATGTCTCCTGACGTCAGTGAGATCGTTCCTGATCCGGTCTCTAATACCACTGTTCCGGCTTCCCTTCCGAATTTCCTGCCGGACAGCCTCAAAAGCCGGTAATAGGGATCATAATCCGCGCGGTCGAGGACTGGCCGGAACAGTTCCCCTTCGTCATATGACTCCTGTACGCCGGCTTTTTCCATGACCGCCTTTACTTTGCCCGTTGCAAATGCGGCATATCCGTCGTCAGTATCTTTCCCCCAGAAGGTATAATTCGTCTGCATGTTGTTAGGACCGGTGACATGCTGGCTGACTCCGTAACTGGATACCAGTACATTATCCGCTACCGTATATCCGGATGTCTGCTCATCCATGTAGATACCGTTCGCGCCATAATCCGCGCCTTCCGGAAGCAGATTGTCATGCATATAATTTTCCATTATCAGCGAGTCCGGTTCCTGGTTCGATAAGGTATAGATGGCGCCGCCGTCACATACGATCTGATTCACATGGTAGATTTCGTTCCGTGAAATATTGTTGCGCTTCATAGGGTTGGGTGTGGATGTCCATCCATAACCTACCGATATGCCGCTATAGGGGCAATCATAAACGGTGTTATTTCCGATCGTGATTCCCTGTACATACCCTGCCCCGATACCGACTGCTCCCTCATATTGGGTTCCAACAGTATGAATGGTATTGTTCAGGATTTTGTCATCGGTACAGACCTCTCTTAGATCAGAGGGGTTGTAAGCCGTGTGATAATCTGTATTTTCATCTACCGCGAATTTTCCGACTTCTATACCATTTCCAGCCGTCTCTTCCACCGTATTGTTAATCAATGTTACTTCCTTCGTTCCGGAAGCCAGCAGGATACCGGTAGCCCCCATGAAGCGGACGTGATTTCCGTCCAGTCTGATATGTGCGGCATTTTCTATACGGATACCCGCATCCGCGCGTTTTACCCCGATGTCGTTATTTGCAAACACGCCGTACGTCATATACTGGCATGCCTGCCCGCCTACCAGCCCTTCCACGCTGGGCTGCATCCAGGTGGAGTGCTCCACGGTCAGCCCTTTGAATTCGATGTCGTGAACCGGGTTGTCCAGGGTGCCCTGTACCGCGATTACTTCATTCAGCACAGGTACAATTGCAGATGCCGTTTTCATATCCATATCCGCGGGCGCTTTATAATAAAGCATATTCTTATCCGTATCCAGATACCATTCGGTGTCTTCGTCTATATACTGATACGCATTTTCATAGTAGAACGCATAGTGGGGGCCGCCCGCGTAATTATCAAGCCCCGGGTGGGGACGGTTAAATATCCTTTCCGCTTCCGGATTCTGGATTTTCACCCTATAACATGCGCCGTCCCAGTCCACTTCTTTCCCGGTATGCTGTGCTTCCGCCTGACAGTCATAGTGTTCTATTTTTTCCAGTGAATCTACACGCAGGATGTTTTCACTCCATGCGGTAAATATATGTAATTCCACCTGGCGCAGACCGTCCATATCTTCGGAGATCCGGCCGTCATCGGGAACGATTACACGTCCGTCGATCGCCTGCACTTTCGCGGCCTGGTTCCCCTGGTCCCTCCACCATTCCGGTATCACGTTTCCATTTTCATCCAGCCTGTCGGCTCCCTGAATCCTGGAGGAGCTGTCAAAGGTACCAGGTTCTCCTGTTCTCGCCCGGACTCCCTTCCCGCCGTTTACATAGAGCTGACGGAAATTCAATCCATCCGGCACCGGGATCTTATAAATATTCTGCTTTTCGTCATGAAGCTCCCATGTCCCTTCTAACTGCTTACCGCCGCTGATCTTTGGCGCGGCATCTTCATAAGCCTCATACCTTACCTTGAATCCATTTGTACCGGAATCTTCGGTTCCAAAGGTAAGTGTCTTGTCCTGATAGTAGATTCCATCCATCAGATACACGACAATATCTCCTGTCATGTTCTGATTAACTTTTGATACTTCCGCTCTCGCTCTTTCAATCGTTTGGAACGGCTCGTCCTTTGTTCCTGCATTGCTGTCGTTTCCGTCAGGGGATACATAAAATTCTTTCTCCGTCCCTGATGGAACTGTCTCATTTCCAGCCCGCGCTGTTGCCGGAAAAACACTCAGCAGCAAAGTCACGCTCAAAAGAATAGTGAAAAGCCTCCTCATTTCCCTTCCTCCTGTTCTGATTCCCATTAGTTGCTATATAAATATTATAAATGGCAGGTTCTTCCAGGCAAATATTAAAAATTAGGCATTTAGCTAATAATTTAGGAATGACAGAGAATTTTCATTTATGCATCAAAAAAGAAACCCTTCGCAAATGTGAAGGGTTCCTTTCTGTATTCTTCCATTACATATATTTTCTCCAGAACGCTGAGACTAAGAGCTTCACATCCTGAATATGCGTTCTGCTGGCATACAGCTGCTCTTTGTTGTCCAGCACGATTTCCAATCCTTTCATTCTCTGTATCCGGGAAATATTTATGATAATTCCTTTGTTTATATAGACAAATCCATCATGATGAAGCTCATCCATCACGCGGTTTAAACTACTTCTGACCACGCTTATTCCATGGTCTGTGACAAACACCGCATTCTTTTTCTCTTTATAAATATACAGTATCTCCTTATAAAATACTTTCTCACGGACCCCGCCCCTGTCAATGATGTAGCATTCACCGCTTTGAATACTCATCCGTTTTCCGATCTCCTCGAGAGCCTGCGGAAGCTTCTCCTCCATCTGATCCTTTAAAATATACCGGAAAATATCCAGTTCATAGCCATCCACCGCATATTCCGTATAATTCGTGATAAATATAACATACGATTCCCCATTTTTATTGGCCTTGATCACCTTAGCCAGATCCATTCCGTTCATTTCGCGGTCAGATAAGTCGATATCCAGCAGATAGACCTGAAACCTCTTACCTTCCTGCAATTCATAAACCAGATTACACCCCTTGGTAAATGTACTCAGCTTATATTCCACAAAATGTGAGGTAAAATATTTTTCCGATACTGCTTTCAGCTTGTCCAAATAGCTGTTATCGTCATCCACAATCGCCATATTTATCATATGTTTTGACCCCGCCATCTTAAAACTTGCCTTTCTCATCCTACCTTTATACCTATATACCTAGTATACCCTACGCAGAGGGGAGTAGTCAAAGTGGGTGCCCTCCGGTGTATGCCGCTTGTCAAAAAGTGGCATAATAATATCAGCCAGAGAGAAAGTGAGGGAACACATTTGATCGATTTAACAGAATACAAAATCTATCTGTACAGGGAAGAACGCAGCGTAAACACGATTGAAAAGTATATCCGGGATTTGAATGCTTTCTTTTCTTTTTTGGGAAACAGTGAGCTTTGCAAGGAGATGGTGGTCAGCTGGAAAGGACACCTGTCAAAATCCTATGCCCCGGCCAGTGTCAACTCTATGCTGGCTGCCGTGAACAGTTTTCTCGCATGGTCGGATCTGTCTCAGCTGAAAGTCAGGCCCCTTAAAATCCAACGGGAATTTTACACCAAACCGGAAAAAGAGCTGACCCGGGCCGAATATAACCGGCTGATACAAGCGGCGGAGAAAAAAAGGAACGAGCGGCTTGCCCTGCTCCTGCAAACCATCTGCGCTACGGGAATCCGTGTATCGGAGTTAAAGTTTATCACAGTGGACGCCGTGCGGACAGGCCGCGCAACTGTGGAATGCAAAGGCAAGACCCGTACGGTGTTTCTGCCAAAGGAACTGCGCTGCATGTTACAACGTTACCGCAGGCAACGCGGCATCCTAAGCGGGAGTATCTTCTGCACCACCAGCGGAAAACCCCTTGACCGCTCAAACATATGGCGGGATATGAAATCGCTCTGCAAGAGCGCGGATGTGGAACCGGAAAAGGTATTTCCCCATAATCTTCGCCATCTGTTCGCGAGAACCTGTTATCAATTGGAAAAGGATTTATCAAGGCTTGCCGATCTGCTGGGCCACAGCAGTGTGGCCACCACCCGGATCTACACGATGGAGAGCGGGACAGAACACGAAAAATTAATAAACCGCTTAGACCTTATTGTGGCAAAAAAAATGACAACATAACAGCAATTATGTAGTCATTGTACTGGATACGGATTACTATAATACATAAAAATTCTATCACAACCATTAAATAATTACAATATTCTTCATCCATCTTAAAATCTAACTTAAAAACCATTAAAAGTATTACAAACCAAACAGGCCGGAACCAAAGGCTTTCTTAACCGGCCTGTTTTGTATGCCATTTTTTCTTCTTCGCAAGCATCCGAAGCAGTCTGAAATTAAAAGATATGAGTGCGGCCGACTACATAATTGCTGTTATGTAGTCAATTAACCAGTCAGGAGGAATATCGTATGGATTTGTTGGACTATCTACAGTTTGGATGCAGTTTAACTTATCTGTCAGATTTAACTAACACTCATGTTAACACATGGAAGTATGTACTAAACACAATCGTTCCGGAGCAATTCCCTCTAAAAGATTGGAATGAAGCAATTCACTACCTTTGCAGGGAAAAGATCCAATTCCATTCAGCAAGAGAAGCAAAAGAATACTTATTAAACTACAATCCTCAAAAGACAGCCGCTCCTATTTGTTTTCATCATTTTAATCCTCCTCTTTGAAGATCAGATCATAAAGCGTCTGGTACATACGGTCCGGGTCAATAGGTTTGGCCAGATGGGCATCCATCCCGGCCGCCCTGCTCTTTTCAATATCGTCGTCAAAAGCATTGGCCGTCATGGCAATGATCGGGATCGTCAGCGCATCTTCATTGCTCAGATGGCGGATACTGGTGGTAGCTGTCAGCCCGTCCATCAGGGGCATGCGGATATCCATCAGGATAGCGGAGTAATAACCGGCGGGGGACTTGCTGAACATCTCCAGCGCCCGTATCCCGTTATCGGCTGTTTCCACCGTAAAGCCTTTGTTTTCCAGCAGCATCATTGCCACTTCCGTATTTAAGGCATTATCCTCTGCCAGCAGAATCCGTTTCCCGGCAAAATGATAATCCGTGACGGCGGTCTGCTGCGCCGCCTCCTCTTTTTCTCCCAGAGCTTTGGAAAATGCCGATACCAGCGTGGATTTGAACATCGGCTTGCTCATCAGCAGATTGACCCCGGCCAGCATGGCCTCATTTTCAATGGCTCCCCAATCGTAGGCCGTCACTATGATAATCGTCACCTCGGGGCCTACCAGGCTTCGAATCCGCCGGGCCGTCTCAATGCCGTCGATGTCAGGCATCTTCCAGTCAATGAGGATCATGTCAAAATACCGCCCGCTGTTTAAAAGCTCTTTTACCCGTTCAATGGCTTTGTAACCGCTGTCCACCCATTCGGCCACGACTCCCATTTCCTTTAAGGTGACTACCGCGCTCTCGCAGACCGCTACATCATCGTCCACCACCAGTGTTTTCAGGTGTGAGAAATTGTGCTGGGGTTTCTTCTGCCGGTGGGCAAGGCCGCCCTCCACGAGCCCCAGCTTTACGTCTATGGTAAATTCCGTTCCGATGCCTTTAATGGAGCGCACCGAGATTTTCCCGCCCATGAGATCTATGATATTTTTGGAGATAGCCAGTCCAAGCCCGGTGCCGCCGTAGAGCGCCGTGGTTCCGGTAATTTCCTGGGAAAAAGCCTCATAGATATGTGGAAGGAACTCTTCACTCATACCGACTCCCGTATCATTAATGACAAACCGCAGCGCGGCATGGTTTTTCGTGCTGTTCCGGTGCTCCACCGAAAAAGTTACTTTTCCCCCTTCTCCGGTAAACTTAATGGCATTGCTTAAAATATTCAGCAGAACCTGCTGCAGCTTCATGCTGTCACCCATATAGCAGTCGTCCAATACCGGGTCCACGATGCATTCGTAATCCACGTTCTTGGAATCCGCCTGGTTATAGCAGATTGAATTAATCCCGAACAGGAACTCCTCCATGGGGATATTCTGATTTTTCAGCAGCATTTTTCCACTTTCAATCCTGCTCATATCCAGGATGTCGTTGATCAGGGACAAAAGGAAACGGGAAGAAATCCCTATTTTCGAGATACAGTCCGCTACCTGCTCATCGTTTCCAATGGACTGGGCCGCTATGGTACTCATGCCGATAATCGCGTTCATGGGCGTGCGGATCTCATGGCTCATGCGGGACAGGAAATCCGACTTGGCGGCGTTGGCCTGTTCCGCCGCCACCAGGGCGGAAGCCAGCTCCTCTTTTTGTTTTTGTTCCTTTTCGATTACCTCCGTCACATCGCTGCGGGCGATACAAATCCGCCCCAGCCGTTTCTCCACGTAAAACACTTCCAGCCGTTTGATCCGATGATTCCCCTGCTCATCCTCAACGTCAGCCAGAAATGTATATACCGGTACCTCTTCCAGCTTCTCTTTCATGTAAGCATAATCCAGTTTGCTTATATACTCCTTACGGGAGATTTCACCCATAGTGCGCTCTGCTGTCCTGCGTACTTCCTCCTGGAACTCTCCTTGCATGGCGATTTCCTTTTCCCTGTCCGCTTTAAATGAGAGCACACGATATCTGTCCTGCCGGATATCCACCTCCGTCAGTTTGTCATAGTCCAGCCGGGCGATCTGATGGAGAAGCTGCTCCTTCATTTTCTGTTCGGTGATATCGGTCGTATAGAAAAATAATACGATATCACCGTTCTCCGGATTCACATAGGTACGCATTCTGGTACTGCTCCAGAAGAAACCGCCGCTGTTTTTCCGCCGCAGGAATACAAACTGGTAATCCGTCTTCCCGGCCGCATAGTCACGCAGAACTTTTTCCCTCTCCAGGGTACTGCGCATATCCTCCGCAATCTCCGGCTCCGCGGCAGACTCCGACAGTTTCATCACCGTCTTCCGATAAGAATCCCCCACCTTTGCGACCGCCACATCCGCAGTGGACACATAGCTTTCCAGCTGGTTTTTTGTTACATTGATCGTACCCTGAATCGTACCCTCGTAGGAAGATAATTCCGCAAAATGAGCCAGTTCCTGCTCATAAAGCTCCCGGTTACGGTCCTGAAGCTTTTTCTGCTCAGTAATATCGATGCAGACGGCCAGGACCGCGGGGCGTCCGTTTTCTGCGATAATCTTTTTCCCTACTTCATGGACCCAGATATAGGAACCATTTTTTTTGCGCATTTTATATTCCGCCGCGAACTCATCCGAATATTCCAGCTGCCCCAGAACGACATGCTCTACCATCTCCCGATGCTCCGGATGGATACAGTTGGCGATCCTGCCATCCACATCCGTCACGAATTCCTCTTCCGTCCGATACCCCAGGTATCGCAGCATCTGGCGGTTAATAAAATAGAACGGGAACTCTTTTTCATCCGTGTAGCCGCCCATCATGCCCCCGGGAACCGAATTGTCCAACAGTTCCTGTTTTTGCCGGGCCAGATTCTCCACCACCAGGGTCTGGGGATAATGCTCCTCCCCCTGCTGACTGCTTCCCGGCTCAGCAAAATGGAAGCTGCGTATTCTCCACTGGCCGTCGCCTTCCAGTACCAGAGTGAAAAAAGCCCGCAGGAACCACTGATACCACGAATTCTTCAGCCACATCTCCATGGCAAGGTTGCAAACCGTCTCCGCAATATCCTGTTGACGGATTTCCTTCAGTTCACACTGAAACGGTTCTTTCATCTCTTCTATATCCCGTTGAAGATATGCCTCCATTTCCGCCTTATTGTGAGCCGCTTCATTTCCCCCGGTACCCGCAAAATCTATATCCTCAGATAAAAAAGCTGCGGCGGCCTGTATGTCGCGCTGCACAAACCAGGCACTGCAGAATGCTTTCACCGTATCTTTCGCTGTTTTCTTCCCGTACATTTTGTTTCTTTCCTCCACCGACGTATCTCCCTATCCTGATTTTATCTCTTTGTAAAACGTATGCAGGTGTTTTTTTACCTTTTTCTAGTATAGCATGGATTCACAGAGTTTGTATGGTGTATCTTACGAATTTGGTTTAAAATCTTACAGCGCATAGTAACAAAATGACACAGAATCAGCTCATTTTTTATTAATAAGAAATCTCTAGTGTCAAACAGAGGATTCCGTTGTATGATTAAACAAAAGAGGAGGGCGGGTATCTATGAAAACCTTGCGGACCAGGCTGTTTGCCATTTGTATCGCGACAATTGTTATCCCTTTGAGTGTCATCAATGTGCTTCTGCCCCACTATTATAATGAACAGATCACCCGGGAGACTCAAAAGCTTACACAGACAAGTATAAAAATCCTTGCGCAAAACATCGATACATATCTTAGTGAACTTCAATACGCCTCTGCCTCTTATTTCATCTCCGACGATTATCTGTGGGCTCTGTCTCAAAGAGATACCGCCAACTATGATAAGCTGGACTACTATACACGCTTCAAGGTGGAGGATTCTATCCGTAATATGCTGGCGGGCTTTTTATTTAAAACCCGCAGCGATACGCTCAGCACCTTGCTGGTGACAAATGACGGCACGGGTTATCTGTCAACGCGAAAGCAGAGCTTTCGCCAGATCCCGGACACCGGTTACGATTTCCAGCAGCAGGAATGGTACGCCCAGGCGTCTGAACGGGCTGGAAGAGGGGTTTTGGTGGATACGGATATATTTGATACGCTTGACCCCCGCCGGGGCCTGTACTCTGATTTTACACTGGCAAGACAGATCCGCGAACCGATCAGCGGGCGTCCGCTGGGTGTTTTACTTGTAAATTTTAACACCCGGTATCTGGAAAGAATCTTACAGGATATCGAATTCAATGTAGATTCCATCATCGGTATAAACACCGGCAGCGGAACCATCGTATATTCCAACAGGCCGGTGGAAGAGGCGGTGCGCCGGCAGATGGCGGAATCAGAAGAAGTGCTGGCCGGAAGCGGCGATACTTATATTTTAAGCAGCAGTCCCATCGCCGATACCGGCTGGGAGCTGTTCGTGCTCATATCACAGACCCAGCTGAAAGCAAAGAACCACGCTCTTTTGCTGTTTGGCAATCTATGTGCGCTGGCTGTGGGACTGGCCGCATTTTTAATCTTCCTGCTTCTGTCAAGGTATATTACACGTCCTTTCCATAAGATCGTCCATACGATCCGGGAAGTGGAGCAGGGCAATATGCAGGCGCGCTGTCAGCTGACAGGGACCGACGAGATCTCTTCCATCGGCTGCAAATTAGACGGTATGCTCAGCGAAATCAATCATTCTATTGAGCGGGAATATAAAGCGGAAATAAACCGCAAAAACCTGGAATACCTTGCGCTGCAGTCACAAGTAAATCCTCACTTCCTGTTCAATACACTGAACAGCTTTGTAGCGCTCAACCGCCTGGACCAAAAGGAAATATTGGAACAGGCGATTTATGACCTGACGGGAATTATGCGCTATTCTTTAAACCAGAGGGAATCTTTTGTCACCTTGGCGGAGGAGCTGGATTTTATTGAAAAATACTGCAAGCTTCAGGAACTTCGCTGCCCGGGACGTTTCCAGTATGACATTTATTATGAAAATGAAGTGGCAAATTTCAGAATTCCCCGCATGCTGCTCCAGCCGCTGGTGGAAAACTCCGTAATCCATGGTTTGGAAGAAATGACGGATATGGGCCGCGTACACATAAGGGCAGTGTTAAATAAGCAGGCTGTGGAAATTCTGGTGCAGGATAACGGGGTGGGGTTTGACCAGCAGAAAGTCGACACCGTCCATTCGGTAGGACTGTCAAACGTACGGGAACGCTTACACTATACGTATCCGGATGCGGTATTTACCATAGAAAGCCGTATCGATGAAGGGACCAGGGTGTGGATTTATATTCCAGGGAGGAGAACCGATGATTAGGATCCTATTGGCGGACGACGAATATCTGGCACGTGAAAATCTAAAAATTACATTAAGCAGAGTCACCCTTCCGAACCAGGTGGTAGGGGAGGCGCAGAATGGTCGGGAACTGCTGGAGCTGGTAAACGAACGGAAACCTGACGCTGTATTAGTCGACATCCGAATGCCCGAAATGGATGGCTTGAAATCGATTCAATACGGGAAAAAACTCTCTCCCAAAACCCAGTGGATTATCATCTCCGGTTTTTCGGAATTTGACTATGCATCCAGGGCCATCGAGCTTTCCGTTTCGTCCTATCTGCTGAAACCGCTGAAAACCGATGAGCTGGAAAAAGCGCTGCGAAAAGTATTTGCCTCCAGCTGCTGGCAGGATCAGCAGCTGTTCCGGGAAAGTCTCCGGAAATATTTTGACGGCCTGGATACCAAAGAAACAGAAAAACAATTCGAAGATTATAAGGGTTTTTACGCGGCAATCTTTCTGATCGACAGCAGTTTGCCGGAAACCGTACAAAAGCAGATGAGCAGCAATTATTTCGAACAGCTTCAGAATCTTTTACAGAATCTGGAGATACAGCCGAATTCGCTGCTGTTCGCTCTACCC
The DNA here is from genome assembly GCF_032380655.1 of Diplocloster hominis. Taxonomy (NCBI): domain Bacteria; kingdom Bacillati; phylum Bacillota; class Clostridia; order Lachnospirales; family Lachnospiraceae; genus Diplocloster; species Diplocloster hominis. The sequence continues at coordinate 76,216 of NZ_JAWDIY010000008.1, read as the reverse complement.
TCCGGGGAGATGACCCTTGTGCTGGGCTGGAAAGAAGCCACAGGCAAAGCGAACGTCAGTCATATCCGCGGCAAGATAGCCAGGTCGGTCCCGCAGTGGCAATATCCGGATTTTTCCGTTTCCGTATTGGAGACCGACGGTGCGGATTCGCTGCTGCAGTTACGGGAACGTATTTCATCCGTGCAGGAGTCAGCTTGTCTGCGTTTTATTACTTCGGAAACTGTGTTAAGCCTGCATGATCTGCAGCTTCTGTCCGGCAGTACGGCCAAGCTTAAGCAAGAGCTATGCGCTGCGGTCCAGGAGCTGGCCAACGCATACCGCATTCACTCTTTTCTCTTTTATTCCAAAGCGGTAGACAGCCTGAGGCAGGCCTTAGCCCGGGCGGAATTAACCATAACGGAAAAGCTGAATATCCTTCGTTCCTTAAAGCTGGTAACCGGAGTGCAGTCCGATCAGGCAGATCCTGCGGATGATATGGAAGCTTTTGTCCGTCTGCTGCTGAATAGGGGCCACACCATGATTCAGACCTCCATCTCCGATAACGAGAGCCTGATGGAGGACGTGATCACATACATAGATCAAAATTACATGAAGGAACTTAGTGTGAACGATCTGGCAGACCTTTTCCATATTTCTCCCAGTTATTTCAGTATTCTTTTTAAGAGGACGCGCAAAGAGACCTTTTTAAAATATCTTACCCGGGTGCGGATGATCAAGGCCAAAGAGCTTCTTCTGAACCAAAAACTCTCCATTCAAACGGTTGCCGAGATGGTAGGGTATCAGAGCGCCCGATATTTCACCAAGCTGTTCCATGAAAGCTATCATATCTATCCTTCCGATTACCGCAGCAGCAGGCAAAAGGATTAAAAAATGAATCCTTTCTGTGCGTTTTCTTTGCATACCCGGCAGCACAAGATTTTGTTAGACTGGTTGCAAAGGAGGCGAAAAGCATGAAAGGAAAAGGAAAAAAGATTTTAACGTTCGTATTAGCAATGGGGCTTGTGTTAGGAACATCTAAGGGGGCAGTGGTCTACGCTGGGGAGGAACCGCAGGATATCACGCTAAGCAGTTCCAATCAAAGCCTGGCGGAAGGCTTCGAATGGGCAAAAACGATGGCCCGAAGCAAGGTGGTGGCCCAAAACGGCAGTAACATCGCCTGCTATCAGGCTGCACTGCAGGACCGTCCGGTGTTCTGCCAGCGCGATTATGTACATCATATTCACGGTGCCCATTTATTGGGCCTGGATGAAGAAAATTATCAGATGATGAAAGCCTTTCCGCAGCATCAGACGGAGGCGAGGCAATGGTATACCGGATGGGAACTGTGTTATGACGGCAGCCTTTCCAGCATCGATTATGTGAATGATTCTAAGTTCTGGCGGTCTCTTCCGGGGATGTTTGAGCTTGTGGAAGGCGCTTATTGGCAATATCTCTGGACGGGGGACAGCCGTATTTTTGATGACCCTGAGCTTTGGGGATTTTATACCAGAATCGTGACTGACTTTGTCACCGTTCACGATGAAAACCAGAACGGCATCGCCCAGGAACATTCCTACGACGGTTGGAAAGGAACGGCTTCCTATAATGAAGCCGGCAAGGTTCCGCTGGCGGAATCGGCAGACTCCCTGGGCAGCCAGTATCAGGCCTTTTCGTCCTATGCCCGGATACTCCGTGCCCGCGGTGAGAGCGGCGAGGCAGATTTGTGGGATCAAAAAGCGGCGGAGCTTCGAACCATTTTTAATACGAATTGGTATTCGAGTGCAGAAGATACTTATATCCGGGCCTTTACCGAACCTGATTTTAGCCCGAAAACCGATTTTGCTTATGAAAGCAGTTGGTTCATTCCCTATAAAGAACTCTGCGAGCCCGGCAGCCGTGCCCAAAAATACCTGGACTTTTTAGCCAAGAGCTTTAACGAAAGTCCCAGCATCAACATCGAAGCATGGACTTATCTGCCGGAAACTTTCTATAAGTGGAACCAGAATGTACGGGCCAGAGGATATCTGGAGCGGCTCATAAACAGCCGGTCCGATTATCCCGAAGTGTCCTTTAACGTGATCAATCAAACGGTAACCGGAATGATGGGCGTATCACCGGACGCGGCTGCCCATCATGTGACGACTCTGGGTCACTTAACCGATACAGAGGAATGGGTACAGATTGACCAAATCCCCCTGGGGAACAGCCATTTTTCCATTCGGCATGAAAATGGGAACCACACTTCGGTATTTCGGAATACCGCAGGAACGCAGGATCTGACCTGGACAGCCTGCTTCCCCGGCAGCTATGGGGAATTATATGTAAACGGTACGGCATCAGCCGCTTATTCCGCGCAAAAAAACGGATTAACCGTGAGCTGTGTGGATATTAACGTGAGCCCCGGGACAGAAGTGTCTGTCTCCACAGGCGTTCAACGCACCATTCCTGCAGAACTGGTTGTAAACGGCTGCTTCGAGGATGGGACCACCGGCTGGTCCTTTGGAAAAGGGACCGGAATCGGAGAAAACAATCCTGTTCACGGCGCAAAGCACGCCTATATAGACAACGGCACCTCAAAACAATTTTCCCAAACAGTTACGATTCCAAAGACCGGTACGTATTGTGCCAGCGCCTGGATCTCTGCGAAAGGACCCCAGGGCAGGTTTACCGTTAAAGTTAATGGCACGGAACGCGGCAGTGCAGCCGTCCCCAATTATTCCGGTTATATGCGCCAGGAGATTCCCCATCTGCAGTTGAATGAGGGGGATCAGGCAGAAATCATTTTTAACGGCCCCCGCCTGCTGATCCATAATTGGGTCAATGTGGACGACGTGAGCCTGAAGCTTCAAGAAGAACCAGGATACCTACAGTAAAAAACAGGTACATTTTAAAAAGCTTTACCGCATTGTTCAAGTCAGAAGCCGCTGTTATACTGTAACTCAGGTTAACCGAAGAAATTGAAACTTAGTCCTGATTAAAGCAAGGGTAAGGTCGAATAGTAAGATGTTCACCCATACCTGTCTGTGCGTGGAAACGCGCGAAAGGAGGAAAATATGCATCCTATGAAAAAGTTCGTTGCTACAGCATTATCCCTGGTTCTTGCGGCAGGCACCTTAGCCGGCTGCAAAACGTCCGACGCGTCATCTGGTTCTGCTGATTCTTCTGCCCCGCCCGCGGCTGCGGAAGAAACTTCCAAGCCGGCGCAAAATACGGATTCGGCGGAAAAGGTCTATATATCGGTAGCCACCAACCTGGTCGGCGACCAGGCAGATGTTCTGGAAAGCCTGATGAATGATTACATGGATAGCCATTCCAACATAGTGATTGATTTTTCCGCTCCCGGTTCCGAATATGAAAATATGATGAAGGTGAAGATGGCCGGCAACGATCTTCCTGACCTTTGGACGACCCACGGCTGGGCCAAAGCGCGCTACGGGAATTACCTGGCAGACTTGCGCGACCGTGAATGGGCAGATAAGATTGATCCGTCTTTTAAAAATATCATTGCCGATGAAGACGGTAAAGTATATGCCCTGCCTTTTGACGAAGATAAGGGTATGATTGTTTATAACGTGGATGTATTTGAAAAGTATGGAATAACGGAAATGCCCAAAACCATGGATGAACTGCTTGCAGTCTGCGAGAAGATCAAGACCGGAAGCAACGGCACGGTGGCCCCCTTCACCGTTTCCTGCGAGGGTTGGGAAGAGGCCCAGTATTTTGATTACATGGGGGCCGCTATGTATCTGACTCCTGAAAACAACGACGCGGATGCGCTGCTGGACGGTTCGTTCGACTGGGCAAAATGGGAACCTCTCGCGCAGACCTGGAAGGATATGTATGACAAAGGATACATCAACAAGGACGCGCTCACCGCGAAATACGATGACAATGTACGCGCTTTTGCCACGGGCGAGGCGGCGATGGGATGGTTTGGACCTTATTTTATAGAAGAGGCGAAAAAAGTGAATCCTGATTTCCGCGGCGATATTATGCCGATCCCTGCCTGGGATGAAAACGGAACGGCTTCGTTCGCAGGCGGCGAACGCGTAACCCTGGGCGCATGGAAAGACTCTCCCAATCTGGATGTTGCTTTGGATATCATTGATTTTTGCGCACAGCCGGAAAATGTCAAGAAAATCTGTGAGTCTACACAGCTTCCGTCTGCTATCTTAGGCGTGAACCCCGATATCGGGCAGTTCGCGGAGTCCTTTGAGCGCTACAAGGATGTTCCTGCATACCCGTATCTGGACCGTGTATACCTGCCCAGCGGCATGTGGGACGTCATGTGTAAAAATTCCCAGAGTATCATGGCCGGCGATATTACCGCTAAGGATTTTGCAGATAATATGAGTGCCGAGTACAAACGTCTTCGGAGCATCACCGAGGAATAGTTCTCAAACTGGTAAGCGGTCAAGTCCGGGGCTGTTGGGAAATGAATCCCGACAGCCCCAATTCTTTCGAGGTGAATATATGAAACTAAAACGTCTTTGGAACCGGGCTTCAAGTACCGGCAGCATTTTAAATGTGCTATATATGCCCGCTCTTCTGCTGGTTTTTATGTTTATTTTTTATCCATTTGTCCAGGGTATCCTCATTTCCTTCCGGGAATGGAACGGCTACTCCCCTAATTACCTTTTCGTGGGACTGGAAAAATATAAAGCAATGTTCAAAGACCCCAACTTCTATACCGTACTGCGCAATACTCTGATCTACGGTATCGGCAGCACTTTTTTGCAGAATGTCTTCGGACTGCTGATGGCACTGCTTCTGGATCAGAAGCTCAGGGGCGAAAAATTCGTGCGCACCCTGGTCTATCTGCCGGTGGTCGTCAGCGCGATCATCATGGGCTATGTCTGGTACTTTTTCTTTAAATATAACGGCGGCGCCATTAATGACGTGACAGCTCTGTTCGGAGCGCAGCCGGTGGACTGGTTAAGCAGCGGCAAACGCTCGGTGCCCATCATCGTGCTGGTCAATACCTTCCAGTATGTAGGCAGTTCCATGATGATCTATCTGGCAGGGCTTCAGAATATCTCAACCGAGTACTTCGAAGCGGCGGAAATCGATGGCGCTTCCGGTTATAAAAAGTTTTTCAAAATCACGCTGCCGCTGCTGATGCCTTCTATCACCTTCAGTGTGGTATGGAACCTGATCGGCGGCCTGAAGTTATTTGACGTAATCCAGGCCCTCACCGGAGGCGGCCCGGGTTATGCCTCCGCCTCTATCTCCACCATGATGTATCAGGTATACTTCGTGCGTATGGACGCGGGCTACGCGGCGGCAATGGGTAACTTTATGTTCGTCCTCATTTCCGTTTTGAGTATTTACGCGCTTCGCTATCTGCGCGGAAAGGAGGTGGAACAATGAATCGTGTACAAAAAAAGCGGTCCCGCCGTGTGATGCAGGCCGGTGTGGTTCTGCTGGGCCTCCTGTATTCCGTTCCGTTTTATATCCTGATCCTGGTATCTTTAAAACCGGTTACGGACCTGTCGTCCTATTGGACTCCGCCTCTGGCGCCAACGCTTGAAAACTTTGCCAACGCCTGGTATAAAGCCCACTTAGGACGGGCTTTCCTGAATAATGTCATAATTACGGCTGTAGTGCTTCTGGTCGTTGTGCTGGTGGGAGCCATCGCGTCTTATCCCCTTGCCCGCTTCAAGACGAAATGGAACAACTTTATATACACACTGTTCGTTTCCTGTATGGTGGTACCCCCTCTTACCGCGCTGGTGCCTCTTTACCGGCTGATCGCGGACACTTTTGGTACCAGTACCTATGCCGGAATCATCTTCCCGCACATCGCATTTCAGCTGCCCATGACGATTTTCCTCTACACCGGCTTTATCACGTCCATTCCCAGGGAGCTGGACGAAGCGGCCATGATCGACGGCGCGTCCCGCTTCACACTGTTTTACCGCATCCTTTTCCCTTTACTTAAGCCCATTACGGCCACTGTGGTCATCATGGTCGGTGTCCAGATTTGGAATGACTACACCTTTTCCTTGTTTTTCCTGCAAAAGCCTGAGATGAAGACGATTACCACATCGCTCTCCATGTTCTTCTCCCAGTATTCCAACAATGTAAGCTGGGTGGCGGCCGGCTGTATCATGTGCGCCCTGCCGCTGGTGGTGGTATACCTGGCATTGCAGCAGTATTTTGTTAAGGGACTGTCGTCAGGCGCTGTAAAAGGATGAGAGCGGTATCTGTTAGCGCTGCTTTCAATCCAGCGGTAAAAACCGTTTAGAGCCAGTAACGGACCCGCCTTTATGAATAAAATACAAAAGCCGTACTATTTTACCTAAGTACGGCTTTTGATATCAAAAGTTTAGTTTTCCGCAACAAGTGAACCTTTATCGTGTCTCCGCTCACATGTCCATAACAAAAGCCTTATACCCCTTATACGCTTCGAACACATCCGCTTTGCTGGTAATCTCCCAGGGTGCGTGCATGCACAGCACCGCCACACCGCTGTCTACCACTTCCATCCCATAATTGGCCATAATATAGGCGATGGTACCGCCGCCCCCGGCGTCCACTTTGCCAAGCTCCGCGAACTGATAGGCTACCTGATGATCATCCATCACCTTCCGGATCAGGGCCAGGTATTCTGCATTGGCGTCGTTTGATCCGCTTTTTCCCCGGCTGCCTGTGAATTTGTTGAATACCAGCCCTTTGGCGAAGAACGCCGAACTTCTTTTTTCAAACGCCTCCGCGAACATGGGATCAAATGCAGCGCTCACATCGGAGGACAGCATCCTGGAATTCTGAAGGGCGCGGCGCACCTTCAGTTCCGACTCTCCGACCAGAAGTGCGGTCAGCTCCGCCACCATATTTTCAAAGAATTTGGAGTGCATGCCGGTGGCCCCGACACTGCCGATCTCTTCTTTGTCCACCAGGATACAGCAGGCCGTCTTCTTTACCTGCGGTACATCCAGCAGCGCGAACAGTGAGGTAAAGGCGCATACCCGGTCGTCCTGTCCGTAAGCCATGATCATGCTCCGGTCGATTCCGCAGTCCCTTGCTTTTCCTGCCGGAACGATCTCCAGCTCGGCCGATACGAAGTCCTCCTCCGTGATTCCATAGGTATCCTTCAGGATTTGGAGTACGTAAGCCTTTACCCGGTCCTTTTCTTCCTTCTTCAGATTCTCAGCCTCTTCCAGAGGACGGCTCCCGAACAGCAGGTCCAGCTTCTCTCCCTCGATCACCGCACTGGCCTTTTTTTCCATCTGCTGCGAAGCCAGATGGACCAGCAGATCCGTTACGGCGAATACCGGGTCCTCCTCCTTTTCCCCGATATGGATTTCCGTCAGCGTACCGTCTTTCCCTGCCACTACGCCATGGAGCGCCAGCGGGATCGTCACCCACTGATACTTTTTAATGCCTCCGTAATAATGGGTGTCCAGATAAGCCAGCTCTTCGTTTTCATAGAGCGGATTCTGTTTCACATCGATACGAGGGGAATCGATATGGGCACCCAGAATGTTCATCCCCCGCTCCAACGGCTCTGTCCCGATTCGGAACGCAGCCACGCTCTTATCCATGCACACCGCGTAAACCCCGTCGCCGGCCTGCAGACGCTCCTTATTTTCGATTATCTGATCCAGCCTGCGGAATCCCTTCTCCTCCAGCATACGGACCGCCAGCTTCACGCATTCCCGCTCCGTTTTCCCTTCATCCAGACATTCCTTGTAGGAACGGCTGATACGCTCTAATTCTTCCAGCTCCTCCGGCTTATATGTCTTCCATACATTTTCCCTGTCCACTGTACTGATTCTCCTTTCATTTTCATAATCCTCTTGCCTATAGTATTTTATTCTACCACATGTCACGGCAGAAAAACACATCTTGTATTTCTAAATCGTTATACCTAAATCGTTATACTTTATGGTATTGAAAGTTGTTCTAGTGTTCTGACACGTTTATATTCTAACGAACAGTGCTGTTCGTTGGAATAGGAACATGTCAGCACACTAGTATAGAATCTGCCGGTTTCGGGAATCTATTCTATTATTTACAGCAGTGTACGATAAAATGAAGGGCCAAATCCCCAAATTTAAGGAATTTGACCCTGTCCCGAACCGGCATTACCAATTATTTATAATCAGTCAGAAGCCGAATATAATGATTAGCCTCCCTCAACACATGATCGGCCAATAGCGGCAGGATCACCGACCGTATCCTGCATTCTTGGATTCCTTTTGTTCCCGCACTTTTAAAATCCCGGAACTTCAAGGTTTCATTAAGCGATACATTTGTGTCCATCGCAATTGATAAATCCATGGTCTCACGGCAGTCCGAAAGCAGCCTGGCATACTCTTTTGCAAAGGTATCGGAGGTTTCGATTAATTCATTTTCTGAGGGATCCAGCAGGCCGCGGATAAACATCGCGTGTTCCATCATGATCTGGTTCCAAAACTGTTCCGTCTGTTTTATATTCCGGTAATCAAAGTCCCTTCCGTTTTCCAGATTACTTACGTATGTACGGTATAACTTCGCTTCACGAATAATGTGTTCAATCAGCAGCGGGTAATTCATAGTAAACATTTTACAGCTGAGCACATTTTGCAGAATGCACTCTTTCAGCGCGATCAGTCCATCCAGCAATTCAATGGCATCCCGGTTCAATTGATGCACATTAGCGCACAGCTGCGCACTGACACAGGGATTCTCCCCATGGCGCAGACAGACTTCGTGAGCGGTAATTTCCTGGTTTATGCTGATTCCCGTGAACTGCTGTGTCTGCCATTCGGCACATGCTGTGAATTCCGTGATGATTTCACCGGAACATAGAACATTGCGGCTTACGACTCCATCGCTTAAATGAACCGCACAGTATAACAAATCTTCGAATTTTTGCTTAAATAGCTCAGCTTCGTTTGCAAAAGAGCTGTCCGCAGGGGTGAAGCCTGCCCTTAGAAACAAAGAGTGTTCTTTCATGATTCTTGAAAAGAACAGATGCAATTCAAGCGACAGAACTACAAATCTGCTGTCATTTGCCAAAGTCATACCTCCAATATGTTATTTTAAGTAACATTCCTTAAAATAATATGCTGGCTGCTTCAAATTATGTATGTTGACTTTTAGAGTTGAATGGAGTATTAGATTCCTTCATGTTCCTTGTCATAAAATGCCGGATATGCTAGAATTATAGTATATATGACAGACACGCTGCAAACTAATTATCTTACAATTATGAGGGAGGAATGAGAAATGAGAAAGATTCTGGCACTGTCACTTGCGCTCCTTATGGGATTCACTCTGGCTGCCTGCGGGGGTATCACGGTCACGCCGGCAGACAGCAGCTCCGGTACACAGGATGAAACGGCCACCCCTGCTCCTGTTCAGACCGAATCTCCTGGTCCTGTTAAAGCCCAGAGCGAAACTCCCGTGCCTCAGCAGGATGCCCTGTCCGGTACAGAAAAACCGGTGCAGGCATCCGGCACCGATACGGACAGTACGGGCACCCCCGGCAATACGGACAGCCAGGCTTCCGGAGCAACTGTGGGACAAAAAAATGCCCTTCAGAAAGCGCATTCCTATTTAGCCTACACGGCCTTTTCCTACAACGGTTTAGTCGATCAATTAGAGTTTGAAGGCTTTACCCATGAGGAGGCTGTATACGGCGCGGACAACTGCGGTGCGGACTGGGATGCTCAGGCTGTGGTAAAAGCGAAATCCTATCTGAACTTCTCCTCTTTTTCACATGACGGGTTAATCGACCAATTGGAATATGAAGGCTTTACCCATGACCAGGCAGTATACGGCGCGGACAACTGCGGACTGGAGGGCGGAAGCCAGGCGGTCGCAAAAGCGAAATCCTATTTAGAATTTTCCGCTTTTTCTTACGACGGGTTAGTGGAACAGCTGGAATATGAAGGATTCACACACGAAGACGCGGTAAACGCAGTAGACAATTGCGGTGCGGACTGGAATGAACAGGCGGCAATAAAAGCCAAGTCCTATTTAGATTTTTCTTCATTTTCCCGGAACAGTCTGATTGATCAGCTGGAATACGAAGGATTTACACACGAACAGGCCGTATATGGGGTTGAGGCAAATGGATTCTAAGTTTGAATAAATAACTAAGGATTTCATATTAATATGGATAAAAAGGGATGCCTTGAAATGCATCCCTTTTTTCAGCAGAATATATCATTTTACTCTGTTATCGATCGGAGTTAAAAATTAACTGTCGAAAAGATCCTGTGGGATCTGAAAGGATTTTCTGCTATAATGAAACAGGAAAGCATGGGATCGTGTCTGGTTGATTTTTTTGAAGGTAAATTTGGAAGGGAGCGGAATTATGGGGGTTTATTTGGATAGTAAGACCGCATATACACTTTATAGAAATGAGACTGCAAAACCGTATTTTGTTGACAAGTCTTTGTTATTAAAAGAACTGTTTCCCCTGGTGCGGGAAGGAAATAATCATATCTGCATTACCAGGCCCAGGCGGTTTGGGAAAACGGTCATGGCTAATATGATTGCCGCTTTTTTTTCCAGAGTATGTGATGCGCAGGATATTTTCCAGGGGCTGAAAATTTCGGGGGTGGATGAGTACGACAGATTTCGGAATCAATATTCAGTTATTCATATTTCATTTAATGATATATCAGGGCAATGCGCATCCTATCCGGAGTATATCGGCCGGATCGAAAAGCGTCTGATTAAGGATTTGAAGATCGCGTATCCGGATGTGGAGCTGGAAGGGGATGCGGTGGATGCTTTTATAGATATCTATGCTGCGGATGATAATGCAAGGTTTATTTTTGTTCTGGATGAATGGGATTTTATTTTTCATCAGGATTTTGTGACTGAAACTGATAAAAAAGCGTTTCTGGCCTTTCTGCGGAGTTTGTTAAAGGACAGGCCATATGTTCTTCTTGTTTATATGACAGGTATTCTTCCTATTGCAAAATATTCAAGCGGATCTGAGCTGAATATGTTTGTTGAGTATACGATGGTTACAGAAGAGCGATTTTCTGATTGTTTCGGTTTTACGGAAAAGGAAGTTGATTTATTGTTTGATCGTTATGTGAAGAATACCGCCAAATCCAGGCAAGTCACAAGAGAAGGTTTAAAGAGCTGGTATGACGGATATCATACACGGTCCGGAGAAAGACTTTATAATCCTCGTTCAGTAGTCACTTCTTTAACAAATAATAATCTTGGAAATTATTGGACCAGTTCAGGACCTTATGATGAAATCTATTATTATATAGAAAAGAATATAGCTGAAGTGAGAGACGATCTAGCAGTAATGGTTTCCGGAAGCGCAGTTCCCATAAAGATTTGGGAGTATGCAGCTACCTCTATGAATCTTAAGACAAAGGAAGAAATCTTTTCTGCCATGGTTGTTTATGGTTTCCTTAGCTATGAGAACGGTATGGTATCCATTCCCAATAAAGAATTGATGGGGAGATTTGTGGATATGCTCCGAAAGGAACCATCTCTTGGTTATATATATCGTCTGGCAAAAGAGTCAGAGCGGATGTTGAAAGCGACTCTTTCCGGAGATACGCGGACCATGTCTGAGATTCTGGAGATCGCACATGATACAGAAGTTCCAATGTTGAGTTACAACAATGAGACAGAGCTGGCTGCGATTGTCAATCTGGTTTATCTGGCCGCCAGAGATACGTACCGGGTAGAACGTGAAGACAAGGCAGGTGTGGGATATGCTGATTTTATTTTTTATCCTGATACAGATAAAAATGCTGATTGTATCATTCTTGAATTAAAAATCGATCACTCACCTGAGGACGCGATCCAGCAAATCAAGGATAAAAAGTATGACCTGCGCTTCTATGGAAAACTCGGAGAAGAATCCCGCTATCCCGGCCGTATACTGGGAGTGGGCATCAGTTATGACAGAGGACTGAAGAAACATCGCTGTATGATCGAGATTCTGAGGGGCCGGTGCAAGTAAGCGCCATCAGCCCCTCAACTTCCCTAACCTCTCATTCATAAGGGGAATCAGGGCTTTGTTACCAGATACCGGGAGATTGACATCCAAATCGACTGAAAGATTACTCTGTTATAGATCGGAGTTATAAAGCTACTCCACACCCATCAGCAGCCTCATCACATACATTTCCAGAGCTTCGAAGTTCCTCTCTTCCACACATTTTTTCTGGAAGTCATAATCAAACCTCCCGACCTTTTGCTCGAGTGCACGGAAAATATCCAGGCTGTTTTGCAGATGACGGTAGCTTTCCTCTTGGGTTGTGGTCCTCATAGCTTTCACATCCAGCCCGACATACTCCCCTTCTACTATCATTTTTATTATTTCGTTTTCTTTGATCAAATGTGTTCCTGCCGCAGCTCTTCACCGATGTTCCTCCTCACCCACCGCAGTCAGAGGGTAGTCGAAAAAATGCGGCCTGCCGTCACTGATGTAAGTATATTCGTACTTTCCTGCACAATAGTTTAACTTCGTTCCGGTCGGAAGCACAGCCCGGACAAAGATACGTCCCCGCTCCGGCTGTTGGGATAATTCTATCCGGCCGTCTCTGTAAGGGAGCCGACGGATTCCACATTTTTCCGGCATCGGATTCCACGCCACTTCGTGTTCCAGCGCGTAAGTACGGATTCCAAGAACCGTCTCGATCAGCAAGGTGGTATCCCCCAGCGCGGACCATCCATAGTCGTGCATGGAAATATTGCCCCGCGTACTCTTTTCACTGCAATAATTTTCCCAGATATCGCTCGTGGTCTCCAGGACCTCTGCCATACGGTATGCGTGATTCTCGGCCAGTTCCCTGGCAAACCCATCCTGTTTGCATATTTTAAGACCTTCTACAGCCATATAGATCAGAGGCGGCCAGACGGACCCTCTCCAGTATTCGCCTGTCCAGGGATGAACAGGAAATCATCCCCATTCTCAGGGAAGCACAGAAGCGGAATCCGGAACTAAAATTAATGCTGTCGCCCTGGTCGCCCCCCGCGTATATGAAGACCACCGCGGAACGCAACCAGGGGGGCAAACTGCTTCCCCAGTACCGGGAACGCTGGGCCCGCTATCTGTGCCGATACATACTGGAATACCAAAAACACGGACTTCAGGATGTTGTCGTCTTGGTCTGGGATCATAATAAGGAACGATTATTGGAACGTTTGGAAGCGGTGTGCGCGGACCCGCAGACCAACGCCTATGTGGGCAGCGGCGCTTTTCACTGGTATACCGGAGACCATTTTGAAGCCCTGGAACTGGTCCGCAGGCGTTTTCCTGAAAAAAAACTGTTTTTCACGGAAGGCTGCGTCGAGTACAGCCGTTTTCCCAGAGACCAAAAAGCCAGCGCCTATATGTACGCGCATGATATCATCGGCAATTTAAATGGAGGCGCCCATGTCAGCATCGACTGGAATATCGTGCTGGATCACCTGGGCGGACCGAACCATGTACATAATTATTGTGATGCGCCGGTCATGTGCAATATAGCCGCCGGCGAGGCTAAGGAGCAGATGTCTCTTAAGTATCTGGAACATTTCAGCCGCTATATCCTTCCGGGGGCTGTGAGGATCGGCTTCACCCGCTACACAGACCGTTTGGAGATGACCGCCTTTAAAAATCCGGACGGATCGTATGCGGCCGTTATCTGCAACGCCGGCAGCGAACCCCTGCCTGCAGTACTCAGATTTCAGGGCAGGGCGCTGAAACTTATATTCCCGCAGGAATCGCTGTCCACGCTTATATGGTAACGGACCCCTGTCACTATTTCACACGAAACGATACCGGCGCGCGGCGGTACACCGCCACCAGCGCGGCCAGTATATAAATAACGGTAAAGCACAGCACCGTCATGGTAAATGCAAAACCGCCCACCTCTATCTGAAGGCAGATAAAACACAGCATATACATGACACTGTTGAGGACCGAGAAAAATGGATTCTTCACCTTCAGGCTCTCAGAATAGGGCTGAAAGATATAGTAAAGGCAGAGGTGATGCACGGTAAACAGCACTGAAAGCAGAAGGATCGCGGAGCAAAACAGCAGCATATCCATGTCGAACACAGTTCCGGTGCACAGCAGCCGGAAACCTGCCGCTGCCAGGCAGACCGCCCCCGCTATAAAAAGGTCGTACAGCGCCACCCTCACAAAACGAAGCTGGAAATTCTTCAATATCGTCTCCGGCCGGCGGTACCAGGCATAATGGAGCAGATCCTTGTCGCAGTTGTAGAACATGGCCCGGCTGGCCTTGTCAGCCACGGTCATGAAGTACATGATAAAGATGAAGGAGGGAAGCATAGCTGTCATATTCTCACTGAGCCTGACCGCCAGCTCCCGGTTTGTAAACCAGAGGACTACCGACACGCCGAACAGCGCCGCCGCCAGCGCCAGCCGGAAGCACACGGGTTTCACCAGCTGGCGCTTATGCCGTGCAAAGAACAGGGCGTTCAGGTAAGCATAGCCCCTGAGATATCGGAATTTCTCTTTGTCCGCTTCTGATATAGCGATATCCTTTTCTTTCATCTCTACTTCTTTGAAGGTCGCCGCCGTTCCGGATGACGCTTTTACCAGGTTGGAGAACAGGAAGTTGATATCGATGGACCGGTGAAACTTCTTCTCATATCCTCTGTATCCGACCGTGATATACCAAAGGCACCATCCCCCAAGGGCGGCAAACGCCGTGACCGCAGCCGGATGTGTCAGTACGGATGCAAGCAGCGGTTTCCACCCGAATAGAAAAGGAAGAACGGCGCCTGCAAGGCCGCCTGTAATCAAAAACCAGCTATAGCCCATACTGCGGGAGATCACCTTCCCCGTACGGTCAAATATAATTAACTGAGCCGCCTCTCCCATCATGCGGAACGAAACCAGAAGCAGCCAGAGTAAGAATCCCTGCCAAACCGTTCCTCCCGACATGCGTGCGAAGATTAGCAGCCACAGCAGATAATAGATAAAAAAGGGAATGTACTTGAACGCCAGGGCGGCCCGGATATACGCAGCCGCATTCATATGTATGTATTTGATACAGATAATCTTATCCCTCGTAACCGCAAAAATCTGGCTGTCTCCCAAGGCGCCCAAAAAGCAGTTCAGGAAGAACAGGATCTGAGCCATGACAAGAAACCCCTGTCCCTCATACTGCGGGTTCCCGTACAAAAGCAGCATAAGGGGCAGCGTAACCACTGTGGCCAGATATATCGGTTTCCCACAAAAATCGATCAGCTGGCGGACTACAACAGCCACTATGCTAAGCCCTCTCTTCAACCCGTAATTCGAATAGACCGAATCCGGCACATATTTCCCTATAATCCAAAGCCTCTTAAAATAATAAAGAAAAGCATTCACCCACAGCGCGGCTTTCAGCTGTGTCATTTGTTTTAACGCGTTAATCATGGGCATCCTCATCTTTCAGCAGCTCGATAATCTGCTTCTCAAAGTCCTTGCTGCCCAGCATCTGGTGGTCAATCTGCTGCAGCCGGCCGTCACTGAGCACTACGATCTCATCACACAGATCGGTTGCGAGCTGTAAGATATGGGTGGAAAAGATGATGATATGATCGTTTTTAATTTCCCGCAAAAGCTGCTTGATCTCCAGAGCAACCACCACATCAAAGGAGGTCAGCGGCTCATCCAGCAGGATAACGGGAGGGCGCGCTATGATAAAGCAAAGCATCTGCACTTTATTCTTCATACCATGGGAATATCCTTTGATCAGCCGGTGCCGGTCCTCCGGCTCGATCTTAACCATATCAAAATATTCATCCACCGTTTTTTGCATGGGGATCTCTGTGTCGTGAATATCCATATAAAACTTAATAAATTCATAGCCGGTCAGAAAATCCGGCAGCACAGGCATAGAAAATACATAGCCGATCTGTTCCGGGGAAAGGGGCCGTCTCTCTTTGCCTTCCTTCTCAATAACCGCCTCTCCTCCATCCGTCTGCACCTCATCGGTCAGGCAGTTAAAGAGCGTGGTCTTACCTGCTCCGTTCCTGCCCAGAAGCCCGTAGATCTTCCCTTTCTCAAAAGTAAAGGAACAGTCCTTGAGCACTTCTTTGCTTCCGTAGGACTTTCTGATTCCTGTCAGTTTCAGTTCCATGAATACACTCCTTTTCTTGTATATTATCCGGTATAGAGAGAAAACAAAAAGCACAACCCACATCATTCGAATGCAGGTTATGCCTTATTCTTAAGTTCCGGTTGAATTCTCAAAACGTCGTCGTTTTGGTCTGTCTCACTGCTGGCGGCGTCATACATAGCGGCAGAAGATTTCCTTTCGCAAAACTATTTTGCAATATCATAGGGGATTTAAGCCTCTGTGTCAACCGTTTTCTACAAAACTTAACAAACTTTTAATAGGGTTCTTGAGGAGAACGCCCGCAAATCAGCAGTACTCTGCAAAAAACTCCCCGATCACACGATATACCTCCGCGCTCCAGAAATTATTCTCATGCCGTCCCCCGTCCACCTGATACGCAAAAGCCGTCACCCCGGAATCCAATAATCTATGGTACATATCCACCATCTGCTGAATGCCAACCAATTCGTCCCCGGTACCATGCATCAGTAGGAAGGCCGGATATGTTTTGCCCGGTTCCACCCGGTACAGCGGGCTCATCTCCCTGATCACCTCCGGCCACAAGTCCCTGTCCTTCCCCAGAATAGCAGGCAGCATCGAACGATCCACCGGACCTTTCGGCATCAGGCCGTCGAATTCCATCGGGCCGAAACAGCTGACCACCGCGTTGACGGAGTCCGAATAGCCGTCATGCTCCTTCGTCTCATACCTCGGATCATCCGCCGTCAGACCCACAAGCATCGCCGCGTTCCCCCCTGAGGAGGTGCCCCAGACTGCCACCCGCTCCGGGTCTATCCCATATTCCGCAGCTTGTCTTTTCAGATACCGGATCGCGCATTTTACATCGATCAGATACGCCGGAAAAGGATGTCCTTCCAGCGCGTTGCGATGACTCACCGTAGCCACTATATAACCCGCCCGCGCGATCTGCGCCAGCTGCGGTATCTCAAACTCCAGATTCGGCGTCTTAAAGCCGCATCCCTGTACAAAAACGATCAAGGGCTTTGGGCTCTTTTCTGTTTCGCCGGACTGCAGATTCCAGGGTAAAAATAGCGTTAGTTTTAATTCTTCTCCGGTAATCACGGAATATGTTATATTCTGTTTCAATAAATACTGTCCTTCCATATTGGGGTTATTTGCTATATGTGGAATATCCGGATATTTCATTTTTACCTCCCGCGGCGCGCTGCGCCATAAATTCTATAAAGAAATTATACGTTCCTGTCACCAGTATACCGTGATTTTATTCTAATCACAATAAAACTATATAAGGATTCGCTCCCCCATTCTACTGGATTTCCAAAATTACTCATGCTATAATAAAAATGCGCTAAAAACCCGGCCAAAAGGCCCTATTTATAGTCAAGGGGAATCTGCCATGGAATTTACTTACGATGAAAACGCCATCAGGAAATATAAAAATTCTTTTCTCAGAGGGGAACTCCTGGAAAAGGGTATCGTTTCTGAAAATATCTATCAGTCATGGGTGCGCTGCCGGCAGTCCAACGTAGACGCTTCTCAGAAGGTATTGATCCGGGAGGCCACTGACACCCACACATCCAACGATATCCTGGAAAGCTCCCGGTATGTCCGCAGGCAGTCGGAATTTATTTACCAGATGAAGTTCGACCTGCTTTCCAACATCGGCGTCGCTGTCTTTTATCTGAATCGGAATCTTTCGGTATTTTCCAAAGGAGGGAACCGCAAGCTTCTGGATGAACTGAAAAGTAAAAATTTAAGATTCTCTACCAATATGTCGGAAAATCTGGTAGGTACCAACGCGGCCGCCCTTGCTCTCCAGGGTAAAAAATCCTGCATGGTATTCGGCCAGGAACACTATGCCGATGCTCTGTCCGGCTATGTGACCATTGCTTTCCCCTATTTTCGTACTTTCCCGCAGAGCAAAATATTTGCCCAGGACGCGTTTATCAATATGTACGTGATGCCTGTGGAGCTGGCCGATGATCTTCATTTTTCCGTAATCCGCTATCTGGGTTCCCTGGATTTTTATACAGATCCTTCCCATGAGTTAAAAGATCTGATGTCTGAGTTTAACGCCAAGGCCAATCATTCCTGCTATATCCTGCTGGATCAGGCCGGCATTATCATGGATGTCAATATTCTGTTCTGCGAAGCCTTTGATATCTGTCAGGATGTGGTCTGCGGCAAGAGACCGGAACAACTGTATCCCGAGCTGGGGGATATCATGAAACGTCTGTACCGTCAGGAAAAAGTGAAGTCCTGTTCGATCGTGTTCAACAGCCTGTCCGCCGGGAAAAACGACTTCTATGTGGACGCTATGCCAATGACCAAAGATCAGAAGCTCGTGGGATATATCATAGTCCTGACCAATTCCAGGCACGTGCAGCGTTATGTCAATCGTCTTGTAAACAAGGGCGCTTACTATACTTTCGACAATCTGATCGGTAAAAACCGGGACTTTGAGATCAGTAAGCGAATGGCCGCCCGCATCGCAGCCGGTAACAGCAATGTACTGATCTGCGGAGAGAGCGGTACCGGAAAAGAACTGTTCGCCCAGTCGATCCACAACGCCAGCGACCGAAACCACGGTCCCTTTGTCTCCATCAACTGTGCGGCGCTTCCAAAAGAGCTGATCAGCAGTGAGCTGTTCGGTTATGAAGAGGGGGCGTTTACCGGAGCGCGCAAAGGCGGCTCCATGGGTAAATTCGAGCAGGCAAACCAGGGCACGCTGTTTCTGGATGAAATCGCCGAGATGCCTCTGGATATGCAGTCGGTGCTGCTCCGCGTGATCGAGGAACGAACGGTAAGCCGTCTGGGCGGTTCCCAGCCCAGAAGCGTGGATGTGCGCATTATCGCTGCCACCAACCGGGATCTGATGAAATATATTGAAGAAAATAAATTCCGCCTGGATTTGTACTACCGTCTCAACGTGATGCGTCTGGATCTGATCCCGCTTCGGAATCATCTGGACGATATCCCGCTGCTGGTGGATCATTTCATCCGGCATTTTAATGAAAGCGCCCAAAAATCCGTGCGGGAACTGGACCCCAAAGCCATGGAATGTTTAATGAAGTACACATGGCCCGGAAACATCCGGGAACTGCGCAATGTCATGGAGCGCTGTGTGAATCTGTCGGTTCAGGATATTATCACCCTGGAATGCCTGCCTGCGGAACTGCAAAACGAACAGGATTTTTCACAAACACAGCAGCAGTTCCCTTCCTCCAAGCAGCCGGACACTTTGGAGCCGGAATTCTTAAGCCAGCACTACAGCAGTTATGAAGAATACGAATGCCAGCGTATCGTCGAACTGATGAAACAATACAAAGGAAACCGAACCCAGGTCGCTCAGGAGTTAGGAATATCCAGAGCCACACTCTACCGCAAGATGAAGAAGATATCTAACTGGAATTAAAGGAGGCGGGCACCATATGAACCTGCAATATGAAATAAAATTAGACCAAAGGCAGACCCTGTCCCAGACCCAGATCCAGTCTCTGGAGATTCTGGCCATGGATAACATATCCCTGAACGACTATATGCAGAACGAGTATATGGAGAATGCCATCCTGGAATATACCCCCAGTGATACCGACGTCCCCCTGCGTATGGAGGACTACAAAAGCTGGTATGATAAAAACGTCTACACCGCTTATGGCGAAACTGCCGCGGCCGCCGAGGACCAGCAGAAAGAATTCGTCTCCGGCAATCAATACGAACTCCGTCATTACCTGAAGAGCCAGTTAAGCCCGAAAAAATATACCACCCGCCAGCTCTATGTAATCGATTATCTAATCGACTGTCTGGACAGCCAGGGTTATTATCAGGTCCCCATCCGGGAAGCTGCCCAGAAAACCGGAGCCAGCGAGACGGATGTCAGCATCTGCCTTACAGACCTAAGGCAGCTGGAGCCTTATGGAATCTTTTCCGAAAATCTTTCCCAGTGCCTGCTCCGTCAGCTGGAAGCCCAGGGAATCCGGGATGAAAAACTCTGCGCTATCATAACCAGCCACCTGGAAGACGTCGCTTCCGGCAGAATCAGTTACATATCCAGGTCCTTAGGTCTGTCCACCGTGCAGGTAAGAAAATATATCTATCTCATCCAAAAATTAAATCCCAGGCCGCTGCAGGGCTTCAATACATCCGGCACCACCTACATCGTTCCGGACATCATTCTGACCTTCAGCGAGGGGCAGTGGGAGATTCAGATGAACGACAGCTGGATGGGCGCCTACCACATCAATGATTACTATTACAAAATGATGCGCACCGCCGAGGACGATGACATCTACGCCTATTTCCGCAACTGTCTGCACCGGGCCAGATTTCTGCTGAACAGTCTGGAACAGCGGCGCAAAACCATGCTGCGGATCACAGAAGCCATCGCCCATTACCAGCAGGATTTCTTTCTGGGAAAAGGTCTGCTGCGTCCCATGATGATGGAGGACATATCCAGTGCCCTCAACATCCACGTCTCCACCGTCAGCCGCGGGATCAGCGGGAAATACCTGCAATATCCCGGCGGAACCATTCTGATGCGTGATCTGTTCACCACCGCGGTATCAGGCAGCAGCTTAACGGAAGGCCTGACCGCCGACCAAATCAAGCAGCATATAAGCAGGCTGATCGCAGCCGAAGACAAGGAACAGCCCCTCAGCGACCAGATGCTGGCCGCCCGGCTGGCCGAACGTGATATCCATATCTCCCGCCGGACGGTTGCCAAATACCGGGAGGAGCTGGGGATACCGAAAAGTTTTGACCGGAGGCTGGTTGAGGTTTCTCGGTAGATGGATTTTTGTTGGGGGACGGGAGGAGAGGGATGCGGCGGGCCCTTGGGGGGCTGGGCGGCAAATCTCGCGGGGCCAGATCGCTTCGGCCGGACCTAAGAACATGTAACTGCGAAGAGGGTGAAACCTCTTATTAGCAGGACCCGGGGCAAACTCGCCAAAGAACGGCTCAAACAGTGCCCCGGGTCCTGCGAGGTTTCGCCCTCTTCTCCGTAACATGTTCTAAGGTCCGGCCTCAAGCGATCTGGCCCCGCGAGATTTGCCGCCCAGCCCCCCAAGGGCCCGCCGCATCCCTCTCCTCCCTGCACTATAACAAGCTGAGTTCCATGGTCTATAAGCAGGGTTAGTATCGTTAAGTGTTTAATTAAGCAACTATCACAGAAACTAATACATATCACTCACTGGTATCCACGGGATAAGTATCCGGCCTCTTAGGGTGTACCAGGGTAGGAGCGGGCTGCTGCAAGGGCTGCCTGTGGATGAAGGGAGATCGGGGACGGGAACCAAACGGCTTCCCCCCGGGCCTTAGAACGGCTGCCTTTGATGAGGGCGGTACCTCTGAGGTGCGGGGCCCAGGCGGTTCTCCTTAGGTTTCGGTAAGCCGGCCGTTTAAGGATGGGGCAGACGGCGGATTCCGGGAATGCTCCCGGCTCCGGGGCTCTTTTGTGTCTCCCCGGGAGAGCATAGGGCGGCTGTGTATCAGCTTAGTGAAATCGGAAAGCCGGGTTCAGGATGCACGGCGGACTTCACGTCCGACGTGCAAGGGTCTCTGAGCCGGGAACGCATCCAGCGTTCCTGGCGAATAGACCCGGTTCCTGAACCCGGCTTTTCGATTTCACTTAGCTGATACCAGCGCAAGCCCTCTGCTCTCCCGGGGAGACACAAAAGAGCCCCGGAGCCGGGAGCATTCCCGGAATCCGCCGTCTGCCCCATCCTTAAGCGGCCGGCTTACCGGGACCTAAGGAGGACCGCCGCCCGGCCCCGCACCTCAGAGGTACCGCCCTCATCAAAGGCAGCCGTTCTAAGGCCCGGGGGGAAGCCGTTTGGTTCCCGTCCCCGATCTCCCTTCATCCACAGGCAGCCCTTGCAGCAGCCCGCTCCGGCCCCAATTACCCCCAGCTCCTAAGCCTGTTTCGCAAGCTGTTCTTCGAAATAACATTTCTTAGCTACGATCAGATGATATTCTCCGCTCTGGAGGACCTCTCCTTTTTGGTTCAGGATCGACATCTGGGTGACGATGACGCCACGGGTCGGCTTGTTATCGATTTTGTCCACGATCTCTGATTTTGTGTAGATCGTGTCGCCTACATGGGCTTTTCCGTAGATTTTCCAGTTCTTGGTCCCTTTGGAAACCAGAATTGCTCTGTTCATCTTTGCTGTTAACTCATTGTTGGTGTCGATGGATGTGGTAAAGGTAAACAGCAGCATATCCTGGGCGATCACACCGCCGTATTTTGTCTTTTTCGCATACTCGTCATCGATGTAGATGGGAGCGTACTCTCCGGAGATTCCGGCGTAGTTGATGATATCTGCCTCGCGGATGGTTCTGCCGTAGGGGGAAGCAGTCGTGTAGCCTAGCGGTACATCCTCAAAAAACCAGGTATCCTTAAACATTTCTTCAAATTCGTTCATAACAGCTCCTCCTATTCCCCTGCCTTATAATTTCGCTTCGCAAATTTGTACTCGCGGACATTGTCAAGGGCAATCTCTCCGCGCTGGTTAACCCCGTTGAAACCTAAGACTATGGTTCCCGTGTCCTCTGCGTCATCGATCTTTTCTAAGACTTCCACTTCCAGATGGATCGTATCGTTGAATTTGACGGGGTTCATGTATTTGACATGCTTCATTCCTGTCATTTCCAGCATGGTGGTATCTGTGTCGGCACAGAACTGGGTCCGGCGGAACATACCACCCACTACGGCCAGCACACAGGCGCCGTGCACCAGATTTTCTTTATACAGAGAGGTCTTCGCGAATTCATGATCCAGATGAACCAGGTTGTAATCTCCCGTGAACTGCGCAAAGTTTACCACTTCCGCGTTGGTAAAGGTACGTCCGCCGGGTGATTCGAACTTATAACCTACTTCTATATCTTCAAAATATAACACCTTATTTGCCATAGCTATATCGCCTTTCTTTCCTATAATTTAATCAGATCGCCAAAAAGTTTTATATTTTCTGCACAGGGTTTGTATTTCCCTTCTTCACAGCCGGTAACGATCTCCACGACTTTGTCGTTGAACGGTGTCTCTACGTTGTTCTGACGGCCATATTTGCAAACCACGCCGTTGATCGCATTGATTTCCGTCTTTTTGCCGTTTCTTAAATCGGTCAGCATACTTGCGACAATGGGTACCGGTTTCATCGCCTCATACATAGGCCGCACCCGTTCCCGGTCCGCTTCATCTTTGAAGCCGTACATGTCCTCCATGGAACTTCCCTGGATCTTGCCGATCTTATAGCCGCTGGCATGGCACACCTTAATGCACTCGTTTGCCACATGCTGTGTTACATACAGATTTTCCTCTGTGGACACCGTCTCCCCAAAGGTTGCCCCCAGGGCAGCCGACATTCCGCTGAATGTGGCATTGGTCAACAGCTTCGCCCAGCGCACTTCCATGAGATCCGTAATGATATTCGTCGGGCACAGGCACTCTAAGATCTCCTTGATTTCTTCCAGTTTTTTATCCACATGACCGTCCGGCCAGCCGATATCAAAGGACATCTGATCCAGTTTCGATGTGAGGGTCGATACACCGGGTTCCGTCATCACAGCGGCCCAGCCCACAGGGCAGCCCACCACGCGTCCTTTTCCGATGTATTCCTCTACCTCCAGTTCAGGCAGTCCGTTCTGCATGGTAACGACGATACCGTCGTCGGCCAGATGCGGAAGCAGTTGTTTTAGCGCCACCTCATTAGCCGTCTGTTTTGCCATATAGAATACCAGATCGTATTTGCCCTCCATCTCGGGAGTTAACACGGTGCTGACCGGAACTACCAGGTCGACCGTCCCCTTGATTACAGCGCCTCTTTCCTTCATGGCATTTAAGTGGGCGGCATTTCTGCTGACAAGATCGACCTGCTTTCCTGCCTTCGCGATAAACGCTCCCAATACGGTTCCAAGAGAACCGGCCCCTAATATTGCTGTACGCATATGAATGTTATCTTCCTTTCAGTTTTTTTTACTTACAGAGTAAGAGAATGGTTTTATTCTGTCTCCCCTTTTCGTTCTTCCGCCAGCTTCCAACGCTTTATCTTACCCATCTCATCCCTCGGAATCTTTGGTACGATTTCATAGGATTTTGGTATCTTGTGGCTGCTGAACCTGGCATGGCAATACTCGGACAGTTCCTCAAATGGAAACTCCTCCGGATTACCCTCCACCTCCATCAGCGCATGTACTTTCCGGCCCCATTTTTCATCCGGGAGTCCGATCACTACTATATCCCGGATCTTGGGGAATCCCCGCATCACGCTCTCTACCTCTTCACAGTACACGTTCTTCCCGCCGGTTACGATCATATCACTGCGCCGGTCCACGATATAGAGATATCCATCCCCATCCAGATATCCCAGATCACCCACGCTGTAGTAGCCGTCAAGGCCGGACCGGATCGCCGCCCTGCCTATGTAGTATGTGACCAGTCCCATGTCCGGTTTACTGAAAATCTCTCCCACTTCACCTGCGGGCATCTCTTCTCCGCTATCGGAACAGATACGTATGGAGCAGCCAACCGGCTTTCCAACACTCCCCTCGTGCAGCAGCCATTCGTCTCCTCTTATAGTTGTGCTCCCGATCATTTCCGTCATCGCGTAGAATTCATAGATTTTTTCTGCCCCAATCCGTTCGATCCAGGTCCTTTTGATAATAGGGGCACATGCTCCGCCGGCATGGAAAATAGCGCACAGGCTGCTAAGGTCCACGGTCTTAAAATTCGCAGCCTTCATCATTCGATCCAGCATCGTCGGTACAAACCCGCCGCATTGGATCTGATATTTACCGATCAGTTCCAGAGCGAGATCCGGGTTAAACTTGGTCATTAGGTAAATGGTATGACCCATAAATAAGCCAATATATAAAGATGAGTTATACAACGTATGATAAATAGAACCCGGTACCAGCTGCCGCAGATTCGCTCCCTGCCCCGACATGGCGGTCCATCCTTTCAGGCCCGACTCATTGTACGCCATCGTAATATTCTGTACCACCAGCTTTGGTTTTCCGGTAGTACCGCCGGTCGCCATAGCCCGGCCGGGCGACGCGGTTACAAATGGAACACTGTCATCCTCTACCGGAACGTCACTCTCACACAATCTTTGGATATCATCGTTGGTGAGCTGCCATGGATGTCCCTCAGGCAAAGTCCAGTCCGCCACTATAAGCCCTGGTGTTACCAGCCCCAATACTCTGTCCCGCTCGAATTCCTTCAGGCTCCTGGACACGGGAATACAGCAGGCTCCCAGATGCCAGGCCGCCAGACTGGAAACGATATGTTCGAACGTATTGGGCAGGCCAATCATAACCTGCGATCCCTTCTTTATACCGCCTTTATCCATTTCAGCCGCGACTTTCTCCATGGCTTCATACATCTGACGCCAGGAGAATACACGCTCGCTCCCGTCTGCTGAAATTTCTACTACAGCGGTCTGATCTTCCCGTTTCCGCGCCAGGTTTCTGATCTGTATTGGTAAAAGTACAGGAGGATTTAATTTGTTATTTGTCACCATAGTTCCCGCCCCTCATAAGGATGTATCCTCTACCTGATGCCTTTAACCCGGATTTGGTTAATGCTGATTAAATCTGGGCGGCCTTTTCTCGTTAAACGCAGCTTTGCCTTCCTCATGATCCGGCATAAACGATAATACCGGCTGCGCCAGGTTCTCGACTTCCAGTACTTTAAATAAATCATAATCAATACTGGCATTTACCAGCCTTTTTGTCAATCCGATCGCGTACCGCGGGCCCTGGGCCAGCTGTTTCGCATAAGCGACAGCGGCATCCAGATACTCCTCCGGCGGCAGTGCCTTGAAGATCAATCCCATCTGCTGCGCTTCCGCGGCTCTTACTTTCCGTCCGGTGAACATCATGTCCTTCGCCTTCTGCGCGCCGATGATATGCGGCAGGAAATAAAGGCCGGCAAAATCAGGAATCAACCCCACGTTCACAAAGGATTGGATGAAACTGGCTTTCTCAGAAGCAAAAATAATATCACAGGCCAGCGCCAGATTGCAGCCGCCTCCGGCAGCCGCGCCATTGATCGCCCCGATAATCGGTTTTTCCAGCTGATACATCGGTAAAATGATATCACGGGCATAACCGACGATTCCATCCCGCACCAGGGCCGGCGTGATCTCTATCTCCACAGGTTTCATATAACCGCCTGCGCAAAAGCCCCTGCCCTCAGCCGTCAGTACCACCGCTCCGATCTCAGGATCATCGCCCGCCCTTTTCAGGGCGGCGATGAATCCTTCTACCAGATCACTGTCTAACGCATTCATGATTTCGGGACGGTTCAGGGAAATGATCAGCACATTATCTTCCACTCTGGTCAATACTGCATTGTTCTCGCTCATAATTCAATCCCTTTCTTATCCTCAAATAATCCGGTATCAATCCGGTATGCAGGACATTTTGAATTGCATTGGAAATGATTATCTGTAACGCTTCAGAATCTGCGGCGCGGTGTTAAAGATCATAACTTCATCGGTTCCTCCGGCGATACGGCAGGCACGGGTATCGATATAGTAACGGGCCACACGGTGTTCTCCCACGATTCCGATGCCGGCCAATACCTGGATCGCGTCATCCAGCACTTCACATACGGATCTGGAGCAATACAGTTTGGCAAGTCCGGTATCGATACGGATGTTCTGATTCGTGTCTATCTTCCAGGCCAGCTTGTAGAGCATATTCATCATATTATCGATCTTGATCGCCATGTTTACGATCTTCTCCTGGATCAGCTGGAACCGGCCGATCTGCTGTCCGAACTGAACACGCTGGTTGGCGTAAGCCGTCGCGTCCTCGAACGCATTGATGGCTGTAGCGATGACGCCGGATACGTTGGCGATACGCTCTCTCGCGAAATTCGCCATGGTCTGCATAAATCCATTGTGTTCCACGCCCAGGATCGTACTTCTGGGTACCCGGACATCACTTAAGAACACTTCACAGATGCTGGTGGGCTGATCCGTGTGCCCCATCTTCGGCAGCTTGTTGATACGGACTCCGGGAGTGTCCACGTCCACGATGAACATGGTGCCGGCCTGATGCAGATTCTCCACCTGGGGATCTCTCGCCATTACGATAATCGCTTTCGCCTCGGCACCGCAGGTGGTGTAGTGCTTTCCGCCGTTGATCACAGCGGTATCGCCGTCCCATACATAGCTGGTCTGCATCCCCGCCACATCCGAACCGGTTCCCGGCTCGGAGATTCCTAATGCCAGCGGAGGCCCGCCCTGCACATAATCTTTTACATATTTATCGATCTGTTCCGGAGTTCCGAATTCGCAGAGGTCATACATCGTCGGAATACCCATGGAATAGAAGCTGGCCACAGGGCCGCCGTAACGGGAAATGGTCAGGTTCGCCATCGCAAGCGTCAGCATGTCACAGGGCGTTCCGCCTACTTCTTCCGGAAGTCCAAGCCCTACAAAGCCGTTATCCGCCAGAGCCTGCCATGCTTTCCAGGGGAATTCTCCTGTCTTGTAGCAGCTCTCACCGCCGTCGGGAAGTTCTCTTTCCAGACATTCCTTAATGCCTTCCATTAAGAGCTCCTGCTCATCTGTCAATGTAAAATCTACCATGATATCATTTCCCCCTTATTATTTTTTCATTTTCATATATCTTTCCATGTTATAGATCTGAGGATCCCACTGGTCGCCTTCGAGAATCAATTTTTCTTCACGCATCCGGTCAACATCGGCGTCACTGTATCCCAGTCCCTTTAAGACATCACGGGTACTCTCTCCTACCGGCCCCGCGGACTCGAATTCTGCCGTGCCCGCTTCCTTGAAGATCGCCGGAGCTTTTACGATACCAACGTGCATGCCGCTGGGATAATCGATCCCCTGGAAGAAGCCTGCATCCCATGCCTGCTGGTCTCCCTGCAGATCTTTGAAATCCTGGCAGATATCGAAAGGCATCGGAGTATCGATTAATTTGTCAACCCAATACTGGCGGTCCTCCTTCAGGAACATCTCCTTCAGGATCGGAGTAATCTCCTGCGCATGCGCCAGAGCGTCCTCATAAGCTACCCATGTGGTTATGTATTCCTCAGGAAGTCCCACGGCTTTTACAAATATCGGCCATGTCTTCTGCCAGTCCAGACCCATCAGGCCGATCCATTTCCCGTCTTTACACAGATACGGTTTCGCCAGAGGATGAACGGTGTTCGGGTCGGTCGGATACTGATCCCCGTATATGGAAGAAACTACCGGTACGTTGGCGCTCCACATTCCCGCATGCATCAGGGCTACATTGATCTTCTCCCCCTGTCCCGTACGCTGCTGACGGATGTAGGCCGCCAGAATCGCCATCGCAAGGTAGGTACCGGTCGGAATATCGCCAAAGCCAAAATACGGAACCATCGGAGTATCACCCTCAACCGGGCAGTCTTTTACATATCCGCAGCGGGCCGCATAGGAAACCCCATCGAAACCGCCTCTTGTGGACCATGCGCCGCCCAGTCCGTATCCGCTGGTAGATGCGCAGATCAGCTTCGGATGGTCTTCTTTTAATGTCTCATAATCCAGTCCCAGCTTGATGGCATCCTTTATTTTCAGATGAGAGATAAAAACATCCGCGTCTTTCAGCATCTTCTTGAGAATTTCCATTCCCTCCGGTTTACGGGTATCCAGAGCAACATATGTCTTGCAGGCATTGAAGCAGTCAAATCCGGCCTGATCTCCGTTCAGGATATGGCGGGAGATCCCTACACCACGGGTGGAGTCACCCTGAGGCGGTTCTACTTTGATTACGTCTGCTCCCCATTCACCTAAGATACGTCCGGCCGTAGGTGCAGCCATAAACCCGGCAATTTCGATAACCTTCATTCCTTTTAGCAGATCCAACATCTTTTTTACCTCCTTAGAATTTGTTATTTATCAAAGGGGCTATGCCCTTAATGATTGGTTTCTAAAACTCTGATTTCAGTTTTTCGCCATTCTTAAATGCGATCAGCAGACACAGTACGCAGGCAACCAGGAATCCCAGGATCAGGTACAGAACATACTGATAGGTCTTAGTCGCGTCATACACGAAGCCGTAAACCGGCACCAGTACCATGCTGGCCACATTAATAGCGGTAACCATAAAGCCAAAGATCGTGCCGAAGTCTTTATACCCGAAGATCGAGGAGACAATCAACGGCCCTAATGTTCCCATGGTGGAAGCCAGGAATCCGTAGAATACCAGCGCTCCGTAGTATCCGGCCATATGCTGCCGGAAGAAGATCAGGATCAGGACAGCGACAAATCCGAAGCACATCGCAAGCAGCGCGGACTTTCTTGCACCCAGTTTATCAGCCAGCATACCAAACAGCAGAGATCCCACGAAAGTACCGATCATCCAGAAGCTCATGCCGTTACCGCCTACCTGAGTGGTAAATCCAGCATCCACAGCCAGCGTGGGCACATGGGAAGCAAAGGAGGCGATGCCGCAGATAAAGAACATAAACAGGAAAACGCAATAAAATGCAGGAGTCTTTAACGCTCTCGCGGACGTGATACCCGGAATCATACTGGGATCTACTGCCTGGGCGCGCTGGGCAGCCTGATTCGATTCCGCTTCTTCTGCGCCGTAAGCTTTTAATCCTTTGTCTTCCGGATTATCCCTGATCAGCAGGAGAACCACAGGGAGTACGATTACAAACGACACGAGTCCCAGTCCTAAATAACCTGCAGACCAACCGAACTTGGTGATAACCGCTGCGGTAGTCGGCTGCAGAATCGCGCCGAAGAGGCCGACTGCTGCCATCATAATACCCATTGCGGTACCATTTTTCTCTTTGAACCATTTGTTAATCAATACAGGCCCTACCAACTGTGTGGTAAATGCGGCACCCAGAGCCATCAGCCCAACGAAGCTGTACCAGCCCCACAGCTGATGCACCAGTCCCATGGCTGCGAAGCACAGTGCGTGTACGCATACGGAAATGCCCGTAATCCTGCGGATGCTGTACTTCTGAAGCAGCTTTCCTGCGATTGGATTCCAGATCGCCCCCACCAGCGCGGATACGCTGTACATAATGGACAAAGAGCCGATTCCAAATCCAAGGTCCTGGCTGATCGGTGATAAGAACAGGCCCATACCGCTGTTAACCCCACCGCGTAAAAACCCCATCATGACAATAATTGCAATTAACACAAACCATGCATAGTGAATCCGTTTCTTTTGCTGCGCCATACCAATACCTCCTCATAAATTTTTTTAGATCCTATTTTTAATGATCCTGCTTCACCGACCCTGTCTTAACTGCTTACTGGCTTAACTTCTTTGCCAGTGCAGGAACTATCTCATACAGATCTCCCACGATGCCATAATCACACTGACGCATAATGGGCGCGTTGGCATCTTTGTTGATTGCTGCCAGAATTTTGGCGTCTTTCAGGCCTACCATATGCTGTACCTGGCCTGAGATGCCAACCGCCAGATACAGATCCGATTTGACAAACACACCGGAAATACCTATGTAACATTCCTTTGGCAGCCATTCCAGTCCCTCTGCAATCGGACGGCTGCAACCGAGCTCCGCATCCAGAGCATCCGCCAGTTCCTTCACCATGGGAATATCTTCCTTGTTGGCGATTCCCAGGCCGATACTGACGATCTTCTTAGCCGCCGCCAGATTCACGCTCGCGGACTCCCGCTTCTGCTCGTCACTGAGCGTAATACGCCAGGCCGGCTCTACATAGGGAACTTCCACAACCTTACCGGCACCGGCCTTCATTTCTTCCGGCTTCTCCAGTACGCCAAAGCCCAGGATAACCAGGGTGAGATCCCCTTTCGCGCTCTGTTTTAAGTTCGCCCCGCCGCCATATACCATGTTCACGGCGCTCGTAACTTCACTGGTAAGATCCAGTTCTTTCGCATCCGCCAGTACACTGGTTCCCAGGCGGGCAGCCAGCCGTCCCGCGATCGCCCGTCCGGTAAGCGTAGCTCCGAACAACAATACCTCCGGTTTTTCGTCCTCCACCAATTTCGCGATGGTGTCCGTATAGCTCTCCGCCATTCTTTCGGATGTATCTCCCAGATAATAGACGGTGTCTGCACCAGCACCGGCAGCGGCAGTTATAAGTTCCCGGCTCCCCACTGCGATGACACTGACTTCCCCGCATTCCTTCGCGCCTGCGGTAATATCCTGCATTAAAGCCGGCTTATCTGAAAACACCCAAACTTTCTTTGCCATACCTGCTCCCTCCTATACTAAGCCTTCTTTAGCCAGATGTTCTACGAATAGGTCAACTGCTTCATCCACAGCCGCGTCGATGATGATACCCTTGCGGTCCCGTGATTTGGGTGCCAGGATACTGTCGATCTGAATCTTCGACTCAAAGCTTCCCAGATCCTCAAGCGTAAATTCTTCCACTGGTTTCTTACCTGCGGAGAGGATATCTTTCATGGTCGGTATCCGGGACGGTGCATAATCTGCGGTGACGCTTAATACAGCGGGAAGCGGGATTTCGATTTTCTGGATACTGTCCTCCGTAGTACGCAGCGCGGTAATAGAAGAATCCCGGATCTCCAATACCTTGCTGATTCCGTTAATGGTCGGCCATCCCAGGATCTCTCCCAACTGCATACCTGTCTGCCGGTAATAAAAATCTGCGGAACCTTCCCCGCATATAACGATCCTGCACTCCTCGTCCTTTCGCACGGCGGCGGCCAGTATGGAGGCCGTCAGGTTCGTATCGGCATTCCACAGGGAATCGTCCATCACCACGGTCAGACTGTCCAGGCCCCTGGACAACGCGTTCTTTCTGGCCTTCTTATTCGAAAGGGCTGTGGGCCCGACACAAAGCCCCTTGTGGGAAGCTTCCGCCATTGCGGCAATCTGTGCGCCTGCCTCGATGGCCACCAGATCAAAGTCGCCGATAATCCATTCTGCCCTGTCAAAGGATACCGAATAATCGGGATTAATCTGCATGTCCTGATTGTCAGGGGATAATTTGTAGCAAGTGATTACGTCCATAAATCCATAAATCTCCTTTCTGCTTTTGGCCTTTCTACCATTTCTGAAGATATTAAATACGCAAATATGATGCCAAGTAAAGAGTCGCCATTCTAAGCGGCTTTGTGAAAAATTTAATTAGCAGGCAATTTGTACATAAAATAACAATTTGATACGCTATGATACATCATGATACATTTTAATACATTCAGAAACCATTTTAGGTTCATTTTTACCTCCATGAGTGTGTTTTCCCGCACATATGAGGATGGGGGAACATCTTTTTGCTCTAACCTTTGCTTCCGGTGTACCGGTTTCACCCCAGATCGTCTTAAAGGAACTTCTGTATATGGTTCAACCTTAACTTTAAAAACTACAGAACTTAAATGTAAGAATTGAATTATAATAAAGAAATTTCTCCGCAAAAAAGAGAGGTATCAGACAGTTGGCATTGTATTTGCTCTTTAAAATAACAAAATCTTGAAGAAAGAGGTGCACACATGGGCGAAGATAAGTTTGATGTGATTATCGTAGGAGGCGGTCTGGCAGGTTCGACAGCAGCTTATATCCTTGCGCAGGAAGGCATGGAGGTTCTGGTGATTGAACGCGGCAATTACAGCGGCTCAAAAAATATGACAGGCGGCCGTTTATATGGCCACAGCCTGGAAAAAATTATTCCTCAGTTTGCCAAGGAAGCTCCGGTGGAACGAAGGATCAGCAAGGAACGGTTTTCCCTGCTCACAGAAGACAGTGCTGTCACCCTGGAATATGGCAGCGCAAAATTAGGAACACCCGGCTGTGAATCTTATTCCGTACTAAGAGCGGGCTTTGACCGCTGGCTGGCTGAGAAGGCGGAAGAAGAAGGAGCCATGTACATATATGGAATCCGTGTTGACGACCTGATCGTCCGCGACGGAAGAATCTGCGGCGTGATCGCCGGTGACGAAGAGATGGAAGCCGATCTGGTCATCCTGGCTGACGGTGTAAATTCCCTGCTGGCACAAAAAATCGGCATGAAAGAAGAACTTCTTCCATCCCAGTCAGCGGTAGGAGCCAAAGAAATTATCCAGCTGGATGCCGCTACCATCGAACAGCGCTTCCAGTTGAATCCGGGAGAGGGACTGGCCTGGATCTTCCAGGGAGACTGTACGGATGGACGGATCGGGGACGGTTTCC
Organism: Diplocloster hominis; assembly: GCF_032380655.1. NCBI lineage: Bacteria > Bacillati > Bacillota > Clostridia > Lachnospirales > Lachnospiraceae > Diplocloster > Diplocloster hominis. The sequence continues at coordinate 43,090 of NZ_JAWDIY010000008.1, read as the reverse complement.
TGTATACCAATAAGGACACGGTATCTCTGGGTGTGCTGACAACCATACAGGACATCGACGACAAGGAAACCACCATCCCCCAGCTGGTGGACCGCCTGAAGAATCATCCGGCGGTGAAACCCCTGATCGAAGGCGGAAAACTGCTGGAATATTCGGCCCATCTGGTTCCTGAGGGCGGTTACTCCATGGTTCCCACACTGTATAAGGATGGGGTATTGTTAGCCGGTGACGCCGCTTCTCTGGTCATCAATCTGGGCTTCATGATCCGGGGAATGGATCTGGCCATCGAATCCGGAAGGCTGGCCGCGCAGACAGCTGTGGCCGCCAAGGAAAAGGGTGATTTCTCAGCTGAGACGTTAGCATCCTATCAGCAGGCCCTAGAGGACAGTTTCGTAATGAAAGACCTGAAATTCTATGACGGATACGACAAGGTTATGGAGGACCGGCGCCTATATCAGGATTGCCCGGCAAAAGCAGACCGGTTATTTGCGGATTTGTTTGTCGTTAATGGAACCGGCGCAAAAGATATTTCCAAAAAAATCGTGCCCGGTCTGATCGAGGGGCTTAAGAAATACAACGGGTAATCTCAATTGAGCCCGATTAATTAAAGAAGGAGAGGATCGAAAATGACCATAGAAGATAAGTTGGGTGTGGATAAATTTCATACGGACGAGATTAACAGTCATATTGAGGTAGATAAAGAGTCCACGGACATGGAGGAGATCAAAAAAGTCATCAAGGCATGTCCCGCCGGGCTGTATAAGCTGGATGATGAAAATCATCTGCTGTTTGACCATCTGGGCTGCCTGGAATGCGGCACCTGCCGGGTGTTAAGCAAGGGGAAGATTGTCAAGGATTGGGAATATCCGATCGGAACCAAAGGGATCGAGTATCGTATGGGCTGATGTCCTGCAGAGACAGACGGCTAATAAGAAAGGAGATTTACCAGAATATGAATATCATCGTATGTATGAAACAAATCCCGGACACTTCTGAGATTAAAATTGATCCGGAGACAAATACACTAATCCGCGCCGGCGTACCCAGTATCGTTAATCCATATGACAAAAACGCGCTGGAAGCGGCCGTACAGTTAAAAGAGCAGCACGGGGGAACCGTGACCGTAATCAGCATGGGACCGCCCGCTGCAAAAGAAGCGTTAAAAGAGTGCCTCTCCCTGGGCGCAGACCGGGCATTTCTCGTCACGGACCGGGCGTTCGGCGGATCAGACACCTATGCCACCAGCTATATCCTGGCGTCATCCATCCAGCATATCGGAGATTATGATCTGATCATCTGCGGAATGCAGGCCATGGACGGGGATACCGGGCAGACCGGCGCCAGTATGAGTGAACATCTGGGAATTCCGCAGCTTACCTATGCCGTTAAAATCGAGGTTGCGGATGACACCGTAACCGTACACCGGGAAACAGATGACGGCGTAATGGTGATTTCCACCAAGCTTCCCGCTCTGTGCACCGTTGGAAAAGACATCAACGAACCCCGTACCGCTACCATGAAGAGTAAGATGCGGGCCAACAAAATAGACATCGCGGAAATCCATGTAGATGACATGCCCGATATTGACCGGGAAAAGATCGGTCTGAAAGGTTCTCCTACCCGGGTTAAGAAAACTTATACGCCAACCATTAAAAAATCAGGTAAAAAATTAGAAGGATTGACCTGCGATGAAGCCGTGGAAGCCCTTGCCGGTTTCCTGACGGAAAAGAAAATCCTGAAAGGAGAATTGGTATGAGCTTTCCGGAATATAAAAATGTATGGGTATTTATGGAAACCTTTGAAGATGAACCAAAGAATGTAGGCATGGAGCTGCTGGGACAGGCAAAACAGCTGGCGGATAAGCTTCAGGAAAAAGTAGGCGCCGTGGTAATCTGTGAGAACCCGGACAAAGCGATCCAGGCCGCCGGAGAGTACGGCGCAGATGAGATCTACGTGGTATCCGGGGAGCAGTACCGGCATTTCAATACAGAGACTTATTCTTATGCTTTAACCGAACTGATTCAAAAGCATAAACCTTCCGCTATTTTAATCGGAGCCACCCACAATGGCCGTGATTTAGGTTCCAGAACCGCCGTCCGCGTACATACCGGATTAACTGCCGACTGTACCGGGCTGGACATCGATCAGGAATCGGGAAATGTAGCTTACACCCGTCCGGCCTTCGGCGGAAACCTGATGGCAACGATCCTGTGTGCCAGCACCAGACCTCAGATGGGAACCATCCGTCCCGGCGCTTTTAAGAAAGGAATCCCTGAGATCGGACGCAAAGGCCATGTGAATACGGAAACTATTCATGTACCCGAGGAAACCATTGTCACCAAACTGCTGGACTTCATTAAAGTGGAGCAGGTCGGCGGCCTTCAGCTGGAAGACGCTGAGATCGTGGTGTCCGGCGGCAGAGGTTTGGGCAAACCGGAGAACTTTAAGGTAATCGAAGAACTGGCCAATGCCCTGGGCGGAGCTGTAGGCGCTTCCCGTGCCGCCGTGGACGCAGGCTGGATTCCCCACGTGCAGCAGGTGGGCCAGACAGGCAAGACCATTTCTCCTAAGTTGTATATCGCCTGCGGTATCTCCGGAGCCATTCAGCATCTGGCCGGCATGAATTCTTCAGAATTCATCATTGCCATCAACAAGGACCCGGAAGCACCGATTTTCAACGCTGCGGACATCGGCATTGTCGGAGATCTCTTTGAGGTCGTACCGGCGCTGACCAAAAAAGTCCTGGAGCTGAAAAAATAATAAGTTGACTTCACCCTCCTATAGTTAGATCCTATATAGAGAGTGCTGCCCGCACTCCCAAAGCCCTCCGCCCTTTCCGTTGGATTAGGCGGGGGGTTTTCCTTTGCTGGTACAGGGCGGCTTAATATGTACAATTCATAAAAAACAACTGAAAAAATAAGACTTCCGGAATCAAATGTGTTAAAATAGATTTAAATTTACATAAAAATATCCGGGGGGATATCCTATGAAGCCGTCAATACCCAAAGTACGTAAGAAAGCCATTATTATTGCCGTAATCGTTATAATCATCAATCTCATCACCATTCTATTTATCAGAACAAAAGAGACTATATTTATCCGGAATAGTTTATCCGAACATTCTCTGGATACCAAAGAACAATTTGAAGAGGTGATGGCCGGTTATAAGCGTTCTTTTCAATTGTTCGTTCAGATGATGTCGCGGGAAATAGAGAACAACCCGGACCCTGACCATATATTGGATTATCTGAAGGGCTTGGATTCCACTCTGCTGGAAATCGTGGGGGAAACCTACGATGGCCTGTACATGTACTATCAGGACCGTTATCTGTACAGCTGGGATACTCCGTATTCGGTGTATGAGGAATCCGGTTACAAGGCAACCGAGCGTCCCTGGTACAAAGATGCGGCAGCAGGTAACGGAGATATCGTTTTTACCCCGCCCTATATGAGTTATGCGAATCACTATATCCTGACTACGATCTCCCAGCTTCAGCCGGACGGGAAAACTGTGTTTGCCTATGACATCAAGATGGGGGATATACAGACACTTGTCTCCTCTATGAATTATTTTGCAGACGAACAGATCATCATATTTGACCGTAATGGCACTGTCATCGGCAGTACGGAATCAGATTATCTGGGCGGCAATTTTTTTGCTGGGTTAGAGGACACAGCCCGTGCGGTTTCGGACGCGAAAGCGGAACTGGACAAGGCTGACCCGGGGCAGCCGGAGAATGTGGCGAAACTTAAGGATAAATTTACGTCCACCTCAGCCTTTTATGAATTCCGGCAAGGTTTTGATTCTGCTTTTGAGCTTCTGAAAAATTCCGAAGGCCAGTCGGTTTCCTATTATATTGACAATACCAAATACTACGGATATCTGCTTTCCCAGGAGGATTTCAGTTTTCTGGTATTTGTACCGGTTGTGCCGGTGCTCAAGGGTTCCCTGAATATTTGGCTGGTTCCTCTGCTCCTGATAGAATTATTATTAATCTATGTTCTGGGCCGTATCGTCAAAGGACAAAAAAACCGGGAATTAAAGGCCGCTTATGTACAGCTGGGCCAGACACAGCGACGGTTGGAAATCGCGTTATCCGCCGCGCAGAAGGCTGCCGCCGTGGATGAGCTCACCGGCATGATGAACTACCGTTCCTTCAAAAAAGAACTGACCGATACGCTGGATTCCATGGGGCCGGATGATCACGGTATTCTGATTATGATAGACGGCGATCATTTTAAGAACATCAATGATACCTATGGGCATAATACCGGCGACGATGTCATCAAATTGACAGCCCAGATGATCGTCGGACGAATCCGGACGATTGATATCGCGTCCCGCCTGCACGGCGATGAATTTGCCATATTTGTATCAGCTACCGAAGATTATTCGGTGGCCAAACGAATCATGGAGGATATTAACAGCACCTTGGAAAAGGAAGCCCTGAAACGGAACATGCCCACCATCACCCTGTCTGCCGGCGCCGTAGCCGCGCGGCACGGTGATACTTATACCGCGCTTTCCAAAGCAGCAGATATGGTTTTATATAAAGCGAAAGAGACACATAACGGAGGATTCGCTTATCCTGAGTCTTAGCTGTGTCTTACTGGGAGAATTATTTTACCCGTTTCCCACCTGCGGTAAAATGATAGATAAAATTTTTATAGTAGAAATAATAGAAACCGGAAAGGAGAAACAGTATGAGAAATGTAGTAGTAACCGGCGGAAGCCAGGGGATCGGAAAAGCAACGGTAAAAGCGTTTCTGGCTGAAGGCGACCGCGTGCTCTTTACCTCACGTCACGCGGAACCCGCGGAAAAATTTATGGAGGAAATGAATTCAGACCGCCTCTTCTACCTGAACGGCGACAGTGCGTCAGAGACCGGTTCCAAAGCTCTGGCGGAGTATGCCAAAAAGACGTTGGGCGGCTGTGATGTTCTGGTGAACAACGCAGCGATCTTCATCGGCGGAGCCGTACATAATACAAGCATTGAGGATTTTGATAAGGTTTTTAATGTGGATGTGCGAGGGGTATTTCTGCTGTGTAAGGCGTTCCTGCCCGAGATGATGGAGCAGGGATCCGGGAATATCGTTAATATCGCTTCCCTGGCGGGACTGGGCGGCGCCTACAATATGACCGCTTATTCCATGGCAAAGGCCGCTATAGTCAGCCTGACCAAGAATATGGCGATGGATTACGGCCGCCTGGGTATCCGGGTGAATGGCATCTGTCCCAGCGCTACTCTCACTGAGATGTTCTTCACCGGCAATCCTCCGGAAGTAGTGGAGACTTTTAAAGCAAATAACCCCATGGGACGTCTGGGCAAACCGGAAGAGATCGCCGACGCGGTGGTCTATCTGGCTTCTGATAAGGCATCCTATGTCAATGGACAGCTTCTGAGCGTAGACGGAGGCCTGGCCTCCTGGAACCGGGAGGCTAAGCAGGACCGCTGACCGGCGGGCAGCCGTATCGATGAGAAGCTTTCCCAGGATCCTCCTTATCCTTTTCTCCTGCCCCTGCCCAGCAGCGAATGTCCCGCGTCATACTGTCTGCGCACATTCCTGCTGAAATATCCGGATCTCATAAACGCCCAGGCCAGAATCCCGCCCATTACGATATACTGAATAAACTGATTCCACCCCATCAATTTCATCCCTGTCTCGATGGTTTCCAGAATCAGTACTCCCATCACCAGACGCCAGGCATGGTAACCGCTGCCGGTTTTCGACGCCTGCGATTTCACAGCGCCGCTTAAATACACCGCAGTAATGCCGAAGATCTCCATACCGGAACCATTGTAGGACGTAGCTCTCCCATATTGGGAAATCATGATCAGTGCGGCCAGCGCACAGAAAAAGCTGCTGATGAGAAAACAAATCATTTTCACCAGAGCCACATTGACATTCGACTGCCACACCGCCTCCTCATTTTCCCCGATCGCCTTGATATAGCGGCCCAGATACGTGAATGCAAAGACAAATGCGGCAACCAGCAGACACAAGCCTGCGATCCAGATATCGGTATGGATCCCCAGTATCTTCGTCTGTGTCAGCACACGGAAGGAGGCGGGCAGATTCGAAAACACACTGCCGGATGATATGGTATAAGAGATCCCTTTGAAAATCACCTGCGTGGCAAAGGTCGCAGCGAACGGGGCCAGCCCCAGCACCGCCGTCAGGAAACCATTCAGCAGCCCGCAGAAAAGTCCCGCCAGCAGACTCAGCAGAACCACGATGGCCGGATGTACCCCTGCGCTAAGCAGCCGCCCCGCCAGCACCGACACCAGCGAGATCTGATATCCCGCAGAAAAATCGATCCAGCCGCCGGCCATCACAAAGGAAAGCCCGATGGTCATAATCACTACATAGGTATTGCGCCAGATGATTTTCCCGAGGCTGTAACCCTCCAGGAAATCCGGGGACAGCATGGTAAACATCAGCATGATTAGCCCATATAAGCCGAATATATAGAGATTATGCAATCGCTTTCCCGGAAAAACCTTTAAATTTCCTTCTCTGCGGACCATGACACCCCTCCATCCATATCTGCCGTTCTCTCATAGGGAACGTTATAATGAATTCCATTTTCCGTAATCATGATATAGCGGTCTGCGAAATCCTCCAGTAACTCCGTCCCGGACAGCAGCAGGCATACCGCTGCCCCGCCAGCCGACAGATCCAATAACCCTTTCCGGACGATCTGGTATGTATAGACATCCCTGTTCGTGCTGACGATCCGTCCGATCAGCACGTCAGGACGCCGCAGCATCATTCTGTATACAACAATCGCAGCCTTGGCACGTCTGGACAACTCCCTGCTGTCCGGCTGCTCCATAACCCGTTCATTTTCATACCACTCGGAAAATTCCTGTTTTACGCTGCGGATCCGGCGCGGCTTGATCACTCCCAGAGTGGAGAAACGCCGGTATACACCCATGCACAGATTGTCCGCCGGCGCAAGGCCTGCCGCCAGCTGGTCATGACCGCCAAAGCTCATGGCCAGAACATGCGGGCGCACATGGCCGTTCCTGTTATCACCGGCCGTTCTGTTGAAATTCACGGAAACGGAACCGTTGGCTACGTCCCCGTCCCCGCTCAGGGCTTTTAAGGATGTTCTGGTAAGGTCGATCACTATCGTTATCTCTCCCCGATACAGTTCGACCTCCAGAGGCTGTCCCGTATAGGTGTCGAAGCTCACCTGACAGACCCTCTCTTTTTTCACCGCCTCTACAGGGTTCTTTTCCACCGGTGTAGACGGCAGCAGCACGCTGACCATACGGTTGATCCGGTCCAGCTGCTCCGGGATATTACAAAATATGCGGAGCACTTTCCCCCGGGACAGGAAGGCGATCCTGTCCGTGGTAGCCTTGATGGCCTCCATGTGGCTGCTGATGACGAGAAATGAGATTCCGTTGTCCTGGATTAGTTTCATCAGCTGGCGGATCTTACGATACTCATCCGCGGTAAAGTTAAACGGGAACTCATCGATCAGTATGATCTGAGCTCCCATCACATAGGCCTTCAGGATCTCCACCATATAGTGTTGGGCCGGTGTAAGCCCGCCCGCCAGACATCCCGCATCGATCTGCAGCCCATATTCATCCAGCAGGCTCTGTGCCTGCTTTCTCATGACTGCCGGGTTCATCAGGAAAGAAAAATGGCGCCGCCTGCGGATAACCAGAATATTTTCCCATACCGTGCGTGCCGACACCAGGGAACTTCTAGGCAGTATCCGGATCACGGACAGGGATTCTGTCTCTCTCGTAATGCGCGTATGCGGAACACCATTCAGGAAAAGGATACCGGAAGCCGGAGCAATCCGATTCACCAATACCTGTACCAACGCGTTCCGTATGGATTTTGAGACACTGAAAATGCCCAGGCTCTCGCCTTGAAACACATTCAGGTTCAAACCGTCCAGTACCGGTCTGTCATCCTGCATATATACAATTTCTCTGGCGCGGAACAATTCTCTTCTCATAGATTCTGTACCGACAGGCAAAAGGGAAAGAACAGCTCCACATCAGTCCCCATGCCCGGGCAGCTGTTGATTCCCAGTCCGTATTCCTCTCCGAAATATAGCTTGATTCTTCGGTCCACGTTCTGCATTCCGATACCTGTCCGCCGCTCCTTCTCCCCCGCCGGAAGAACATCGGCACGAATACGGTCCGTAAACCTTTCCAGTGTTTCCGCATCCATTCCCCGTCCATTATCCGAAACCACTACGCTGACATGCCGGTCGATCTTCTGAATCCTGATTTTCAATTCCCCCCCAGCGGTAACCTGTGAAAATCCATGTATAATCGCGTTCTCCACCACCGGCTGTAACGTGAGCTTCGGCAGCACCGCGTCCAGCAGGAGCTCATCTTCTTCCTCCATCACCATCCGGTAACGGAAACGGTCCCGGAACCGGAACTTCTGGATGGAAATATAGCTGTTTACATTTTCCAGTTCATCCTTTAATGTAACCAGATCGCTCTTCCCGCTGATACTGTAGCGGAAAAAATGCGACAGCGCCTGAGTGATCGCCGCTATGTCTTCCGACCCGTCGATCAGTGCCTGTCCCCGGATGCACTCCAGGGCATTGTAAAGAAAATGCGGATTGATCTGATTCTGAAGGGTCTGAATGCTGGCCTGCTTCATCAGAATATCCCTCTCATAATTTCTGGTGGCCTCTCTGGAAGCCTGCGCTAACCGTTCCTGGATGATCTGCTCCAGACGTTCTTCGGTAAGAATCCTCCATTTTTTCACATGCAACACCTCAACCGTAGATTTTCCGGTACTCCGCCGGCGTGATTCCGGCGGCTTTTTTAAAAATCTTGCTGAAATATTTCGGATCCTTGAAACCCACTGCGTCTGAGATCTCCAGGATGCTCAGATTACTTCGCTTTAACAGGTCTTTTGCTTTCCTGATCCGATAATCCGTGACATATTCTGAGAAATTCTGTCCCACTTCCCGTTTGAACATGCCTGAGAAATAGACCGGGCTTAACGTCACTTCGTTTGCCACGATCTCCAGACTGATGTGCTCCTTATAATGTTCTTCAATATATGTGACGGCCTGCCGGATAGGCCGGGCATTCTGGGTATGGGTATGCTCCATAATATCCTCCATAATGCTCGAAAACTTCTCCTGAAACGCCGCCGCGTATTTTTCCATCGTGTAAGCCATCATCAGCTCATAGGCCGTCTCCTTAGCCAGGATATTCACATCCGCGAACCCATCGATCAATTTTTCATTGATATCGAAAAATGCATTTTTCAGATCTTTTAACGACTCATAGGCGGTAGCTCCCCCCAGAATATGCTTTGGCAATGCGAAGAGTTCCCCGGTGAAGCGGCGAAATTCCGTGACATTCAGCGTCTCGAAAGAATGCCGGATCTCTGCGGCCAGCTTTTTCATCTTATCCTGATACAGTGACTGGGAAGAGTCCTTCGTCTCACCGAAAAAGATCACCTTCTGAAACCCCAGCACCATGCGGGCCCAGATCGCTTTCTGCGCTTCATCCCGGGAACATATGGCCCCGGCCAGCTCCGGATATTCATCCCCGATTCCCACGGTTACGTACAGCCCTGAGAAGAGGTCGGTCACATTTTTCACCTGGAGCAGCAGCGCCGGCATATTCTGCCTGATTTCCCTGTCTTTTTCCCTCTCATAATTCAGCAGGATTTCCACCCGGTCCGTTTTCCGGTCGTACAGAATGTCGTAGCACAGAGGGCCGAAGATTCTGTCCATGGTCTCTTCTACCTTCTTTTGCAGAGAGGACAGATTATCATAGATCACCTTGATATCATCCGTATAGTCGATTTTAACCAGTAAGAACCGGAACAGTCCCGTACGGAAGTTCAGGCTGTAAGTGCCGTTCAGACTTTCCATGGATAAATCCGAAGTCTCCGCATCATAGAACGCCTTTTTCATAAAAAAACTGCGGAGCATCCCGGTATTGTCCTGGGAAGACGCGCCGTTCGCCCGAAGATCCTCAGAAATTTTCTCCAGCGCGCTGTTTAATTCCTTAGCATCGATGGGCTTCAAGAGATAGTCGGCTACATCGTATTTTAACGCGTTATAGGCATAATCAAACTGACGGTATCCGCTGATCACCACAAACCGGCAGGGGTAGCCCCGCTGCTTCGCTAACCGGATCACGTCCAGGCCGTCCATCAGAGGCATGCAGATATCCGTGATAACGATATCCGGCTGTTCCGACTCGATCAGGGACAGTAGCTCCCCGCCGTCGTAGGCATGTCCGGTCAGCATGAGGCCCAGCTCATCCCAGTTGATCAGTTTGGCCAGCATACTGCAGATGAGCTGCTCATCGTCTGCGATTACCACCTTAAGCTTCGCTGCTATTGCCCCGCACATAGTTCATCCCCCTTATATTTGCTTCTTCGATCATATCACGACTGGGTGCAAACTTCAAATGCTACTGTTTATACTATGCCGCTATACTATGCTGCTCCAAAAACACTGCTGTATTTTTATCTTTGCTTCCGGATCGCTGTCATTTCTATTCTGCAGTCAGCCAGCGGGAGCTTTCTTCATAGAGACGGTTCAGGGTCTCCGGACGGTCCGCTCCGGCCCACTGGTCCGCGTTTTTGAGGCCGCCCATAAAGGCGTCGCGTCTGATTGCCATGTTCCAGTTGATGGGACGGTATTTGGTGAGTTCGGTCCTGGGGATCTGGAATGTGCTGTCGGTGAATACCGGGTCCATACGGTCTTTTTCGTAGATTCCTTCGAAGTAGAGAATGCCCCATCTCCCGGCGCGTTTTTCTACACGGTAGTGCATACGGCACCAGCACTGGGAGTCCATCCACTCGACACCCAGTTTGGAGCGGAAATTAAGGAAGCAGAGGACTTCGGCGATGGCGCGGCTGCCCTTTAGCCAGACTACGGTGTTATTGATCCGGTGGCCGTGCATTTCATGGGGTTCCCCCTGGGGCCAGGGCTTGGGCATGATGGTAGGATTCCCCAGGTATTCGCTTACCGGGCCTTTGAACCAGGTGGTGAACAGCCGGCCGTCTTCGTGCCAGAGCTGTCTTTCTTCCTGTTTGTGGCCATAATCGCAGCAGTAACGGTCGTATTCTACCAGCTCCCGGATTCTCATTTTTTCAAACATTTCTTCATCGCTTAGGTTTGCCATTGGCAATTCATAAAACATTTTCATTTTGCTACTCTCCTGTCCGGTATTATTTTATTTTCAGGATATTGGCATCGTATACGACGCTCACCTGGCCACATCTGTGTTCTTTTACGTCATAGGATAACTCTTCCGGATCTATGCAGGGAAAAGGCATTCCCGAAGGAGTGTCTTTGGCAGTCAGCCCTGTCAGGATTTCCCGCATTCCGGTTTGGATGTCACGGGCAGCCGCGAGGGTAAGGGGATACCTCTCATGGCCGGTGTAGATGGTTACCTCTTCCGGCATACGCTCGATGAACCTTTCGTAGTAAAAGACGCTTTCCTTCAGATCCCGGCAGCGCTGGCAAGTGTTGTGCAGTTGGATCGCGTCACCGCCCAATACATAATCTTCAGCTCTGTTATAGTAGACCAGAGAGCCCGGGGTATGCCCAGGGAGTTTAATAACTTCGAGTTTTACTCCGCCAAGATCGATTATTTCCCCGTCATCGATATTTTGGAAGGTTATGTCTTCGTTGTGCAGATAGTGTTCTTCACAGTATTTTAAGACATCCGGGTTGTTTTTGCAGAACACGCTCAGGTCGCTTAGACGCCTTTTTACATTCAGGTTCCAGGCCAGTTTGGGCAGTTCGCGTTCGTTCATGTAGGCTTCGTCGAAGAGCATGGCTCCTCCGGAGTGATCCAGGTCCACATGCGTCATGTATGCACACATCGGGTTATGACTGGCGGTAATGTTCTGTTCTATGTAGCTGCGCAGACCGGATGTTACTCCCAGGCCGGTATCAAATATGCCGGTCTTATGGTCTCCCAGGACAATATAGATGTTAAAGATGTTTTCCGGATTTAAGTAGCATTCCCGGATCAGGTACAGACGGTCTCTCAGTTTTTCATGGGACAGGAAAGTAAAATCATTTATCATAGTATAATGTGTCATCCTTTCTGGATTCTTTCTCAAAATGAGGGTACGGCTTTTATAGTCGGATGGTAAGGTCTTGGCCGCGGTTTCAGGCATTTCGGGGAAGAACTTTGGCATCGTATGGCACTTGATAGGAACCACACTTGTGTTGGCGAACATCATATTCCAATTCTTCCGGATCTACATATTCGAAGATCAGTTGAAACGGCTCATCCTCCTGCGTGTCTCCGGCCAGGATTTCCTCAAATGCCTGCTTTAATTCAAGGCATTCCCGGATCGACTGGGTCTCGTAACCATGATTGCTGTATAACGTGATATCTTCCGGCACCATTTCGATGAATCTGGTGTAGCAGTCCAGACATTCCTGTAAGTCCCTGCATCTCTGCCAGCTGCTGGTCCGCAGTACGGCATCTCCCATGATTGCATAGTTTTCGGCTCTGTTGTAATAGGCCAGTGATCCCGGGGTATGTCCGGGAAGTTTTATTGCCTCCAGCTTTTCATTTCCCAGATCGATCTCGTCACCGTCCTCTATATTTTTGGTCTTCAGCTGTTCATTGTGAACATAATGTTTCCGGCAATAGTCCATCAGTTCCTGGTTATTATGGCTGAACATTTTCAGGTCGCTGAATCTTCGGTCTACATTCAGATTCCATTCCAATTTCGGAAGTTCCCGCTCGTTCATGTACACTTCATCAAATAAGGCTGCCCCTCCGATGTGGTCCAGGTCTCCATGGGTGGTATAGCAGACCATCGGGGTTTTATCGGTGATATATGTCTCAATGTAACGGCGCAGCCCGCACGTTACTCCGAAACCAGCGTCAAACACTGCTGTCTTGTCATCCCCTGTTACAACAAATATATTAAAACAGCTTCCCTTTTCAAAACTTTCATGTACAACGTACAGATGTTTACGAAGCTGCTCATGGGACAGGAAATCAAACTCGTTCATAAATTTATCCTTCTTTCACAATTTAACGTTTTGGGACATGTCCAAATCGATTTGGGACATGTCCATTTCAGTTTGGACATGTCCCAGATCGAATTGGACATGTCCCCAATCACTTGTTTAGTTCCCGGGCTCTGCAGCAGCTGACGAAATGGCCTGGCCTTAATTCTTCCAGCTGCTGAGGTTTACTACAGGCTTCGCTCACGTATTTGCAACGGGCCGCGAACCGGCAGCCGGGTTTGGGATCTACCGGTGAAGTCAGTTCGCCTTCCAAAGGTATGTTTTCCATCGGAGTGTGAATATCCGTCGTGGGGATCGCGGAAAGCAGCGCTCTCGTATACGGGTGCAGCGGCATGGTGAACAGCTCATCTGAAGGGCTGGTCTCTACCAGCTGACCCAGATACATGACGCAGATGTCGTCGGAAATATGCTTCACCACCGACAGATCGTGAGTGATGAACAGATAAGTAAGTCCCATGCTCTCCTGCAGGTCCTGCAGCAGGTTCAGCACCTGGGCCTGTATGGACACATCCAGAGCGCTCACCGGCTCATCACATACGATGAATTTGGGATTCGGCGCCAACGCCCGGGCGATTACGACCCGCTGTCTGCGTCCCCCGTCCAGCTCATGGGGATAGGATGTTCTCAGGCGTTGGTCGATACCCACTAACTCCATCAACCGGTCGGTCTCCTTTGGAATCTGGGTCTGGCTGTAATGGCCGGTCAGTCTGAGCGTCTCCTGTATCGTTTTCTCCACCGTATAGCGGGGATTCAGGGAGGAAAACGGATCCTGGAAAATGATCTGCATCTCTTCCCGGAGCTTTTTTAATTCTCTGCGGCTGACCGATGTGATATCCTTTCCCTCGAATCGGATGCTTCCCCCGGTGCTCTCCAGCAGATGAATCAGCGTCCGGCCAAGTGTAGATTTTCCACAGCCGGATTCCCCTACAATTCCCATGGTCTTTCCCTTTTGGATGGTAAAGGTGACATCATCCACCGCATGCAACAGTCCGCGGGAAGTTTTAAAGTATTTTTTTAAATTCTGTGTTTCCAGCAATGCTGACATTTGACTCCCCCCCTATCTCTTTCTCTCATTGCAGCGGCAGAAATGCCCTGGTGTGAGTTCACTCATCTGAACTTTTTCCTGCCGGCAGGCTTCTGTGGCCAGAGGGCACCTGGGATGGAACCGGCAGCCCGCCGGCAGATCCGTAGGATCCGGAGGCAGTCCGACTATTGGTTTTAAACGGCTGGCAGAGCTGTCCAACTTCGGGAGAGCATCGAACAGGCCGATCGTATACGGATGGGAGGGATGATCGAAGATATCCTCCTTCGTGCCGCTTTCTACGATCTCACCTGCGTAGATCACCGATACGTCGTCACAGTTCTGCGCCACCACTCCCAGGTCATGGGTAATCAGAATCATTGAGGTGTTCAGCTTCTGCTTTAAGTCATTTATCATGCGCAGAACCTGAGCCTGGATAGTCACATCCAGGGCAGTAGTAGGTTCATCGGCCAGCAATAACTCAGGCCGGCAGGCCAGCGCGATCGCGATCACAACGCGCTGTTTCATGCCGCCCGAGAACTGGTGCGGATACTCACCCGCACGGGCGGCAGGTATCCCGACTAGTTCCAACATCTCTTCCGCACGGGCAGCCGCTTCTCTTTTACCGACATCATTGTGCAGCCGCACCACTTCGGCGATCTGCTGTCCCATCGTTTTCACCGGGTCCAATGCAGTCATAGGGTCCTGGAAAATCATGGATACCTGCTCTCCCCGTATTTCCTGCATCTGCTTTTCATTCAGGGATAATATCTCTCTTCCATCCAGCTGAATCTCTCCGCCCGGCACCCTGGATGAGCGCTCCGGCAGAATCCGCATGACGGCCTTGGCGATGGTGGTCTTCCCTGCTCCGGTCTCACCCACCAGCCCAAGCGTCTTTCCCCGCCGAAGGGACAGGGATACGTCATTTACCGCATGTATCACTTCCCCTTCGGACGTGTATTCCACAACAAGATTATTTATTTTTAAAAATGCATCCTGATCCGTTAATTCATCTTTTGTTTCAATAGTTTCTTTCACATGAAGCTGCTCGGATCGCTTTAATTTTTCCATCTCCGGCCTCCTGTTAATTTTTCAGCTTTGGATCCATCGCATCCCGGATACCGTCACCAATGATATTAAAGCAGAGCACACAGACAACGATCAGTATCCCCGGCCCCACCAGCATGTAAGGAAATTGGCGGATATAAGTCTTGGCATCAGCCAGCATGGCTCCCCACTCGGGGCTTGGCGGCTGTACGCCGAGACCGATATAAGCCAGCGTCGCCGCGTTCAGAATCTGAGAAGCGATTCCCATGGTCGCCGCCACGATCACCGGTGTCATAGCGTTCGGCACGATATGGCAGAACATAATCCGGAATACGCTGCAGTTCGTAGCTTTTGCCGCCTCCACATACTCCATCTCCCGTATAGACAACATCTTCGCGCGGATCTCCCGGGCATATATCACAATGGAGCTTACAGCCAGTGCGATCAGCAGATTGGTAAATCCTGCGCCCAGGACCGCTGAGATCGTCAATGACAGAAGGATGCTGGGCAGTGAGGAAAACAGGTCCAGAATCCGAGTGATCACCATATCCACTACTCCGCCGAAATAAGCGGCGATAGCGCCAATTATTACGCCAACCACCAGCGCGATAGCGGTGGAGAACAGGCCAATGGCGATCGAGTATCGGCCGCCGTACAGACAGCGGGAAAATATATCCCGGCCCATGGCATCCGTCCCGAACAAGTGCTTCAGGGAGGGTCCCTGTTTAATCGCTGTGGTATCCATCACCTCATATCCGTACGGAGCAATCAGCGGTGCCATAATACAGGCAATCAGGATGACTAGCAGAATGACCAGGCAGACCATAGCCATCTTTTGTCTGCGGAATCTTCGCCAGAAGACGGCCAAGCTTCCCTCATGTTTCTTACGCTTTTCATTCGGCAAAGACAGGGCAGCTGCTCCTGCACTCATACGGCCACCTCCTTTTTGTTCCTGTTCCGTTTCTTAGAGCTTCCCGCGAAACTGGCCTTGATACGCGGATCCACAAGAGCATATCCAAGATCCGTAATCAGATTCAGCAGGCACACCCAGATCGCGATAAAAATAACCGTTCCCTGCACCACCGGATAATCGCGGCTGTTCAGGGCATTGACCAGATACACGCCGATCCCCGGTATACTGAATACATTTTCGATAATCAGCGATCCCGCGATCCCACCGCTCAGGGTAAAAAACATCTCCGTTATAATTGGTATACTGGCATTGGGCAATGCGTGACGGAAAATAATCCCTTTTCTGGAGAGCCCTTTCGCCCGGCAGGTCACGATATAGTCAGAATTCAAAGATTCCAGCATAGAAGACCTGGTCTGCCTCGCCTGCATGGCGATCCCGATCACCGAATTCGCAATGGTCGGCAAAATGTAGTATTTGAAGCTCCCGATCCCCATCATAGGCAGCCACCCCAGATTCAGCGCAAACACAATTACCAGCATCAGCGCCAGCCAGAACGGCGGAATCGATACAGCTACCAGTGAGAAGAACATCGCGATCCGGTCTTTCCACGTATTCGGGCTCACCGCCGCGATAATCCCTAACGGAATCCCGATCAGTATCGTCAGTACCAGGCTGTTCACCGTCAGCAGCAGAGTCCTGGGAAATCTCTCCAACAGGGCACTCTGAATCGAAGAACCATTTGTAATAGACGTTCCAAAATCAAAATGGAAAAATACATCCTCCACATAATCCTTCAGACGGACAATATATGGCTGATCCAGTCCCAGCTTCTCCCTGATCAGTTCCACATCTTCCTCATCCGCATCCGTACCTGCCACGATCCTGGCCGGATCACCCGGTACGAAATACATCAGCGTAAATATGACTACCGTTACGCTTAAGATAAGCGGTATCATCCACAGAAGCCTTTTTAACACATATTTTATCATGGCATCCTACCTCGTTTACAGCAAACGGCCGTACAACCACCGGCTCCGGCTGCTTCTGCCTTCTGTCGTGATCGTACGGCCGCTGCCCTATTCTTTCTAACCCAGCTGTTTTTTATTGATTGAATTCCGATGAATAAGAGCACGCGCCAGGTATGATACCGTACTGACCGGAAGTGACGAAATTGGTGACACCCGCTTTACCCACGATATATTCCTGATTGTTGAACAAGCCGTAGAAATATCCCATTTCTGTAAAATAGTTGTGGCAGGCCAGAATATCTTCATCCGTCGCATCCTGGCTCAAGCTGTTTGCATAGAGGGATGCCAGCTTCTCATCATTGATCATGTTGGCCTGGCCGTAACTGTTGGTGGCCAGGAAATGCGCCCAGTAGTCGGTCAGCAGCCCGGAGCTCTTCCCTTTAAAGGCTAGAACCATATCCCACTGGTCGTCCTGCGTGCAATAGGTCTCATACAGTGCAGGTTCATAGGCTTTGATTTCCGCGTTGATTCCAGCTGCCAGAAGCTGGCTCTGTAGAATCACCGCCACATTCTGGGTGAAATTAGCACACATCAGGGATATTTTCAGCTCACCGGATTCATAACCGGCTGCTTTCAGATATTCTGCGGATTTGGACAGATCACAGCTGTAGCAGTTTTCTGCGGCCGCATCCGCCATCGCCTGCTGGAACCCGGAATACTGCTGTCCGCCGTCCGTATATTCCACTTTCCCTTCTCCATTGACTGCCGTAGCCAAAAGTGCTTCGTTATCAATGGCATACAGGATCGCCAGCCGCAGATTCTGATCTTTTAATACGCTCTTATCACTGCAATTGAGTACCAGAGAGTAGCAGGGAACACTCAGTTCAGACTGTACGAACCACCCATCCAGTGCCGCCTGGCTGCTGGTATCGTAGAAATATCCGATATTATCCGAATCAATACCGGCAACCATGTCCACTTCGCCGGTCTCCAGAGCGATTGCCAACTGTGCAGTCTCATTGATCACCTTATAAGTAATGGAATTGCAATTCTGCTGTTGAATCACGCTTCTCTTATCCTCTGTCTGCCAGTAATTCTCATTTTTAGTCAGGTTGTAGAAGGAACCCGTCGTATAATCATCCACCAGATAAGGTCCTGTAGCGACCGGATGCAGCGCGTACTTCTCTTCGCCGATACTCTCAAACGTCTCTTTATCCACGATATAGATCATCATAGATTCACAGAAGGATGCATAATCCAGAACCTGCGCGTAGGTAAAATCAAGCGTGTAGTCATCCACCGCTTCCACGTCTAAGATATCTTTGACACGGTTATTATAACCGCCTCCCGCGATACACTGTTCGTAGCTCCACACCACATCTGCGGAGGTGATGGCGCTGCCGTCGGAATCCTTCACGTAATCATAGAGGTAAACCCGGTATGTAAAATCATCCAGCTGTTCATAGCTCTTTCCGATGATACCCACGAAATCCCCGCCGAATGAGGTATAGTTAAACAGGGTCTCATAGATCTCCGCATACATTTTTCTTCCATCTGAGGAGGGTTCCCAGGGAGCCAGGCTGCCCGGATCTGAGGACAGAGCCAAATTGACGTGTTCCGCTACTGCCGCTTTCGCTGTATCCGCCTCCGCCCCCGTGGGCGTCGAAGCCGCTGTGTCTTTGTCCCCCTCTGCAGCAGCGGTATCCACAGGCTGTGCCGTATCACCTGCCGCCGGTTCCTCCTGCCTGCCGCATGCAACCAGGGTAAATGTCATAATTGCTATAAGAATGAATGATACTATCCGTTTCATATGTTTCCTTCTCCTTCTGAATATAGTTTTCTGGTATCTCTTGCAGATGATGGCCATCACTTGTTTTGGGGATTTTATGAAATATGACGAACTCTTTCTACAAAAATGCTATCAGAAAAACAACAAATGCTGCCGACCGGAATACACTTATTATTCTGTTTGACATTTTGAATACTTCTCTTCTATTTATTCGTCTTTTTCTGTTTAAAATGATAACATTTCTTTTTTCCCTTCAAAAGGCATTAAATTTAAGAATAAGTGTCTTTTTTTACTTTTTTAAGTGACAAGCAGAAAATGTATCCGGGAATTCTTTGGGAAAGGTTACACGCTCTCGAATAGAATCTGATATGGAACAAGTTTCAAATAAATTTTAATTAGAAAACAGATGAACAGGCTGCAAAGCCTGTCCAGAGAATATAAATTTAATTATTTCCCGCGCCGTCTCTGCCAAAGATACACTCCGCCATACAGCATCCCCCAGACCAGCAGCACCGTGAAAGCCGCTGCCGGCAGATACCAGGGGCCGAATATCCCCTGAATCACATCCAGAATCGATCCATCAGCGGCCTCGCTGATAAACAGATAGTTACTCTTTAGCTGATGATTAACCGCCGCGTCCACAAAAGCCAGCACAGCCAGAAAGACAAAACAGCCCGGAAGCCTTCTGATCCGCGGTACAAATCCGTCGGCCAGCATCAGTACCGGAATCAAAAACAGCAGTACATGCAGCATAATAAACAGAAGATAATAAATATTAAAAAACGGATAATAGATCTCCCCCGGAGTGATCAGCGCAGCCAAAGCCCCCGGCATCCCAAGGGCAAACACCAGCTCCCGGGGAAATTCTTTTTTGCTGTATACGGCATAGAACTCCACAAACATCATGACATCACAAAGATGCAGCGGCAGATCAAAACGCACAGAAAAGGCTCCGCAAGCGATCCGGAGTATGATCCGGAAGATACAGCCCAGCACCAGAATCCAGGCCAGCAGCCGCAGTATCTTTCTCCGGCGGCCACTGTTCTGTCTTTTGAAAAAACATAAGGCGATAAAGCATCCAAGCAGGACTATAATAAGCCAGGTCAGATGCGCCGCGCTGAAAATCGGAACACCTTTTACATCACCCGGCATCTTTGACAATGGTGTCCAAAAATACACAGCAATCGCCTCCTCAACGAATTTTCGTATCATTAACTCATATGTTCATAAATACTTTATAACATCATATGAAACGCAGACTGATTCCATAATCTTTATTTTACCACGTCGGACATGTCAAATACATGAATTTTCCGGTAGTTTCTGTCTCAATTAGTAATTTTTTCGTGGAAATTTATACTGTTCTGAATTATAATTTATATAAAACAGTATAGATAAACAGCGGGAACGCATGATCCGTCCTGCTGGCGTCTGGGGATCGGAATCCTTAAATGTAAATAAAAAGATGAGGGAATACATGATCGTGAAAAGAAAAAATGACGGCTTCACACTAACCGAAATGATAGTCGTGCTGGTGATTATCGTAATACTTATCGCATTACTGGTACCAACACTGACCGGATATATTGACAAGGCGGCCAAACGCGCCTGCGAGGCCAACAAGGCCAGTCTTCGCCGTGATCTGAATCTGGTGGAGATCGACGAAAAGCTGGGCGGGAAACTGGACGTGGCCGGCCTGCAGGATCTTGCCAAAAAGTCCGATTACAAATGTGCCCAGGGCGGGGTCTATGATGTGACCCGGGCTTCCGACGGCGATATCATGGTCACATGTAAAAAGCATGACGTTAACTATAACTTTAACATGTCCGGAGCCCTGGCTTATGCCATGGCCAACAATCCTGAGCTGGACGCATTGATCCAGTCCTACATAAAAGGCAACAAAAATATCGACTCCTCCTCACAGACAGGAAAAGCCTATGAAAGTGTACTGGCCGCCCTGAAGAACCTGGGTTTTGACCCCGGGCTTCAAAATGTGGGCACCTGGTCCCTGCAGGCGTACAGCACCGGATACCTGTTCTACTGGACAACAGAAGATATTTCCGCCAAATCACCGGGGGATAAAGTAAAAGTCCTGCGTTATAATTCTCTGCGCCAGACCTATACGGCGGGCTATGTAACCGTCGGAACGACTTCGATATCAGCCAGCGATTCTTCCACCGGAACCGCCGTCACATATAATATTCTCGGGCGCGGTGATGCGAACTGGTCTGAATACACGGATATCAAGCAGACAGATAAGGATAAGAAAGATTATGATACTATATATGACGTCTTTCAGCAGATGAATTAAGGTGTTCTTTGCGGAACTGCCATAACACAAACGCCATAGTATACACTGCCATAAATCCCGATACCGCAGGCGCGATCGCACCGATCACCGCCAGATTCTCCGGGCAGTAAGTATACGCCAGCCGGATCAATGGCATCCTGAGCGCCAGCGCCCCAAAGCAGCAGCTCACCATCGTGAACACCGTCTTTGATCTGCCGTTCATATACCCATTCAGGCAGAACACAAAGGAAACCGCCAGATAGTCATAACTGCATGACCGGAAGAACGGGACACCCGCCTCAATAATAGCCGGATCTGAATGAAACACCCCGATCATCGTCTGCGGTGATATCTGTGCCCACAGGAAAAAAAGCGCCGAGGAAAGGAATGCGAAACCGACCGCCGCCATCAGGGACTGCCTGGCCCGCTTCCATTTGCCAGCCCCATAATTCTGGGCGGTAATCGCCGCCAGCGCGCTGGCCAGTGACGTAGCGGGAAGCATGGCAAACACATCATACTTACTGGCGATCCCCACAGCAGCAGCAGCGCTGACCCCCAGCCTGTTGGTTACAGATGTCAGATACAAAAATGACAGTCTCACCATGCATTCCTGAAAAGAGATGGGAATCCCCACAACAGCCAGTTCCCTCACCAGATCCGGATCAATCCGGAAATTCTTCAGCCTGAAGGTAAAGATAAACTTCCTGCGGTTCAGATATAGAATCGAGCAGATCATGCTGATCGCCTGTGAACCTACCGTGGAAAGGGCTGTACCCGCCACTCCCATTCCCATGTATTTTACAAACACTACATCCCCGATGATATTCAGCACACAGGACAGCGCCGCGAAATACATCGGCCGTTTTGAATCCCCATATCCCCGCAGAATCGCGCTGATGGCATGATACCCGCAGATAAAGAAAATACCGAAAAAGCAGATGGTCACATACCGCTTTGCCAGCTCAAAAGACGCTGCCGGTGTCTTCAAAGCCCTCAGGACCGGTTCCCGAAGAAGCAGCATCACCACAGTCAGAACCAGCGCCACCACCGCGAATACCGACAGCGTGGTCCCGATGGTGCGCTCCGCCCTTTTTTCATCTCTCATCCCTATATATTTTCCCACCAGAATGGTCCCGCCCAATGTCAGGCCCGACACCATACTGGTAATAATCTGCGTTACCTGCGTGCCTGTCGACACCGCGGCCACACTCTCCGGCGGGCAGTACCAGCCGATCACCATCAGATCCACAGCCCCATACAGCGCCTGGATAACATTTGCGATCAGAAACGGTACCGAAAATGACAGCAGCACCCGGAATACGTTGCCCTCTGTCAGCAGATTCTCATTTCTGCGGCCAGCAGGACTTTTTTTGTGTCTTATATGCGGATTATGCGCATTTTGGTGCGCGTGTTGTTCTACTTTCATTCTACTTTGTCCCCTCTTTGCTGATATTCTTACGATGTGCAGTCCACCGGAGGCTTATTAATTAAGTACCTTTCTATTGATAAAATAAACCCTCTAGTTAGTAGAGGGTCAATCATTTATTTAACGTTTAACCTATTTAACGATTTATTTCCCAATATAATTCACTTGGGCTCCCAGTTGGCGCATCACTGCGGGAATATCAATTTTCTGGGGACACCGTTTTGAACAGATACCGCATTGGATGCAGTCGTCTGCATTTCTCGTATTGGAAAACATACCTACACGCCATATTTCCCCGCTTGTGCTCATTTCATTATATCTTCGTATTAACAGCGGTATATCAAGCCCCGCAGGGCAGGTATCGCAGCAATAACGGCAGGAGGAACACGGAACTCCCAGATGGGACATAAACACTAATTTTGCTTTATCCAAAATTGCTGCTTCTTCTTGGTTGAGAGGATTGCAGGATTCAAACGTTTTCAGATTATCCCTCACCTGTTCCAGGGTGGACATTCCGCTTAAAATCGTGTACACATTGGGCAGGCCCTGCAAAAAGCGGAAGCCCCATGAAGAAACCGACTGTCCTGGCGCGGCTTCTCTCAGAATCGAGGCGGAATCCTGGTCCAATACGGACAAACGCCCTCCCTTCATCGGTTCCATTACCCAGACAGGAATACCGCGGGCCGTCAGCAGCTCGTATTGTTTTTTTGCCTCCAGCATGGTCCAGTCCACATAATTCAGCTGAATAAGGGCCATGTCGAATTCATCATACCAGTCTAAAAATTGCTCCAAAGCCTCCGGCCCCATGTGGGAAGAAAATCCGATATGGCGGATACGGCCGGCCTTCTGTTGTTTCTTCAAATATCCGAGATAATCCTTTTCCGGACTCATATAGTCACTCAGATATTGTTCCTGTACGCCGTGCAGGAGATAAAAATCAAAATATTCCGTTTTGCAGCGTCGAAGCTGTTCTTCAAACACTTCGTCGATCGGCATTCCCGCGGCCACATAGAACTTACTGGCAAGGTTATAACTTTCCCGGGGATAAGCGGACAGGATTTCACCAACCGCACGCTCAGAATTTCCGTTCAGATAGGTATAGGCAGTGTCAAAATAGTTTACCCCGTTGCTGATAGCAAGATCCATGAGCATACGGGACCGCTCCATGTCAACGCAATCAGGGGCCGCCTCCAGCACGGGAAGCCGAAGGAGCCCAAACCCCAGTGCAGAGATCTGTCTGCCGTTCAAATTTTTATAATACATAAAAACACCTCATCACCCGACTGCATAATAGGGCTCCAGAATCTGTTTCAAAACAGTCTTACAATAGCGCTCATTCCATGCAATCAGATCAAATTCCCCGTCAGTCAAAATAGTATAAAATTGTGCGCCCCAGGTGGACAAGACGATATCTTCCGCCAGAATGTCAAGCGGTGCATCATTACGTAATTCCCCGTTTCTCCGGCTGCTTTCCAGGCATTCTTTCACTTCTTGAATCGTGATATTGATTTTGTTTGCAGGATCATGCAGTGTCGTGGGATTGCTTAAGTGGTAAATGAACCACTGGCGGGTAAAATTAACCCCATACACGTTGACCGCATAATCCATGCTGTTCGTAAAATAGAAAGTGAGCAGATCGATAATGCTCTTCCCCTGTAACTTGCGTACATTTTCCAGATTACGGTCATAGAGGTCCCGCTCCACCGCTATAATCAATTCCTCCTTGGATTTGAAATAGTGATAGAAATTTCCAACCGACATACCACATGCATCGGTGATATCTGAGATGGATATCTTGTCATATCCCTTCTCAGATATTAATTTCTGCGCGGTAGTGAGTAACTTTTCTTTCGCGATGGCAGCCTGTTCTTTACGTTTCATAATTTATCCTCCTTAATTTCAGTGAATTCAATTTACTATATTTTTCATTATCCACTGTTTTTTTCAATAAATCAACCGTTGGTTATTGAAATATTTGCAAAAGTAGTGCATCATAATTATTAAATTCAATTCATTAAACTTAATTTATTAAATTGAGGGGGAAGGATAATCTCATGAAACAAAACAGTTTGTACAAGGCAGTATTTTTTCCATCCATTATCGTATTAATCGCAGCAATACTCTGCATGATCGTCATCCCGGAAGCAACCGCATCCGCCGTCAATTGGATTTTTACTTTTCTTACCTATGATTTTGGCTGGTTATACCTTTTGATTTTCGTTGTCTGCTGTGTGGCCGCTGTATGGATTGGCACATCAAGATTCGGCCGGATCCGGCTGGGTGAGGAAAAAAAGCAGTACTCTGAAGCCAGTTGGGCAGCCATGATGTTTACAGCCGGTCTGGGCGTCGGTCTGATTGTACAGTCTTTTGTGGAACCCTTATATTTTCTTTCGGCCCCTCCCTTTCACGTGGAAGCCATGAGTGACAAAGCTTATGAGTTCGCACATATGTACAGTCAATTCTTATGGGGACCTATGGGATGGGCGTGTTATGTTCCCGCTACGATTGCGGTGGCCTGGACCCTGTATATCAAAAAACAGCCTTCTCTGCGGCTCAGTGCGTCCTGTGAGCCCGTATTGGGCAAGCATACAAACGGAATACTCGGTAAGTTGGTTGATATCATTGTAGTCGTCGGTATGGTGGGAGGCAATGCCACTTCCTTAGGGTTAGGAGTCCCTATTGTGGCGACACTCATATGCCGGCTGACCGGGATCAAAATCAGCATCTGGCTCACGGTCGGTATCTTATTAACATGGTTTGTCGTATTTGGTTCAGCTACATTCTTCGGCATGGATAAAGGGATTAAAAGGTTAAGCACGTTTAACATGTATACACTGTTTGCATTCATTGTGGTCATCGTGCTGGTTAGCCCTGTGCTGGACATTTTGAATCTTGAGATGAATTCCATCGGTTTGATGATCGACAACCTGGGGATGTTACTTCTAGGTACAGATCCCATAACGCAAAGTGGTTTCCCCCAGAACTGGACGGTGTTTTACTGGGCCTGGATGCTCACTTTTATTCCGGTAATGGCTTTATTTACCGCACGAATATCCCGGGGCCGTACGATCCGTCAGGTAGTTTTTGGTGAGGCGATATGGGGCGGTGTGGGTTGTATGTCCGCTTTTGCGCTTTTTGGAGGATACTCCTTGTTTTTACAGCGCAGCAAAAAAGTCGATCTTGTCGGTATTTTAGCTGAGGGGGGACGGGAAAAGGCGATTGTTGCCATTTTAGAAACATTGCCGATGGCTGAGGTTATGATGGTTGTATATGTTGTGCTTTTATTCCTTTTTCTTGCTACCACCATCGATTCCACCAGTATGATGTTGGCATCCGTCTGCACCAAAAACCTGCGCAGCACAGAGGAGCCGGCCCGCTGGCACCGGGTACTCTGGTCCCTGATCCTGATGTTAATGGCCCTTGGACTTTCTGTCGTAGGCGGGCTTCAGGTTATCCAAACGGCTTCCCTTATAGTGGGGGCGCCCCTGATCGCAGTTGCCGTTATCGCTATTATAGCTGTCAAAAAACAGTTTAAAACCTATGAAAGAGACAGTCTCCCGCAGGACTTCCCGGTTCATACTCCCACCACTCGCCGCAATTTACCGTGATGGCCAATCTTATTTTACTTGAATGCTTTAAAGTAGTTGACAAATTCCAAAAAAACTAGTATTTTTTAATTATTAAATCCAATTCAATGAATTGTATTTTATATTTTGCAAATGCAATTTTTACGCAGCGCACTGTGCAGGAGGAACAGTAGTGATCTGCAGTCAAAGACAAACTATTTTATGAGCTAAGAGGGGTGATTCAAATGGGAAACAAATCTGCTTTAAAAGGTAAAGTTTTGCCGTTAAGTTTAATGGCGGCAAGTTGCGGCATGTACAATATTTTATATCTGTGTGTCATCTTTTATGTGCCTTTCCAATCCGCCTTTGGTTATACCAATGAACAAATGGGCGGGTTATTGGCAGCATATGCTCTGGTTGGCACTCCCCTGCTTTTCTTCGGAGGTCTGCTCAGCGATTTGGTCAATCCGAAAATATTGTTGTCCGTCTCCTGTATTGTAACGGGTTTATGTGGTTTTTCGCTATTGACGTTTCCGAGTTATCGTGTTGCCACAGTTATCTTCGCTATTTTGGCACTGCCCATCAGTATGCATTGGAGTTCTTATACAAAGTGCATCGCTATGATGGGGACCAATGAGGAACAGGGACGATTGTTTGGTACATCTAATACGATCGACGGAATTTTAACCACAGTCCTCACCCTTGGTTTGACGGCGGTCCTGGGCAACAGTATCGGAACAAAAGGCGGTTTCAGTATTGTCATTATTGTTCTGTCCACTGTCTATTTTCTCACGGGAATTGGACTGATCTTCTTTTATGATTATAAAAAATACGCAGCACTGAATCCACAGGCCGTTAACTCAAAGAGTGAAAAGTTCACGCTGAAGTCCATCGTCGACTGTTTCAAAGAACCCATTACATGGCTTGCCGCCTGTATGGTGATGGGTTCCTATATGGCTTCCAGCTGTCTTACTTATTTAAGTCCTTATTTGAGCAGTGTTTATGTACTGCCGGTCGCGTTGGCCTCCGCTTTCGGAGTTATTACCCGTTATGGTGTCAAGGTCGTTGCCGCTCCGGTTGGCGGTACACTGCGTGATAAAGTCCTGGGCGGCTCCACCCCAAAGCTGGTCTGGGTGGCAACAGCCGGTATGGCCGTTTTCACAGCAGTTCTCGTTTTTGCTTTGCCCAAGAGTAATGCGTGGGTTCTGCCCGCTGTTATCACGGGCCTGCTGGTCATTTTCTCATTCCGCTTGAACAATAGCTCCGAATCTACCGTATATTATGGACTTAAACGTACCCCGATGCATTTAATCGGGACGATCATCGGACTGGCCTCCGTTATCGGATACAGCTCAGATTTGTGGCTTCCCAAGGTTATAGGCGGATTACTTGACAGAAAAGGCAACGATGGTTACATATACGTTTTCGCGATCATGATCGGCGCTATGCTTCTTAATTCTGCGGCTGGTTTTATTATGTACCGCATGGCAAAAAAGGAGAAGGCCGCTGCGTCTTAAATGGTGTCATCTTTAAACAAATCTAATTTAAGGAGGATTAAAAATATGAGCGTTGTAGCTATCCGTAATTGTAACTTTATCAGAGAACTGACGGAAGGAACTGATTTGTTAACAGGTGACCTCCTGTTTCGGGATGGTGTCATCGCAAAGATTGCTCCCTGCGGCACTGCTTTTGAAGATGTTGAGGAAGAGATAGACGCGAATGGTATGACGGCCATGCCTGGTCTGATCGATGCGCATATCCATTTGACATCGATCCGGGATATCATTGCGGAGGGTTGCTTTATCAGTGATTGTACCCGTGCATTTGAGTCCTTAAACTATGCGCAGACGTTGCTTGGCCTCGGTTATACGACTGTGCGTGACTGCGGTGAGGATAAGGCTTTTTCAGTTGTGGCGACCCGTGATGCGATCAATGCCGGAATGTTTGCCGGCCCGAGAATTCTGTGCAGCGGTATCACGATGTGCCCGACAGAGGCAGGCAGTCTGCCCGAGCAGGATTTTGGTTATATGATGCCTTATAATGTGGACGGTCCCATGGAAATGCGCAAGTACTGCCGTTTGAATTTTGCGCATGGCGTGGATTTTATTAAATTATACGGAAGCGGTTCTATGATGGGTGCGGGCAGTAATCCGGGGCTGCCCTTATTCGAAGATGATGAAATTATAGCGGCAACCAATGTTGCCAGACAGAAAGAATCCTATTGTGCGATCCACTGCCATGGATCAGATGCAATCTACCAGGCAGCCAAACTAGGGGTTGAAACAATTGAGCACGCCAGCTTTATCGATGACCGCGCGCTGGATATCCTGGCGGCGAAACCAAACTGTGGTATTGTCCCGACACTATCCATTACCATTGATTTGATCGAACATACCGATCCCAATTCTGATTACGGCAAACGTGTAATCCCGAAGGTCTCTGCTTTAATCGAAAAAATCAAGGAACATCTCGGCCATGCCTACAAGCGTGGGGATGTTCTGATCGGATGGGGCACCGATATAGGGATTCACTCTTATCTGCGCGAGCCTGGCGCAGAATTCCGTATCCGCAAGGAAATATACGGCTGGGATAATGTTGAAATCCTCAAACAGGCAACCATCAACAGCGCTAAGCTTTGCCGTATTGATGATGTTACCGGCAGCATCAAGGTCGGCAAGTGCGCCGATGTAATTCTGGTTGATGGCAATCCGGCTAAGGATTTGAGTATCATGTATGGCGGCGGTGCGAAGCACGTTTTCCGTGCAGGCGTACAGTACAAATAGATGCCTTGGCAGCTTTCTTTGATGAAAATAAAGCATTCGGTAAAAGCTTAAAGCCTTTTCCGAATGCTTTTTCATTGTATTCCACCGGTCCGGGAGTCTCTGTTCCGGATGCCGATTCTAACATCCGCCGGCTCCTCCCTATGTATCGGTCACGATATCCCTCATGGATGCAGCCTCTCAACCGCGTCCGCCGGGCACATCTCCACACAAAGCCCGCACTGCAGGCAGTGCTCCTCTGCGATGGCATAGATCTTTCCCTCCAGGATCGCTTTCTGCGGACATACCTGAGTGCAGATTCCGCATCCGATACATCTGCCGCTGATCCGGAACCCATTGTGCTCGATCTGTTCCCCCCCGTAAGCGAAGCTTTCCCTGGAAATGGGATAATTCAGCAGATCGAACCACTCTCCATGTCCTTCATAGATATGGAATGCATCCAGAATATACCTGCTCTCTCCCGGATATACCTCGTTCATACCCGGGTTTTCCTCAAATACCCGGTCGATCCATTCTTTTCCCACGATCCTGCATTTACCCAGGAACTTAAGGGACTGACAGTCCGGACACATGGCGGACAGCGCTACCTCCCCCCGGTCCGTCAGCTGCTTATAAAAGGGTTTTCCCTTGGAAGTAACGATGTACATTCCGTCATCTGTGGCAATCATGACGTTGATGATCCGTGTCTGGGGATGTCCCTCCCCATCAACCGTCGCCGCAGAGGCGATCTTCACTTTTCGGAACATATCCACATATTTTTTTGCTTTTTCGTTCATTATCCACATATCCTCCCGTTTCGTTGTTATTTGTTTATTCTATAGTACACCGGGCAGACGGAGGATACCAGTATGCACTTTTTTGTAACTTAGGGGGCCTTCGGGATACTATTGGGATATTTGAATGTTATTTGTTGTAGTAGGATTTAATTTTATGTTATCTAATATCTGATTAAAATAGTTTAAAATAGCTCTGGTTAAAATACACTATATAACAAATATACTATGTGATCATTGAATTAGATTTTTCATCATGTTAGAATATTAATGTATAATTGAACAGAAGTCAGAGGATAGTCTGGTGGTTTCCTTCGGAAATAAACGGAGGAGGAATTGGAGCATGAACACGCTTGAAGTGTTGACATTGGTGCTGGTGATTTTCACCGCACTTGCTTACATAGACAACCATCGGAATAAAAAATAGCTATCCTCTACGGCCAATAGAGGATAGCGTGTAACTAAAAATCACATTGTAATCCGAAGTGCAATCATCAGACCGCCAATGTCTTTTGATTACTTCTAAGTAAATTATACACAGGGTACTTGATTTTTTCAAGTACCCTTTTTAATTGATAGTAATTGCATTTTTAATTGATAGTAATTACATTGATATTAATTGATTAGAATACTAAGCTCCTCCTGTCCCAGGTCCCAGCCTCTCGACGCGCATCCCATAACCGGGAATCACGATATTCCTCTGCGTCTCCAGCTCAGCTGCGTAAGCCTCATTCAGTTCAACATCAACATCAGCGCCGCTATGGTTTAGAAATATTCCATAACGTCCCTGTTCTCCCCGCTTCGGAACATATTCCACATCTGCCGGCAGCCTCCGCGGGGTAATACCGGCGATCTGAAGAATCATTTTGACTACTTCCGAGTAATCTTCCAGATCGCAGCCAGCATAGATCACATTTCCCTGGCCATAACGGTTCCAGGACACCGCGGTACTGCCCTCAAAATATCCGCCCCCATACAAACACAGGCTCTTTGCACAAACAGGCTCCAACACCTCGCACCGCATCCTGGCTCTGCCAACTACACCACCTGTACTCTGCTTTGACTGTGTTTTCCCGTCGTTTTCCTGGGTCCTTTTCCCGTCTACTCTCAAAATCGGAATACTTTCATCATAAATCGTGTCAAATTCCTGCACCTTTACAGAGGCCATCTCCCGGAACACTCCCGGCAGGGTCTGATCCGTCATACGGTTCTCCCCGGTCCGTTCCCCGCACAGCATGGTCAGTACCAGCGTACCGCCTTTTTCCGCGTACGTTTCACATTTCCTGCTGAATTCCTCCGAGGCCAGGCTCAGATACGGCACCGCGACCACCGGATACTCATGAAATGGTGCCGATCCGTCCGAAACCGCGGCGGCGATTCCATTTCGTCCGAATCCTTCATACCAGGCTGTCACCTGTTCCCGGTAATCGAACTTGTCATGATGCCTTTGGAACTCATGGACAAATTTATTATCATAATCGCAGACTACCAACGCTTCATAATCCGTCTCCATCCCCAGGAATCTCTCCTGTTCCCGGAGTTCCCGGATCGTCTCCTGAATCTCCCGATATCTCCGCCTGGGAATCCCGTCATGATCCAGTATCCCATACCAATACTGTTCCGCCCCGAACAGGCAGCTTCTCCAGCGGAAATAGAACAGACTCTGTGCGCCATGGGCCGCTCCGCACAGACTCCACAGCCGCAGCTGTCCGGGAGCAGGCGTATTCCCCAGTATATTCCATCCGCAAGGGCCGCTCTGCTGTTCCAGTATCCAGAACGGTCTGCGCTTATAGCCTCTGGTCAATTCATAGCAGAAGCCGATCTTCGCCATGGAATTGCAGTCCCATTCCGAACGGGGATAGGCGTCATATCCGGCGTAATCCAGCATTTTTGCCAGCTTATAATTGTCGCAGTATTCCGATACGATATTATGGACCACAGGCAGATCCGTGACAGCCCGAAGCGTATCGCACTCCATCCGGGCATAACTGATCAGTGAATCGGATGAAAATCTTGCGTAATCCAGCAGTAATCCCGGATTATGAGTATGGCGGCTGTAGGAGTCCGTCACCGTCCTGGCAGGCAGAACGATCTGGTCCCAGTCCGTATAAGTCTGGCTCCAGAATACCGTTCCCCAGCTTTGGTTCAGATTCTCAAGCTTACTGTACTTCCGCTTAAGCCACCGTACAAAAGCAGCCCGGCAATTTTCACAGTAACAGCGCACCTCATCCTCACAGCCCAGTTCATTATCGATCTGCCAGCCGATAACCAGAGGATTTCCCCGGAAGTGTTCCGCCATCTTCTGTATGATCTCACGGGAATACTCCTGGTACTTCGGATGGTTATAGCAATAATGCCTGCGGCTTCCGAATCCCAGCACATGTCCGTCCCGGTCCACCCGGTACAGATCCGGCAGTCTTACACAGACCCAGCGGGGAGGGGTGGCAGTGGGCGTGCACAGGACCGTTCTGATCCCGTGCTTTCCCAATACCTCCATCGCTTCCTCATACAGGCTGAAATCATAGTTTCCGGGCTCTGGTTCCATCACCGACCAGCCGAATTCCCCCATCCGCACAGCCTGAATCCCCAGCTCTTCCATCAGCCTGGCGTCGGTCTCCCAGCGTTCTCTGGGCCAGTGCTCCGGATAATATGCAGTTCCGACTATCATCATACGGCCTCTTTCCTCTTCCGAAAGGTCAGTTTGTCTTTATTGATACTGATTGCCATAAACAGGATCATAAACAATCCGGTTACCACCTGCTGCAGTGTTCCCGGCAGTCCCATGGCGATCAGTCCGGAATTGATCATGGTCATGCTGAACACGCCCAAAAACACGCCCAGCATAATGTCACAATAGCGCTCCAGATATTGCCCGATAAACACGCCCATAAACGGAGGGAACACCATGGACATCGTATTCATCCCGCCCTTGGGGGCGATGGCGCCGCCATAGCTGACCTGCAGAATACTGGCGATGCCCACGAAAATCCCGCAGATCACAAAGCACAGAAACCTGACGTTCATCGTTTTAATCCCAATACTTTTCGCAATCATTTCACCATTTCCAACCGCCCGCACATTATATCCGAACTTCGTGTGATGATACAATACATAGGCCAGTAGATATGCCAGAATCCCCACACCAAAGATATACGGCGACTTGCCCAGGAATCCGATCGAAGCCGGAATCGTTATACTGGCTCCCCCGTTAAACAGGGTCCCGGCGGACTCATACACCAGCATCAGTCCGATCGTCACGATTATGGAGGGAATCTTAAATACGGAATAGATCGTTCCTGTCAATGTTCCCAGCAGCACCGAGGCCAGAACCGTAACCACGATCAGCCCCGCGATTCCAAAATACTGTGCGGCAAACGCCCCCAGAAGTCCGGCCAGGACCAGCTGCGCCCCCGAGCTGAAATCCCATGTATCGATGACCAGATTATAACAAAGCCCAAACCCGATCACAGAGTTAATAATCGACTGCTGCAGCATAATCATAATTCCGGTTGGTGTTCCAAAGCGGTCAGGCTGGCACACAAAGAAAATCAGAAATACGATCAATGGCATGGCAATCGGAACGATCAGATTTTGCAGTTTCAATTTCTTCTTCATATGCTCACTTCCTCATCCGCGGATCTATTCCGCATTGTTCTCAGATCCGTCGTCTGCCTGACTGTCAGAATCAGTACCCGCCTGGCCGCCTGCGCTGTGTCTGGCCACCACGTCATCCACACTATAACTGCCGGCGGTCTCCTTCAGCTTATCGATCGTCATATCCGGGTTAAAATACTTCACCATGTCCCGGATTTCCTCTTCATTATAGGGAAAACTCTCACCCTCAACATATTGATAATAATTCACCGCATCTTCCGGAGAAGTCAAATTGACAAAATTCAGGTTCAACGTCTCGCACTGATCCGACAACGGCGTTCCCGCCAGCTTATTCACCATCAGCATATAGGAGAACAGAGGGTCCACAAAATGTCCGCCCGATATCGCATCGATAGCTCCCTCCTCCAGATACTTATCCAGGTCAGAGATAAAGTCCACGCAGGCAACCTTTACCTCACCCGTCTTATTATGCAGAGCCAGTGCCTGTATCACGCCTTCCAGAATCGTATTACTTCCTCCGGTAATAAAGATGCCGTCCAGTTCCGGGAAAGATGCCAGGAAATTCTCCACCGCCTTCGTGGTCTCCGCCGCCGTCAGTGTATTATTCCGCACCTCACTGATCCGGTTCATACCCAGCTCCTGGCACGCCTTATCAAATCCTCTATCTCTGGCGTCCGCTGTGGTATCCCCTTTTTCCATCGTAATTACGCCGATATTGCGGCTGCCCTTATCATACAGGGTCTTTCCCATCCGGTAACCGATCTCTTCCTCATCCTCACAGGTATTCCCCAGATAATATTCACTGCTCTCCACGATCTCCTTCACTTCCGGGTCCGCGATGCTCCTCCAGATCAGTGTAAAATACACCTCGTTCTCCTCGCAGATCCTGGCGATCTTAGGCAGAATATCATCACTATAATTACAGATCGCCACCGCGTCACATCCCGCCGCGATCAGATTCTCCGTAGCCGTAATCTGGGTCTCCGGGGACGAAATATCCGTATTATAGACCATCTCACACCCCAGTACTTCCGAGGCAAAATTCAGCATATCCGCACTGGCCTTTCCCAGATCATCCACCGTAGACCAGATCACCACGCCGATCTTAAACTTCTCGGGAAGCTTCCCAGCCTCCGAAGCCGCCTGAACACTCTGTCCATCCGGATTCGCTTCCTTCTCCGCGCTCTTCCCTGAACACCCAGTCAACGCCATAGCAAACGAAAGAATCAAAACCATAAACACCGCTGTTAACTTTCTCATACCGCAACCTTCCCTTTCTAAGAAGATAATTTTCCCTAAAGTATCAAATCCTGAACAAAAATCCTATTTAATCACCTGCGCGTTCCGCTTATCAAACGTCAGCCAGACCGCCACCAGAAATACCACGCCCTTAATCCCCTGCTGAAGCTTCTCGTTAATATTCCAGAATACCAGCCCGTTAGCCAGCACCGCCAGAATTAAGCTGCCGATCACGGCGCACCGGATCTTAGAAGAAGCGCCCCCTGACAAAGGCATCCCCCCCAGCACCAGCGCGATCAGCACATCGGTCTCAAACAGGTTCCCCGTATTCGTAGCAGCTGACCCGGCTCTCACCATGTTAAAGAAACCGCACAGCCCGCACATGGTAGCCGACAAAGCGTAACCGAATATCCGCATCTTGCTGACCGGGACCCCGGACTGGAAAGCCGCTTCCGCGCCGGACCCAACTGCCTTACAGAACTTACCCACCTTCGTGTAATTAAACGCAAAGCAGGCGATTGCGATTACCACCAGCACTACGATCAATTTTAACCCGGAATTATCATAAATGTACATGGAAAATGGTACGCTGACCGACCCGCCTCCCGAGATAAAGATCGTAAGCCCCCTTAGGACCAACAGAGTACTTAACGTAACTACAAACGACGGAATATGGAATTTTACATACAGCAGACCGTTGGCCATTCCAAATATGAGTCCCACCGCCATTGCGACCGGCAGCGCAAGGACCGGCATCACCTGGGCCGTCCAGGCAGCGCAGACCGCCGTAATCCCCACCATGGAACCCATGGAGAAGTCCACGTCACCCTGCGCCACAATGAAGGAGCAGGATACGGTTCCGATCACCAGTGCGAAAGACTGGTTCAATATCAATTTCATATTCTTAATAGATAATAAGGTTCCCTCGCTGATGACCTGAAAAAACAGAACAATCAGGATCAGCCCGATAAACGGTATAAAGTCCCTTATATTGATCCGGTCCGTAAGCTTTTTCTTTGGCTTCACCAGAACCGGTGCTTTTACCTGAGCCACTTGCCATCCCTCCTGTTAAATCATATATTGTATCAGATCATTTTCCGTAAGATCCGGGCTTCTGTCAAAGGTGCCTGAAAGCGCTCCGTCCTTCAGGATCAGTATCCGGTCACTCATGCCGATTAATTCCTGCAGCTCCTCGGATATCATCAGGATCGATTTTCCCGACTGCTTATACTGGTTCATCAGCTGATAGATCGCCGCTTTGACTCCCACATCGATTCCCCGGGTCGGGCAGTCCAGGATCAGCAGATCCGAATCATTACCCAGCCATTTGGCCAGCGCCACTTTCTGTTTGTTGCCGCCGCTTAACTGGATGCACAGCTGGTCCAGGGAACTCATCTTAATGCTCAGCTTATTGCTCTCCCTGCCGGCCAGTTCTTCTTCGGCCTTAGGCGACACATAGCATCCTTTTTTAATCTTGTCATAGGACGGCAGACAGATATTGTCCCGTATGTTGGACAGCTTCATAACCGACTCCTGATCCCGGTTCTTGGACACATAACCGATCTTTTGGCGGATCGCCGTTCTGGGATTGCGGATTCGGGTCCGTTTCTCCCCTGCGTATACATTTCCCTTCTTCGGCTGCTGGATGCCGAAGATGACTTTCCCCAATTCATGCATACCACAGTCCGTCAGGCCGCCGATCCCCAGGATTTCCCCCTTCTTTAAGTTCAGGCTGATATCCTTGAGCAGGCTGCTGCTGACATGTTCCACCTCCAGCACCACCTGATCCGTCAGGGCCTTCTGCTGGTCTGTCCGGTAGTAATCGTCCTGCACGTCCCGGCCGACCATCAGCTTTCTCATGATATCCGGCGTAATCTCCTCTTTTCTCAGATCCCGGACAAAATTCCCGTCCCGCAGTATGGTCACGGAATCACAGAGCTGTGTCAGTTCATCCAGATCATGCGATATGAAAATGATGGTTTTCCCCTCCTCCCTTAACCGGTTCATCAGCCGGTACAGGATCCTGCGTCCCTTCTGGGACAGCGCAGTCGTGGTTTCGTCCACGATCATCACCTTCACCTCTTCGTACATGGCCCTGGCGATCTCCACAATCTTTCGGTTTTCGAAGGACTCCCCGTCGATCGGATTCTCTGCCCGGATATCGCAGGCTCCGATCTCGTCCAGGATAATCTGCGCTGCCCGGATCATTTCCTTCTTCCGGACGATCCCCATATGGGCGAACAGATTTTCCTTCCCGGCGAACACATTGGCCGCCACACTGATTCCATCGATGGTGCCCATCTCCTGGACGATCATACAGATCCCCTGTCCCGCAGCATCCAGTACCGATTCCGGCTGGTACGGCTGCCCATCCAGGGTCATGGTTCCATCCTCCGCCCTGTAGACACCGGTGATGACAGATGCCATCGTAGATTTCCCGGAGCCGTTTTCCCCGATCAGCCCGTGTATCTCACCTGACCGGAAATCGATGCTCACCTGATTGAGGGCTTTGACGATTCCGAAGGTTTTCGTTATATTCGAAACCGACAAGATCACCTTATCCTCCATTGTTTTCCCTCCCTTTCGAAGCTTCAACGCCTTTGTAAATCAAGTATAGCAACCAGTCCCATGTAAAATAATAAAATATCCGACCTTTTTGTTTACTATCCCATCATGTTCGGGTTCGGATATTTACCATAAATTCCGGCTGTGCTACTATAATATAAAGTTGCTATATGACATATTTCGACACCAGAAAGAGGGAAACGCTTATGGACAGCCTGCAGGTTTTATTAGTGGACGATGAATATCTGGCAATCGAGGATCTGAAACTCATGGTGGACTGGGAAGCCCTGGGATATCACATCGCAGGCACCGCCCATAATGGAAAGCAGGCGCTTGGTATCGCCGGCCGGGAAAAGCTGGATATCATTATCACAGACATCAGTATGCCCGGCATGAATGGTATCGAACTGATCCGGCAGATCCGCAGCAGCCAGCCTCACATGCGGTTCCTGCTGCTGACCGCCTACGCGGAAATCGATTATATGAAACAGGCCTTCCGGCTGGGTGTGGAAGATTACCTGATGAAGGATGAGATCACATCGGACAGTCTGACCGCGAAGCTGATCGAAATAAGGGATAACTATCTGTCGGACCTCCGGCTCAATTACACCTATATCCAGAAAAACCTGCACCACGCTTTTCTGGACAGTAAAGCTGCCATTCCCGAAGGCGTCCTGTCCGTCTTACCGGACAGATACTCCTATCTGGTCATCGCCCCGGATATTCTGTTTCCCTGGGTGGAGGACCACGGGCTGCAGGAACGGTATCCCATAACGAAACGCCTGGCGGATGCCCAGGTTCTGTGTGAAAATTTCAATGATACACATGCAGAAAATCTGTATGTATTTCAGGCTTACAATAATAAACTGGTTATGCTGCTTCAGGTACCGCCCTCTAATTCCGGGGCGTATCTTCATCAGTCTGTCTACTGTTTCACTCAGGCTTTGCACCGTTATTTTACCGATCATATAGCGGAGAGTTTCTCGTTCTTCTATCAGCCCCGGGTACAGCCGCTTGAAAAGCTGCACCAGGATTATTTCTGCCGTCAGAAAACCTTGCGGGCCCGGTATTTTCTGGAAAACAGGCAGATCCGTTCCCTGGATGATCCGGATCTGTTCATCACAAATACCAGGACCGGGCTGTCGGAGTCAAGAATCCACTCGCTTCTGGAAGAAAACCCGGATCAGCTGCTGTCCTTTACGGAAGATTTTTTTGAGAATCTCCTTTCCCAGCATAACTATCTGGGTTTGTCTGAATATACACAGGTCTATTTTTCCTGTATTTTCCACAGTCTGTCCGTGGAGCCGGATGATTTAAAGGACTCCGACCTGGTAAATGCCCGTTCCGTTCACGACTGGACCCTGTCTCAGCTTGAAAAGATCTGCCGCTTGAAAAAGCATAAGCGGACGAGAGAAACTCAGAAGGCGATTCAGTTTATTTCCGATTATTATGCCGACGAGCATCTGTCGGTACAGCAGATCGCCGATGAAGCGGGCTTAAGCACCACCCATCTGGGACGGGTATTCAAACAGGATACCGGCTTCACTGTATGGGATTACCTTACCAGATACCGCATCGAACAGTCCTGTAAAATACTGGAAAAGGAGGATCTGAAGATCTACCGCGTGGCTGAGATGGTGGGTTATTCCTCTTCCCAGTACTTCAGCCAGGTCTTTTATAAGCTGAAGAGGATCAAGCCTATTGATTATAAGAACAGATCCGCTTATGAAAGGAAGGGAGAACCGGTATGAATACAAGATCCAA
The DNA here is from genome assembly GCF_032380655.1 of Diplocloster hominis. NCBI lineage: Bacteria > Bacillati > Bacillota > Clostridia > Lachnospirales > Lachnospiraceae > Diplocloster > Diplocloster hominis. The sequence goes on along the minus strand of NZ_JAWDIY010000008.1, from coordinate 4,313 downwards.
AATTGGACAGAAGCTGAAACGCCGAACCAACATCCTGGTCATTTTAGCCATACTCACCATCAGCATTCCGTTAATTTTCCTCTTCTCCTGGAATTATGTTAAAAATTCCGTCTATAACATGAACGTCATCTCGGACCAGATCGTCGACCAGATGAATGACAGCTGCAAAAGTGTAATCCAATACGCCGGCTGGATCACTACGGACAAACGTCTGCTCTCGCTGATTAAAGAGTATGATCTTGCTCGGGAAGCGGAACCTTCGCTGTATGCAGAACCCGTTCAGAATACAGATTTTACGCAGATACCAAAAGATTCATCCTACTATGAAAACCTGATTTCAAACCAGCTCACGGAACTGGCCGGAATGAGCGCCTCCATACAGGATATCGTCCTGCTTCTGGACGACGGAAGGGTGTTCCGCTCGGTTTTTATCAACGATTCCGACATCGACAGCATCCTGTGCTCCGACTGGTATCAAAAACAGGAGAAAAAGAATTATCTGAAGTTCTTCTCCCCTGACGGCCAGGACAATTTCACGTTCTGCGCCCCTCTGGAATCCATGTCTGGATTGTATGGAAAAATCATTCTGACTTTCCGGGCGGACAGTCTGATCCAGCTGATTCAGACCGCAGACAAGACCTTCCGCCACTATGTCTGGCTGGATACCTGGAACCAGCCCTTTTATTCCAGCAGCGGGGAAGCCGCTTTTGACTACGCTCCGGTACTGGATCACAGCGCCAGATACCGGTTACAGGAGGATTTTATCCTGAACCGCGGAAGCGGAATCTATATCACACATATCAGTGAAGTGACCCGTTGGAAATTCATTGCGTATGTGCCTTATCATGAACTGCTGGGGAACTTTTTCCCGATCTTTATCATTCTGATCCTATCCGTCCTGTTCGTTGTCCTGCTGGCCAGCTTTATTCTGAATCCACTGATCCGGAATATCATCGAACCGCTGGAAGTCCTCTCCCTGCACATGAAGAAAGTGCCGGACGGCGAAGAGGCGCTGGTGGATATCCGGACCGGCGATGAGATCGAGGATCTGAGCCATGCATTTAACCAGATGGCCCTGGAGCTGCAAAAGCATATCCGAAGGCTGCTGGAAAATGAAAAAACAAAACAGCAGATGAAGTATGGTCTGCTGATCTCTCAGATAAACCCTCACTTTATCTATAACACCATGAATACGATCAATTATCTGGCCAGAAAGGGCAGAAACGAAGATATCGTCGTGTTGAATAACGCTCTGATCCGGATTCTCAAGGACAGCCTGCGGATCAATGACATCTCTGTCTTTGACACGGTAGAGCAGGAAATCGATGTGGTCAAGCAATACATGACGATTCAATCCTGCCGGTATGCGGATCAGATCCGGGTGTTCTGGGAAGTGGCCGAAGACGTGCTGAAATGGAAGATTCCCAAACATATCATCCAGCCCATCGTTGAAAACGCACTGCTGCATGGATTTTTGTCCGAGGATCTCTCTGACTGGGATGAGGAACCCTTTATCAGGATCCAGGTTTATAAAAAAACAGATGCGGATCAACTTGTAATCCGCATCGAAGATAATGGGGTAGGTATCGATATGGAGAATTACCGGAAATTATGTCTGGAAGCGGACCGGCAGGAAGAGGATGAGGCCTCGCGGGGAAACCACATCGGGCTGGCTAACATCAGGTGGCGGTTAAATTATCTGCTGAAGGAGGATCAGGCACTGACCGTGGAACGGGCAGAGCCGCATGGGACGGTGGTTACGATCTTGATTGGGATACAGAATTGAGTGCGCCTTTTTTCATTCTCAGCAGTCTGGCACTGTAAGGCCGCTCCAGTGTTATCTTCAATTCTTTCGTATCAGGGTTCCACTCCGTTGTATCCTCAGCAAAGGAGGGATACCACATTTCAGGCAGTTCCACTTGATCCTGTACAAAAGCCAGCGAAACGGCAGTCTCCTTCTGCGAACCATGTAAACGCCATACCGCTATATAATATGCCTCCCCGCTCTCCAGACAGCAGCACAGCCAGGGGGCGTCCCACTTATGCAAGCCCAGCGGCCAGTGGGGAACCGCCTTCGTTATCTCTTTCCGGTAGCCTTTATAACAAGTGACAGCCTCCGCCACCAGCTGCCTGCACACCGGGGCCAGCTCATCCAGGCGGCCTCCCATGTGGATTCGGAAGAGCATACTATTTACCATATTAAATACCGTATCTTCCGCATCTGAAGCTTTCCCGGGATAAGACCAGATTCCGCACTGCTCCGGGGCCACTGCCGACGCGCTGTTGGCTGCGATGACGGCCATCTTATGAAAATCCTCCTGGTCGCTTAAGGATTGGATACTCATACGTGACAGCATAGCATAATCCATCCGCAGGCCCCCGCTGCCGCAATTTTCCAGGATCAGATCCGGATACTCCGCCTGAATGGAATCCAGCCATTCCAGATAAGCCCGGTTGTGCCCCAGAAGCCCGTCTCCAAGGCTGAACGACTGATAATCGGTGCCAGGCCCGCTGCACATATTATAATCCAGTTTAATATAGCCGAACCCGTAGTTCCCTACCATGTCCCGGATAATCTGTGTGGCCCTGGCCGCAACCTGCTCATTCCGAAAATCCAGCTGATACCTGCCGGAATCAATGACAGGATGGCCATCCCGTTGAAAAAGCCAATCCTTTGGCATCTGGCCTGCAAGACTGCAGTCCACACCGAAAGCTTCCAGTTCCAGCCAGATTCCCGGTATCATATTGCACCGGCGGATTTTATGTACCACCTCCTGCAGCCCGTTGGGATACCGTTCTTTCGATGGTCTGAAATCACCAAAGGTATACTGCCAGTCACCTGCATCATACCAGCCGCAGTCTATTACGAAAACTTCACATCCCACATTTGCCGCCTGACTGATCAGGGGCAGCAGCCTCCCGGTCGTGGAGTCGCCCATGAAACAGTTCATATAATCATTGAAAATAACCGGCAGCCGCTCATAATCTATATGCGGCCGGCGGATTCTGCGACGGTATTTTGTCAGGTGCGCCAGCGCTTCCTCTACGTTTTGTTTTCCAAAAGCCATGGCTGCGGATACGCTTTGGAAGGTCTCGCCAGGATTCAGCCTGATTCTCCAATGATTCTCTTCCAGTCTCGGTCCGCTTAACTGCAGGTAAAAGGAATTCATACACGGATTCTCCAGAAGCGGCCCCCGGTAATCCTTCGCCGCGATTCCAGCCTCCCACGCCCAGGCCCCGTTGGATTCAATCTGCCATACGGCCGATTCGCCATTGGTATGCGTCAGTCCCCCCATGGGCAGATGTTCCCCGCAGGATAAGCCGCTGCTGTTGGAAATATGCACCCGGTCGTAACTTAAATTTCCATAGGCTTCCAGCCCTGCCGACCGCAGGCTCTGTGTCACCCACCTGCATTCCTCCGACCAGGTATTATGAGGCTCATAGAGGATCAGCTGATCCACAGCATTTTCATTATTTTCCTCTATTGGAAATCCATACTGCAGGGAACTGATCCCCTCCAGCGTCAGGGGAGCCGATCCGTGATTCACAATCTCACTGCTGCACCGGAATACGGGTATGCCTTCATATAGTGTGAAGGTGGTCACTACGGTTAAGTCCCCGCATTTCTGAAAAAACCGCAGTTCTTTCCCTGTGGTCCTGTCCAGAATTTCATGGGACTGATAACAGAAATGCAGCTGAGGTGTATCATAATAGTTCTTCGCCCCCCGGAAAGAATAGTTCGGGAGTCCCGGTGTCATGACATCCACGATGCGGCAGCCTTTATATGCCCGATCCGGCTCCCGGTTATTGATCCCTGCATACAGCAAGGTTACCTCTTTGTCTTTTTCATAGGCAAAGATCAGATTCAGATAAGGTTCGGTCAATTTCAGATAGTTCATCTTCTCCTCCATGCGAGTTTCTCCCATTGGTCCGGGTTATTTTCCAGGTGGTTCCATGCCTTGAATACTACTGCTGTAGATGCTGATTATGAAAGATAACACTATTTTAACGGAATGGGCATGAGAAAAAAGTGAAAATATATTCATTTTGTTAAATTTACATGCAGGAATCTTTAGATTTTAGATTAAAAATGAAACTTCGATTAAGAATTTGGTTACGATTCACGGCCATCTTTGGTAAATGGGGATTTTGAGAGGGGACTGGCACCTTTCGGTAGGAAAGCTAAATCTTCAAGTAACTGCGTGGAGAAAGGGGCCTGTCCCCGGATGTTGGCTTATCCGGGGAAATAAAGCGAGTGCTTCCCGAGAAGGATGGACCATTACAGTCAACATCCGGGGACAGGCCCTTTTCTC